>CAIMLX010000266.1 GCA_903842455.1 uncultured Hyphomicrobiales bacterium | reverse complement strand
ATCAAGTCGCACCACAATGTCGGCGGCCTGCCGGAGGGGATGCGCATGCAGCTCGTCGAGCCGCTGCGGGAGCTGTTCAAGGACGAGGTCCGCGCGCTCGGCCGTGAACTCGGCCTGCCAGAGCGGTTCGTCGGCCGCCACCCGTTCCCCGGCCCCGGCCTCGCCATCCGCCTGCCGGGCGGCGTGACGCGGGACAAGTTGGAAATCCTCCGCAAGGCCGACGCGATCTATCTCGACGAGATCAGGAAGGCCGGCCTCTACGACAAGATCTGGCAGGCCTTCGCGGTGCTGCTGCCGGTGCAGACCGTGGGCGTGATGGGCGACGGCCGCACCTACGAGTTCGTCTGCGCCCTCCGCGCCGTGACCTCGGTCGACGGCATGACGGCGGACTTCTTCCCCTACGACATGAACTTCCTCGGCCGCGCCGCCACCCGCATCATCAACGAGGTGCGCGGCATCAACCGGGTCGTCTACGACGTGACGAGCAAGCCGCCCGGTACAATCGAGTGGGAATGACGCACCGGCCGTGATAGTGAGCCCGGCCACCTTGCGAACGGGCCTGTGCGCCTGAGAAAAAGCCGAGCCTGGGTGCGGCGCCTGCGCGCCTCCGGATGCGTTTGCATTCAGGGGGCCACATGCATATGTTGCGCGCCAATCTGAACGCCCGAACGAAAGCCCCTGGATGTCCAACGAGAACTTCATCCGCGAGATCGACGAGGAACTGCGCAGCGACCAGATGCGCAGCCTGTGGAAGAACTTCGGGCCCTGGCTGATCGCCGCCGCGGTGGTTCTCGTCGTTGGCGTCGCCGGCTGGGAAGGCTGGCAGTGGTGGAACAACTCCAACGCGGCCCGTTCGTCGGATCAGTTCTACAGCGCCCTGGCGTTGTCGGAGGGCACCGATGTTGCCGCCGCGCAGCAGGCGCTCGACGAGATCGAGGCGACCGGCACCGGCGCCTATCCGCTGTTGGCGCGCTTCCGCGAGGCGGCGCTGCTGGTAAAGGATGGCAAGACCGCCGAGGCGACCGCCGCCTATGACGCAATCGCCACCGGCGAGACCAACACCAATATCCGGGCGCTGGCGCTGGTGCTGGCCGCCTACACGCTCGTCGACAGCGGCAATGTCGGGCAGGTGGAGCAGCGCGTATCCGGCCTCGTGGCGCCGGACAACCCGATGCGCAACGCCGCCCGCGAGGCGCTGGGGCTGACCAAGTACAAGGCCGGCGATCTCGACGGCGCGCTCACCGATTTCGAGGCCGTGATGGCCGACCCCGGCGCATCGCGCGAGGCTCTGAGCCGGCTGCAGATCTTTGTCGCCCAACTGAAGTCGCTCGGCGCCGGAGCACCGCCCGCCGCCGCCGCCGCGACCGAAACTGCCCCCGCCGCCGAGGCGCCTGCCATGGAGGCTGCGCCAGCGATGGAAGCTGCCCCGGCGATGGAGGCCGCTCCTGCGATGGAAGCCGCTCCTGCGATGGAAGCCGCCCCGGCGATGGAGGCCCCTGCCATGGAAGCCGTGCCGCTGGTCGAGACTCCTGCTGCACCGGCATCCGCCGACGACACAACCCCGGCCGCTCCGGCGACCGATGCGCCCGCGAACTGATCGCGGACGCCTAACCTCGAGGCCGACATGAGTGTTACCGTCGCCATTGTCGGGCGTCCCAACGTCGGCAAGTCCACGCTGTTCAACCGGCTGGTGGGCAAGAAGATCGCGCTGGTCGATGATACGCCCGGCGTTACCCGCGATCGCCGCGAGGCCGACGGCCGCATCGGCGACCTGCATTTCAAGGTGCTGGATACGGCCGGCTACGAGGACCGCACCGACGGTTCGCTCGAAGACCGGATGCGCCAGCAGACCGAGATCGCCATCCGCGATGCCGACGTCATCCTGTTCATGATCGATGCCCGCGCCGGGGTGACGCCGCTCGACGAGCGCTTCGCCCAGGTGCTGCGCCGCGCCGGCAAGGACGTGCACCTCGTCGGCAACAAGGCCGAGAGCCGGGCGGCGAGCCCCGGCCTGATGGAAGCCTATTCGCTCGGCTTCGGCGAGGCCATCGCGCTCTCCGCCGAACACGGCGTCGGCATGTCCGACCTCCACGCCATCGTTTCGCGGGCGGTCGATGCCGCTGCCGAACGGGCCGAGGCGAATGCCGGACCGGTCGACGAAGACTTCCTGCCCGAGGTCGATGTCGACCTGCCCGAGGATGACGGTTCCACCGAGGAGGGCCCGGCCGCGCGCTGGGACCCCAAGCGCTACCTCAACGTGGCGATCATCGGCCGCCCGAACGCCGGCAAGTCGACGCTGATCAACCGCATGGTGGGCGAAGAGCGGCTGCTGACCGGCCCCGAGGCGGGCATCACCCGCGATTCGATCCTGGTGCCGTGGGAGTATGAGGGGCGGACGATCAACCTCGTCGATACCGCCGGTATCCGCCGCAAGGCCCGCGTCGATGGCAAGCTCGAGAAGATGGCAGTGGGCGATTCGCTGCGCTCGCTGCAATATGCCGAGGTGGTGGTGCTGCTGCTCGATGCGCAGATCCCGTTCGAGAAGCAGGACCTGGCGCTCGCCGACCTCGTGGAGCGCGAAGGCCGCGCCCTGGTGATCGCGGTCAACAAGTGGGACACCATCGAGGACAAGAACGCCAAGCTGGCCGAACTGCGCGAGGAGTGCGACCGGTTGCTGCCGCAGCTGCGCGGCGTGCCGCTGGTAACGATTTCCGGCCTGCAGGGCCGCAACATCGACAAGCTGATGGACGCCATCTTCGCCATCGAGCGCAACTGGAACACCCATATCTCGACGGCCAAGCTCAACCGCTGGCTCGGCGCCATGACCGAGAGCCATCCGGCCCCGGCCGTGTCCGGCCGCCGGCTGAAGATGCGCTACATGACGCAGGCCAAGATCCGGCCGCCGAGCTTCATCGTGTTCGCGACGCGCCCGGATTCGGTGCCGGCCTCCTACCAGCGCTATCTGGTCAACGGCCTGCGCGAGACCTTCGGCCTGCAGGGCACGCCGATCCGCCTGTGGCTCCGCGGCGGCAAGAACCCCTTCGCCAAGGACTGAGTTGGGACTGCGCCGCATTGCATCTGCGGGCGTGGTAGCTATATTCGCACATTCCCAAGCGACCCGATGCTGAGTGCGGGGCCGCAACCAGAAGACGACATTGTTTGCCGAAATCCTGATTGTCGCCATCCTGACCCTCGTCAATGGCCTCCTTTCCATGTCCGAACTGGCCGTGGTCTCCTCCCGTCCCGCGCGCCTCAAGGTGCTGGCTGCCGAAGGCAAGCGCGGTGCCCAGGTGGCGCTGAAGCTGCAGGAGAACCCCGGCAAGTTTCTCTCCTCGGTGCAGATCGGCATCACGCTTGTCGGCGTGTTGTCGGGCGCCTTCTCGGGCGCCACGCTGGGTGAGCGGCTCGGCCTGACGCTGGTCGGCGCCGGCGTCGACGCCGGCCTCGCCATGCCGCTGGGCGTCGGCATCGTCGTGGTGATCATCACCTACCTGTCGCTGATCATCGGCGAACTGGTGCCCAAGCAGATCGCGCTGCGCGATGCCGAAGGCGTGGCGTCGCGCGTGGCTCCGCTGATGGCCTTCATCGCCTCGATCGGCGCGCCGATCATCTGGGTGCTGGATATCTCGGGCAAGCTGGTGCTGCGCCTGCTTGGCCAGTCCGGCGAATCCGAGGAGCGGGTCACCGACGAGGAGGTGAAAACCATCATCGCCGAGGCCGAGAGCGCCGGCGTGCTGGAAAGCGAAGAGCGCCACATGATCAATGGCGTGATGCGGCTCGCCGATCGCTCCGCCCGAGGCCTGATGACGCCGCGGCTCGACGTGGAATATGTCGACCTCAACGACAGCCAGGATGAGATCCTCTCGCAGCTCCGCCTGATCCGTCACTCGGTGGTGCCCGTGCAGGATGGCAGCACCGACTCGATCATCGGCGTCATCGTGCGCAAGGATCTGGTCGACGCGCTGTTCACCGGCGAGCCGCTCGACATCCGCGCCATGGTCAAGCCGGCGCCCGTGGTGATGGATCGCTCGAGCGCCATCGATGTGCTCAAGGCCATCCGAAACTCGGTGGTGCACCTGGCGCTGGTGTTCGACGAGTATGGCCACTTCGAAGGCATCGTGACGCCCGGCGACATCCTCGAGGCCATCACCGGCGCCTTCCAGGAAGAAGAAGGCGAGGGCGAGGCCGCCTTCACCGTGCGCGCCGACGGCTCGTTCCTTGTCTCGGGCTGGATGCAGGCCGACGAGTTCGAGGAGCGCATCGGCGTGCCGGTGCCCAAGGACGCCAAGTTCGAAACCGTCGCCGGCTACGTGCTGGCCCATCTCAACCACCTGCCGGTAGTGGGCGAGGTGTTCGAGCGCGGCCAGTGGCGCTTCGAGGTGATGGACCTCGACGGCCGCCGCATCGACAAGGTGCTGGTCAGCCGCAAGTAGCGCTCAGCCGGGTTTCCGGCTGAGGAACAGCGCCGCATCCTTCTGCACATCCAGCACGCCTCCGCCGGCCGCGAAGGCGGTCGCGATGGCGCTCTGGAACGCCTCCAGTTCGCTGTCGCTGGCGCGATCGCCGGGCGGATAGGAGGTGAGGGCCATGAAGACCACCTCGGGGTCGGTGACATGCAGCCCGCCCGGGCACACGGTTTTCGTTACGTTGCCGAACTGAGCGCCGAGCAGGCTTTCGGCACGCTCGTGCCCGAAGGCGACGGCGGCCGGATCGATTGGCGGGCTGCCGAACACGGTGGTGAGGGCGTAGAGCTGCCTGAGGTTGCCCGCGCCGTTGCTGGTGACCGCCAGCGTACCGCCCGGCTTCAGCACGCGATGCAGTTCAGTGACCGCCTTGTCCTGGTACGCGACGTGGTAGAGCATGTGCATGGCGATGACGACGTCGAAGCTGGCATCGGCGAAGGGCAGTGCGGTGACATCGGCCTGCTGGCCGGTGACGCTGGCAAACCCGAGCGGGGCGCAGCGCTCGGTCGCCTCCTGCACCATCCCGTCCGACTGATCGGCGAGCGTCAGATGCAGGCCGGGGGGAAAGTGCCCCTCCGATCCGGCCCAGAACCACGCTGGGCCGCAACCGATATCGAGGACGCTGTTACCTGCCGCGAACGGTAGCCGGTCCATCACCCAGGGAAACCACGGCTCGCCAACCGAAAACTCCCGATGTAAACGGGCCCGGGCCGCCAGCTTGCTACTATCCGCGTATTGTTGCGATACACCTGAAGTAATTGCAGACACGCATCCCTCCCAAGACATCAATTATGCGCAACTGCGTATCATGCTCGATAATGTCTGCAAATGTCTCGAAGCAACACCGGCTCGCGCCATGCGTCCCGGGCATGGCTCCGAAGCTTGTCAGGATACAAACCGGTTGGTATGTATTTCGTATGTCGAGACCTACCATTCATGCTCCCGAACGGGGCGATGCCCGGACCCGCCTGCTGGACGCGGCGCGGGACCTGATCCGCGAGCGGGGCTACGCCGGGACGTCGATCGACGACCTCTGCCGATCCGCCGGGGTGAGCAAGGGGGCGTTCTTCCACCACTTTGCTCACAAGTTGGCACTGGGCGTCGCGGCCGCCTGGCACTGGGCCGAAACCACCACGGCGTTCTTCGCCGCCGCGCCCTACCACGCTCCCGCCGATCCGCTGGATCGCGTCCTGGCCTACATCGCCTTTCGTCGGTCGATCATCGCGGGGCCGATCCCGGGCTTTGTCTGTCTGGTGGGGACACTGGCCAGCGAGGTCTATGTGACCGGCCCGGCCATACGCGATGCCGCCGCGCTCAGCATCTTTGGCCATGCCGCGACGCTCGAGGCCGATATCGCCGCCGCCATGGCTGAGCGAAGCATCGCCTCTCCCGAGCCGGCCAGCCTGGCCCGGTATTTCCAGGTAGCGCTGCAGGGCGGCTTTATCCTGGCCAAGGCCGGCAACGAAGCGGCACTCGCCCGCGAGGCGCTGGATCACCTCGACCGCTATATCCGTCTGTTGTTCAACCTGCCACTGGAGACCCGGCATGCCGCCACACACTGAACTCACCTGCAGCTGCGGCAACATCCACCTGCGGCTGGAGGGCGAACCGCTGCTGGCGGCCGAGTGCCAGTGCGACAGCTGCCGCACCGCCGCAGCCTGGCTGGCCGAGATCCCGGGGGGAGAGCCCGTGACATCGGCGACCGGCGGCACACCCTACGTGCTCTATCGCAAGGACCGCGTGCGCTTTGCTGCCGGAGGTGACAACCTGCGGGCGTATCGACTGACGGCAGCGTCGCCGACGCGCCGCGTCGTGGCGGCGTGCTGCAATACGCCGCTCTTTCTCGAGTTCCAGGGAGGGCACTGGCTTAGCCTCTACGCGGGGCTCTGGCCCGACGAAATCAGGCCGGCTCCCGCGATGCGCACCATGGTGAGCGACCTGCCGGCCGGCCAGACGCTGCCCGCCGACATCCCCAACCACAAGACGCAGTCCGTCGGCTTCTTCTTCACCCTGCTGACGGCGTGGGCGGCAATGGGATTCCGCTCGCCGAAGATCCCCGTGGCCAGCGAGGTTGTCTGGGGCGAGGCGACCTAGAGCGCCGTCAGCGTCCGGGTTTCCCAGTCGTAGAGGGCGCGGTTCTCGCTGAACGACGGCTCGATCATGTCGATCAGGGCGGGGGCGACGGCCGAGGGGCGCGGCAGCGTATCGGGGTCTTCGCCGGGGACAGCCTTGGCCCGCATGGCGGTCCGAACGGCACCGGGGTGGAAGAGATTGACGCGTACCTTCGAGGCTCCGGCGGTCTCGGAGGCGTAGCTCTTGACCAGGGCTTCGAGCGCCGCCTTGCTGGCGGCATAGAGCCCCCAGAACGGCCGGGCGGACTGGGCCGAGCTCGACGAGACGAATACGGCGCGGCCGGCCGCCGACTGCCGCAGCAGCAGGTCGAGCGAGCGCAGCAGGCGATAACTGGCGGTGACGTTCAGCGCCATCACCTTGTCGAAATCCTTGGGATCGACATGCGCCACCGGGCTGAGGCCGCTCAGCATGGCGGCATTGCCGACGAGCCCGTCGAGCCTGCCCCAGCGCTCGAAGATGGCGCTGCCGAGCCGATCGATCCCGTCGAAGTCACGCAGGTCGAGCGGCACGAGGGTGGTTGAGCCGCCCAGCGCCTGGATCTCGTCGTCGAGGTCTTCGAGGCCGCCCACGGTGCGGGCCACGGCGATGACATGCGCACCGCGCCGTGCCGCCTCGAGCGCTGCCTGGTAGCCGATGCCGCGCGAGGCGCCGGTGACGAGGACGATCTTGTCGGTAAGGGTGTTGGCGGTGGCGGTCATGCGGAGGTCTCAGGTGAGGCGATGCGGGCTTCTAGCGGGCAGGGGCCGCGGAGGGAAGGGGGAGCTTGCCGCAGGGGTGCCCACTAAGGGGCCATCAAGGCGCTCGGTTCCCCCACCATCGGAGTGGGTGATGCAACCACTATGGCCCGGGTCAGTCCGCCCCTGTGCCCCGCATCGAGGTCAAAGGGGCTAAATGCCCCCCGCTAGCTGGCTTCGCGCATCAGGGAGATGGTTTTGGGGTCGGATTTGCCGCGGCCGGTGAGGTCGGTGAGGCGGGTCGGGTAGTCGCCGGTGAAGTAGTGGTCGGTGAACATCGGGTTTGCCGGGTCGCGTTTCGCTCCACCGACAGCCTCGTAGAGGCCATCGATCGACAGGAACGCGAGGGAGTCGGCGCCGATGGCCCGGCACATCGAGGCGAGGTCGGCATGCTGGTTGGCCAGCAGGTGCTCGGGGTCGGGGGTGTCGATGCCGTAGTAGTCGGAGTGGTAGATCATCGGCGAGGCGACGCGGATATGCACCTCGCGGGCCCCGGCATCGCGGATCATCTGCACGATCTTCACCGAGGTGGTGCCGCGCACGATCGAGTCGTCGACCAGCACGACGCGCTTGCCCTCGATCTCGGCCCGGTTGGCCGAGTGCTTCAGCTTGACGCCGAAGGCGCGGATCGACTGGGTCGGCTCGATGAAGGTGCGGCCGACATAGTGGTTGCGGATGATGCCGAGCTCGAACGGGATGCCGCTCGCCTGGGCAAAGCCGATGGCCGCGGGCGTGCCGCCATCGGGCACCGGCACGACGACGTCGGCCTCGACCGGCGCTTCCATCGCGAGGTTGAGGCCCATGCGCTTGCGCGCCGTGTAGACCGGGCGGCCGGCGACGATGGAGTCGGGGCGGGCAAAATAGACATACTCGAACAGGCAGACCCGCTCGGGCTTCGATGACAGCTTCACGCTGTCGATGGTGACTGTGCCATCCGGCTGCGTCTCGCAGATCACCACTTCGCCGTTTTCGACATCGCGCACGAACCTGGCGCCGATGATGTCGAGAGCGCAGGTCTCGGAGGCAAAGATCGGCTTGCCGTCGAGGTCGCCGAGCACCAGCGGGCGGATGCCGTTGGCGTCGCGGGCGCCGATCAGCTTGGTGCGGGTCATGGCGACGAGGGCGAAGGCGCCCTCGAGATGGGTCAGCGCGTCGATGAAGCGTTCCGACGAGGTCTTCTTCTTGGATCGCGCGATGAGGTGGAGCACCACCTCGGTGTCGGAGGTGGACTGGCAGATGGCGCCCTGCGCGATGATCTCGCGGCGCAGCGTCAGGCCGTTGGTGAAGTTGCCGTTATGGGCAATGGCGATGCCGCCGACTTCGAGTTCGGCGAACAGCGGCTGCACGTTGCGCAGGATGGTTTCGCCGGTGGTGGAGTAGCGCACATGCCCCATGGCCATGTGGCCGGGTAGCCGCTTGACGATGGCGGGATCGGTGAAGTGGTCGCCGACGAGGCCCATCTGGCGCTCGGAATGGAACTGGCGGCCATCGAAGCTGACGACGCCTGCGGCTTCCTGCCCGCGATGCTGCAGGGCATGCAGCCCCAGCGCGGTCAGCGTGGCGGCTTCCGGGTGCCCCAGAATGCCAAACACGCCGCACTCTTCGCGCAGCGTGTCAAAATCCCATTCTGCAATGGTTTTCTGCGGGTCGCTCATTCGAGAACCTTTCAAATACGGCTATCGACGCCGTCCCGTGGCATCTCTGTCACGGAACTGCAATAGGCAATGCGCTACCTCAATCCGCTCAGGTATTGGTGGCCGGCAGCGAGCCGTCTTCCGGCAGGTCGGTGCTTTCGTCGGGCGGCACGTTTTCCTGCGGGGTCGGCGCTTCGTCGGGCGAGGCATCGTCTGCCCCACCACGGCGCTGCAGCAGGTCGGTAACCTGCTTCTCGAGGTCGGGCGGCAGTGCTGCAATGAGGCTGTCGCCGAAGTTGCGGAGGATCGGGAGAGACTTGCTGTCCTGCAGCCAGGGCTGCTGGCCACCGGGGATGAGCCAGATCAGGAAGATCACCGACACCACGGCGATCAGCGCGCCGCGAGCGACGCCGAAAATGAACCCCAGCGTGCGATCGAGCGGCCCGATTCGGCTATCGACGACGAAATCGGCGATGCGCATGGTGATCAGGTGGAGAATGATCAGCGACACGAGGAAGCCTGCGCCGACCAGCACGATCCGGCCGATCAGTTCGT
Organism: uncultured Hyphomicrobiales bacterium; assembly: GCA_903842455.1. GTDB lineage: Bacteria > Pseudomonadota > Alphaproteobacteria > Rhizobiales > Devosiaceae > Devosia_A. Next base: position 55,372 of record CAIMLX010000266.1, on the reverse strand, counting down.
CCGCAAAATATGGCTTCAGCAGGTCTGGCTGGTAGAAATAGAGATAGGCGGCCACTGCGGCAGCGCCGACCCAGGTGGCCAGCGAAAGGATTTCGCGCGTGAAGCCGCGCGCCGTCGCGAGGATCGCCGAGATCAGAACCAGCACGGCGACGCCGACGTCGAATGCAGTCAACATGTAGAGAATCCGCCCATCGGGACCAGCTGAAGCCCCGTTTAGCCGCTAACTTGGGCAAAGCCAAGCGCACGGCGTGTCCTGTTCACGGCAAAGCGAGGTAGCGTTGCCAATCGGCACCGCATCCCCGTCATTCCGCCGCCTGCCGCTGGCCCGACGCGGCGATGCGGCCGATGAGTTCGGCGAGTTCGGAATATTCCGAAACCCGGATGCCGGTGATCGCGTCGGCCGCGCTGAGCCGGCCGGTGACTGCGGCCTTGAACCCGAGCTTCTGCGCTTCGCGGATCCGCAGGGCTCCGTGCACGACCGGCCGAACGCCGCCGGCGAGCGAAATCTCGCCGAAGAACACCGCATCGGGCGGCAGCGGTGCGCCGGTGAGCGAGGAGATCAGCGCAGCGGCAACCGCGAGGTCCGCGGCCGGCTCGCTGATCTTCAGCCCGCCCGCGACGTTGAGGTAGATATCGTTGGCGCCGATACGGACGCCGCAGCGGGTTTCGAGCACCGCCAGCACCATCGAGAGACGGGAGGAATCCCAGCCGACCACCGCGCGGCGGGGGGTGCCGAGTGGCGAGGGGGCAACGAGCGCCTGGATCTCGCACAACACCGGGCGGGTGCCCTCCATGCCGGCGAACACCGCCGAGCCGGTCGCCGACTTGTCGCGCTGGTCGAGGAACAGCGAGGAGGGGTTGGCGACCTCCTGCAGCCCCTGCGTCGACATCTCGAACACCCCGATCTCGTCGGTCGCGCCATAGCGGTTCTTCACGCCGCGCAGGATGCGGAAGGTGTGGCTGGAATCGCCCTCGAAATAGAGCACCGCGTCGACCATGTGCTCGACGACGCGCGGACCGGCGATCTGCCCGTCCTTGGTGACGTGGCCGACAAGCACCACGCAGGCGCCGGACTTCTTGGCGAAACGGGTGAGCGCCTGCGCCGAGGTGCGCACCTGGGTAACGGTGCCCGGCGCGCTTTCGACGCGGTCGGTCCACAGCGTCTGGATCGAATCGATGATCACCAGGTCGGGCGGCGGGCCCTTCTGCAGGGTGGCGAGGATGATCTCGACATTGGTTTCGCTGGCAAGGAGGACCGGGCTGTCCGCCAGTCCCAGCCGCTGCGCCCGAAGCCGGATCTGCGCCACCGCCTCTTCGCCCGAGACATAGACGACGCGCTTGCCGGAATTCGCCAGCGCCGCTGCGCCCTGCAGCAGCAGGGTCGACTTGCCGATGCCCGGATCGCCGCCCACCAGCACGGCCGAGCCGACGACGAAGCCACCGCCGGTGACGCGATCAAGCTCGGCAATGCCGGAAACGACGCGCGCCGCCGTCTCGATCTCACCGGCCAGCGGCACCAGTTCGACCGGGCGGCCACCGGCAATCGCCGACTTGGGGCCGGCGCCGACACCCGAATCGACGAGTTCCTCGACGATGGTGTTCCACTCCCCGCAGCTCTCGCAGCGGCCCAGCCAGCGCGGTGAAACGGCGCCGCAGGCCTGGCAGACATAGGAGGTTTTGGTGCGTGCCATTGTGAGGTCCCGGGAAGAGCAGAACGGTAGTCGAGTATGGGATGTGACGCAAGAACGAAAAGGGAACAATTGTGCGGGGATAACTTTTCGGCGTTGCTGACACCGCCTGTCAGCAGGTCGGGGCGATGAGGAGGGGCCGGAACAGAGGAGATTTGCCGTGACCATGATCGCCACCTGCCACTGCGGCGGTACCCGGATCGAACTGCCGGACGCGCCGACCCATGCAACAAGCTGCACCTGCACCTTCTGCACCAAGACCGGCGGGCTCTGGGCCTACTATCCGCCCGATGTGCCGAAGATCGTCTCAGATGCGCATCGCGGCGAGTACGCCCCGTCGGGCCTGAACCAGCACTATTTCTGTGCCAACTGCGGCTGTACCACCTACGGCATCTCGCCGGACTGGGAACTGGGCGGCGAGGGGGTGCCGGAGAAAAGGAAGTTCGCCATCAACGTGAGGCTGCTCGACGACTTCGACCTGAAGTCGCTGACGGTGGAGGAGATCGACGGGCGGAATTTGTGGTGAGGGTGGGGCCGCCAGGCGCAATCTGCGATCGCGACCCCTCATCCGGCTGCCGCCACCTTCTCCCACAAGGGGAGAAGGCGAACCTGCAACGTCTTCCCTTCCGACCAACAAGGCCGCGGTTCCATCGCCTTCTCCCCTTGTGGGAGAAGGTGCCCGAAGGGCGGATGAGGGGTGGGTTCAAGCAATGCGGCGCGGCGGTGGAGACTACGCCGTCGCCCCCCCGACGCTTTCCACATACTGGCGTACGTAGCGCCCCTTGAGACTGGTGAGCACTTCGTAGCCGATGGTGCCGGCGACATCGGAGTGGTCGTCGACGGTGATGGTCTTGCCGATGATCTCGGCCATGGCACCGGGAGCGGGGAGTTCGGGCAGGTCGGTGACATCGACGCCGATCATGTCCATCGAGACGCGCCCGACGACGGGGCAGGGGGCGCCGCCGATGACGACGCTGGTGCCGCGATGGTTGTCGGCGCTCGACAGCGAGCGGAAAAAGCCGTCGGCGTAACCGATGCCCACAATGGCGATGCGGCTGTCGCGGTGCATGGTCTGCAGTGCGCCGTAGCCCACGGACTCACCGGTCTTCACTTCTTTGACCATCAGGACGGGCGCTTCGAGCGTCACCACCGGCGCCATCGGATTGCGGCGGCCGGCGACGGCGCGGCCGCCATAGAGCGCCACGCCGGGGCGGACCATCTGGAAATGGTTATCGCGGTTGGTCATCAGCCCGGCCGAGTTGGCGAGCGAGGCGGGGACGTTTGGGAACTGGCTCATCACCGAGGCGAACAGCGCCAGCTGGGTGCGGTTCTTCTCGTGCTGCGGAACATCGGCGCACGCGAGGTGGCTCATGATCATCTGCGGGGCGTAGCCGACCTGCTCGATCATGCGCTTCACCGTCGCGGCTTCGTTGAGGCGGAAACCGAGCCGGTTGATGCCGGTATCGAAGTGCAGCGCCGCCGGCAGCGCCTGGTTGCGCGCCAGGCAGGCCTCGAGCCACTCTTCGAGCATCGGGATCGAGGCGATGCAAGGCATCAGCCGCTCGCCGACATAGAGCGGCGCGGAGCCCGGGAACAGGCCCGAAAGGATGAAGATGTGGCTGTCTTCGGGCAGGGCGGCGCGCACCGCAATACCCTCGTCGGGCGTGGCGGTGAAAAAGAAGCGGGCGCCGGCCTCGTAGAGCGCCTTCGATGACTGGGTGATCCCCGTTCCGTAGGCGTCGGCCTTGACCACGGCGCCGGTCAGCGCTCCCTTGCTCACCTTGTCGAGCGCCTGCCAGTTGCGCTTGAGCGCCCCTAGGTCGACCGTCAGCCGGCCACCGTAGCCTGTCGCCACTGCGGGGGCGGACATCACTATTCCATCCTCTCGGGCAGGTAGTCGGTCTGGGCGAGGTTGCCGAAGCGGGTGAACTGCGCCTCGAAGCTCACCTGCACGGTGCCGGTGGGGCCGTGACGCTGCTTGCCGATGATGATTTCGGCGCGGCCATGCACCTGCTCCATCTCGGCCATCCAGGCCTGGTACTCGGGGCTACCGGCCTTGGGTTCCTTGTTCTTGAGGTAGTATTCCTCGCGGTAGACGAACAGCACGACGTCGGCGTCCTGCTCGATCGAGCCCGATTCACGCAGGTCGGAGAGCTGTGGGTGCTTGTCGTCGCGGTTCTCCACCTGGCGAGAGAGCTGGCTGAGCGCGATGATCGGCACTTCGAGCTCCTTGGCCAGCGCCTTCAGCGTCGTGGTGATCTCGGTGAGTTCCTGCACGCGGTTCTCGTTGCCCTTTTTCGACGAGCCCGAGAGCAGCTGCAGGTAGTCGACGACGAGGAGGTCGAGGCCCTTCTGCCGCTTCAGGCGCCGGGCGCGGGCGGCGAGCTGTGCCACAGAGATACCGCCCGTATCGTCGATATAAAGCGGGATCGACGCCATCAGGTTGGAGGTATCGACCAGCTTGCCGAACTGGCTCTCGTGGATGTTGCCGCGGCGGATGTCGGAGGACGAGATCTCGGCCTGCTCGGCGAGAATACGGGTGGCGAGCTGCTCGGCGCTCATTTCGAGCGAGAAGAACCCCACATGGCCGCCATCGATGGTCTTGGTATGCCCATCGGCCTGCACTTCGCCGCGGAAGTTCTTCGCGACATGGAAGGCGATGTTGGTAGCGAGCGACGTCTTGCCCATCGCGGGACGCGCCGCGAGGATGATCAGGTCGCTTCGCTGCAGGCCGCCCATCAGCTTGTCGAGGTCGACGAGCCCGGTGGAGGTGCCCGACAGCGAGCCATCGCGCGAGTAGGCTTCGCCCGCCATCTTGATGGCTTCGGTGAGTGCGGCGGAGAAGGTCTGGAAGCCGCCATCATAGCGGCCCTTTTCGGCAAGGTCGAAGAGCTGCTTTTCGGCTTCCTCGATCTGCTTGTTGGCCGTCGCCTCGACGTCGGAGTCGTAGGCGACATGCACCATCTCCTCGCCGATCTGGATCAGGTTGCGGCGGATCGCCAGGTCGTAGATCGACTGGCCGTAGTCGGCCGCGTTGATGACGGTGGTGGCTTCTGCCGCGAGCCGCGCCAGGTACTGCGACATCGTCACTTCGGGCGTCAGCTGCTCGCCCAGATACGTCTTGGCGGTGATCGGCGTCGCCGTCTTCCCGGCACGGATGATCTTGCCCAGTACCTCGTAGATGGTGCGGTGGATCGGCTCGTAGAAATGCTCGGGGATCAGGAAATCCGAGACGCGGTAGAACGCCTCGTTGTTGACCAGCACCGCGCCCAGCAGCGCCTGCTCCGCCTCCACATTGTGGGGCGCGAGGCGGAAAGGCTTTTCCTCTCCCGGACGCAGGCGATGAACGTTGGTATCGGCCATGACGACTCGGAGTCTCGCTGAGCTGGTTTAAGCCTTCCTTAACCACCGGTTTGCCGGATGGGGAAAGCTGCAATTTGCGTCACTACGGTGAACGCGGACGGGGTGGCTGTGATCACTGGTGAAAACGGGGGAATCGCAATCGATCCGACGATTTCGACAGGAGTGCGGCTCGCCTGCTTCTAGCGCGATTCGGGGCCGGCGGAAAAAAGACGGCGCACGAGTAGCCTCATGCGCCGTCCTCAACTTCAGCTGATCGGATCAGAAACCGACGGTGACGCCCGCCGTCACGATGTGGTTGGTCGCACTGCTGGTGATGCTATCGGCGTCGTCCATCATCAGGCCGTCGAGCGTGATTTCTGCATCAGGCTGGACGCGGTAACGGTAGGCGAGGTCGAGACCGATATTGTCCATGGCGGCAAAGCGCACGCCGCCGCCGAGTTGGTAGAGCAGGCCGCTGGTGGTGCCATCGCTGTCTGCCACGTCGCCCGTGATCACGTCGTAGCCGTAGCCGACGCCGCCACCGATATAGGGGGTGAAGCTCGTGCCGGTATCGACATCGTACCAGAGGTTGCCCAGCAAGTTGTAGCCGGTGGTGTCGATATCGTTGCCGTCGACGATGAAGTCGGAGACGGTCGACTTGATCACCGAGAATTCCACTTCGCCGCGCAGGCTCGGCAGGATCGTCGTGCCGACGGCACCACCAAGGATGTAGCCGATATCAAAATCGAGGTCGAACGTGATGCCGATCGGGATATCGGCATCGTAGGCGGTCACTTCGGCATGCGGCAGCGAGGCGCCGGCGAAGAATGTCGCGTATCCACGGGACGGCGCGTCGTTCAGCGGCGGAGCAACCTCGATCATCGCATCGGCAGCAACGGCTTGAGCGGAAACGAGCAGGCTGGCCAGTGCCGTGGCTACCGCGAGGCGACGAATCATAACAGTCCCCAGAATCAAATAGTGTACAGATTTCGGACAGTAGTCAGAAGTATCTGCAGGGGTCCATGTCTCAAGAAAAGCTGCGGGTCAGATACCGGTCAGGTGTGGCATTTCAGCCGCCAAATACTCCCCGCAGAAAACAAAAGGCCGGGCGCTGGGCCCGGCCTTCGAATTTGCTGCGACAGGGGTCGCTTACTCGTCGTCTTCGCTGAAGTCAGCGGCAGAGCCGGCTTCGGCCTTGCCAGCGGCGAATTCTTCCGCGGCGGCGTCGTCGTAGTTGATGGCGGTGAGATCTTCACCGGCGGCCTGGCGGTTGGCCTCGTCGGCCGAGCGGGCGACGTTCACGGTGATGGTGACCGCCACTTCGGCGTGCAGGTTCAGCGACACCGGGTGGACGCCGACGGTCTTGATCGGGGTTGCCAGATCGATCTGCGAACGGCCGACGCTGTAGCCGTCCGCAGCCAGCGCATCGGAGATATCGCGCGAGGCGACCGAGCCGTAGAGCTGGCCGGTTTCGCCGGCCTGGCGGATCATCACCACCGAGTGGCCGTTGAGGCCGGCGGCGATGCCCGAAGCGGCCTCGCGGCGCTCCTGGTTGCGCTTTTCGATATCGGCGCGGTCGCGCGCGAACTTCGAGCGGTTGGCTTCCGTGGCGCGCAGCGCCTTGCCCTGCGGCAGCAGGAAGTTGCGGGCGAAGCCGTCCTTGACGTTGACTTCGTCGCCGATATGACCGGAGCGACCGACGCGCTCGAGCAGAATGACTTTCATTTCTCTATCCTTGGCTGTCCCGTTCGAGGCGAACGGTTAGGAGCCGCGAGACCATTCCCGCGACCCCAGCGAGTCCTTCGGCGAGCTGGCACGCCCTGGAGCGTCCAGCCGCCAACGGTGTGCCGGTTCTTACTGAACGGCGTAGGGCATGATCCCGATGAAGCGGGCGCGCTTGATGGCCTTGGCCAGTTCGCGCTGCTTCAAGGCAGAAACCGCGGTGATCCGCGAGGGGACGATCTTGCCGCGCTCGGAAACGTAGCGCTGCAGCAGGCGCACGTCCTTGTAGTCGATCTTCGGCGCGTTCGGGCCCGAGAACGGGCAGGTCTTGCGACGGCGCTGGAAGGGACGGCGAGCCGTGGCGGTAGTAAGGTCTTTGATGGCCATTTTTCTCTATCCTTCCAGAACTCAGAAACGACGCGGCGGACGGCTGCCGCGGTCGAAGCCGCCGCGATCGCCACCCGGGCGGCCCGGACGGTCGCCACGGTCGTCGTCGCGGTCGCGCTTCTGCATCATGGCCGAGGGACCTTCCTCGAGCTCGTCGACGCGGATGGTCAGGAAGCGCAGGATGTCTTCGTTGATGCCCATCTGGCGCTCCATCTCGGCGATCGCCTGGTGCGGCGCGTCGAGGTTGAGCAGGGTGTAGTGGGCCTTGCGGTTCTTCTTGATGCGGTACGAGAGCGACTTGAGGCCCCAGTACTCGTTCTTGGTGACCTTGCCGCCGCCTTCGGTGATGACAGCGGTCAGCGCCGCCGTCATTTCCTCGACCTGCGTCGGCGAAACGTCCTGGCGGGCCAGGTAGATATGCTCGTAGAGGGCCATGAAGCGCCTTCCTTCTCGAGAGTTTCAACTCTGCATTCCCGCGGCGCGGAGCCCCTTTGAAGCCGGAAAGGCGCCAAAGCAGTCTTCTAAAGAGCGGGAACACGGGAGGACGGGAACTTCCCTATGCGCAAATGGCGCACCCTCCGTTCAGCCCCCGGCCGAACGAATGCGAGGCGGGATGTATGGGAAAACGCCGCCGATGGCAAGGCCTCAGGGGCGTCCCCGGCAGCGAGGGTTGTTTGCGGCGGATGCAAGTATTGCGGCTGTCGGCAGCCTAAGCGCGGCTGCTTGACTTGCCAATCGCTGGCGGCGAAAAAGTGGGCAAACGGGGCTTCAGTTCACAAGTGGTCGCCAGCATCAGTGATATCGTGCCGGCCTATAATGCATCGCGTACTCTTGCAGAAACGCTCGATAGTGTGGCCCGACAGACGCGGGTGCCGTTCGAAGTCGTCGTCGTCGATGACGGATCGAGCGACGATACGGTTCAGGTGGCGCAACGATACACCGACATACTGCCGCGCCTGCAGGTGATCTCGGTGCAAAATGGCGGCGTCAGCCGGGCGCGCAACATTGCGATTGCGGCATCGAGCGGCGACATCATCGCGCCGCTCGATGCAGACGACCTCTGGCACCCGACCTATCTGGAGCGGACCTGTGCTGCGCTGGAGCGGCTCGGGCAAGGCGCTGGATTTGCCTATTGTTTCTGGCGTGGCATCGACTTTCAGGGCCGGGTGGCGAGCCTGAACGAGGTGGTCATTGTCGAGGGCATCGGCTTCTATCGCCTGCTGGCCCACAACTATGTCGGCAATGGATCAAACTACGTGCTGTGGCGGCATCGCCTGCAGGCCGTCGGAGCTTTCGATGAACGGCTTCTGGGCAACGAGGACTTCAACCTGCAACTCCGCCTCGCCTGGACTGGTCCGGTGGGAGCGGTGCCGGAGCGACTTGTGGGTTATCGCAACAGCCCCAACTCACTGAGCAAACAGTGGCGAGTGATGGCTGAACATGGGATCACCATGCTGCGCAGGCTGCGCAAGGAGCTTCCAGCGCAGCCTCGCGCGATGGACTGGGCCTTGTCCTCGGCGCATCTGCGCTTTCACTTTGTTGTGGTGCTGTTCGGAGCCGGGACGTGGCTGGAGGGCACCCGGCACCTGCTGATAGGCACTTGGTATGACCCGATGCGGACGCTGTCTCGCGCCAGCGCGTCAGTAAGGTACCGTCTTCACCGGCGTATCGCGATGCTGCGCGGGCGCTGGGCACCGCAGGGCGCGCCAGATATTTCCGGCAGGCACTTTTTTGACGTCGACCCGACCGCCAACTGGCCCAATCCGCTGATGCACTTCACGCGGTTGCGTGTGCAGGAATCAGAGGCACTTGACCGGGAACGGGCGGCCGAACTGGCCTTGCCTGCGCCTCGCAAGACCGAGCTCGAGTTTCCGCGCGCGTATTCGGAAAGTTCGACTGGACCGGTGGCGATCACCCAGCAATGATCGGGGACCTCTCCAGCGAGCCCCAGACGAACATGACCATCCCGGACCGCACGTCCATTCTCGCCGCCGAGCCGGTGATCCGGCCGTATATCCGCACCACGCCGGTGTTCACCACCGCTGCGGCGGATTTCGGGCTCACCGGCGCGCCGCTGACCTTCAAGCTTGAGTTCATGCAGCATTCGGGGACGTTCAAGGCGCGGGGGGCGTTTGCCAACCTGCTGATGCGGGACGGGACCGACAAGGGCGTCGTCGCAGCGTCGGGCGGCAATCATGGGGCGGCGGTGGCCTATGCGGCGCGGGCGCTGGGGATCAAGGCGCACATCTATGTGCCCTCGATCTCGTCGCCGGCCAAAATCGCCCGCATCCGGCAGTATGGTGCCGAGATCGTGGTGGGCGGCGATACCTATGTCGATGCCTATGCGGCCGGCCATGCCTTCGCAACTGAGCGCGGGTTTGCCGAGGTGCATGCCTATGACGGGTTCCATACCCTCAGCGGGCAAGGGACGGTCGGGCTCGAGTGGCTCGAGCAGAGCCCGGAGCTCGATACGCTGCTGGTGGCGGTGGGCGGTGGCGGGCTGATCGGCGGCATCGCGGCGGCGCTGGCGGGCAAGGTGAAGATCGTCGGGGTTGAGCCCGAAAACGCCGCGACTTTGGCGCGAGCGATGGAGGCCGGCGCGCCGGTCGATGTGCCGGTGAGCGGTATCGCCGCCGATAGCCTCGGCGCGCGGCGGATCGGCAGCCTGTGCTTCGCGCTCTCTGGCGCCCTGGAGAAGCCGGTGCTGCTCACCGACGACGAGATCGTTGCGGCGCAGCGGAGCATCTGGGACATGCTGCGGCTCGTCGCCGAGCCCGGCGGGGCCGCTGCCATGGGGGCGCTGCTGTCGGGCAAGTACCGGCCGGCGAAAGACGAACGGGTCGGCGTGCTGCTCTGCGGCGCCAACACGACGGCGGTGAAGTTCGACTGACCCCGCCTTGACTTTGCCTTACCCCACAGGCACACGCCGCCGCCAACTGGACGGGCGTCCGGTCGCGGCCTAGTTTGCCGACAAGCAAGAACAATGGCGGAGGCTCCCGTGACCAAGCGCGCATTCACTTTCCCCGGCCAGGGCAGCCAGGCCGTGGGCATGGGCAAGGACCTCGCGGCCACCTACCAGGAAGCGCGCAACGTCTTCGCCGAAGTCGATGAGGCGCTCGGGCAGAAGCTTTCGGCCATCATGTTCGAGGGGCCGGACGAGACGCTGAAGCTGACCCAGAACGCTCAGCCGGCGCTGATGGCGGTCTCCGTCGCGGTAACGCGCGTGCTGGCGAGCCGCGGCTTTGCGCTCAAGGATCATGCGGCCTTCGTCGCTGGGCATTCGCTGGGCGAGTATTCGGCACTGGCCGCCGCCGAGGCGTTCTCGCTCGGCGATGCGGCGCGGCTGCTGAAGATCCGCGGCCAGGCGATGCAGCAGGCGGTGCCGGTGGGGCAGGGCGCCATGGCGGCGATCCTCGGGCTCGACCTCGAAACGGTGCTGAAGGCTGTGAACGAGGCGGCGGAGGGCAACGTCTGCGGCGTCGCCAACGACAATGCGCCTGGGCAGGTGGTCATTTCCGGCCATGTCGCGGCGGTGAACCGCGCCATCGAGCTGCTCAAGGCCGCGGGTGCCAAGCGCGCGCTGCCGCTGCCGGTATCGGCGCCGTTCCACTGCGCGCTGATGCAGCCCGCGGCCGACGCCATGGCTCAGGCACTGAACGAAGTGTCCATCAATGCGCCGGTCGTGCCGTTGGTAGCCAACGTGATTGCCGCGCCGATCAGCGATCCCGAAGAGATCAAGAAGCGGCTCGTCGAGCAGGTCACCGGCATGGTGCGCTGGACCGAGTGCGTGACCTGGCTGGTGAAGGATGGCGGCGTGACGCAACTGGTCGAGCTCGGCTCGGGCAAGGTGCTCGCCGGTCTCGCCAAGCGCATCGTGCCCGAGACGCCGGTGGTGTCGATCGGTACGCCGGCCGATGTGGATGCGTTCCTTGCGACGCTCAACTGAATCAGACTCTGCGAAGGAGCCGCCAAATGTTTGATCTCACTGGCAAACGTGCCCTCGTCACCGGGGCTTCGGGCGGCATCGGCCGCGAGATTGCCAAGGCGCTGGCCTCGCACGGCGCGCGCGTCGCACTCAGCGGCACTCGGGTGGGGGCGCTGGAGGAGACGAAGGCGGCCCTGGGCGGCGGCGATCATCCGATCATCCCGACCAATCTCTCGGACCTCGATGCGGTCGACAAGCTGGTGCCCGCTGCCGAAGCGGCACTGGGCGGTATCGACATCCTCGTCAATAATGCCGGCGTCACCCGCGACAACCTGTTCATGCGTATGAAGGACGAAGAGTGGGACGAGGTCATTGCGGTCAACCTCACCTCGGCCTTCCACCTCACCCGCGCAGTGCTGCGTGGCATGATGAAGCAGCGCTTCGGCCGCGTCATCGGTATCACTTCGGTGGTGGGCGTGGTCGGCAACCCCGGGCAGGGCAACTATGCGGCGTCCAAGGCCGGCTTGATCGGCATGAGCAAGGCATTGGCCTACGAGGTTGCCTCGCGCAACATCACGGTCAACACCGTGGCGCCGGGCTTTATCGGCTCGGCGATGACGGAAGAATTGAACGATAAGCAGCGCGAAAGCATTCTGCTCAAGGTGCCAGCTGGCCGGTTGGGCAATCCCGAGGAAGTCGCCGCCGCGGTGGTCTTCCTCGCGTCCAACGAGGCCGGATACGTCACCGGACACACGATGAACGTCAATGGCGGAATGCTGATGCTCTGAAGAATGCCGTGGACCCGGGGGAATCCGGCGATCACGGAATATGGCAAAGGCCAGGGAAGTATGTTACGCCCCGCGCTGATTTCAGGCAGGAACGACCCTTGCGAGAGCTTGGACCCCTGTCCTACAGTCGGCCGCGAACGGCGGCAGGGTCCAGCACCTCGCGGGCCGAGTAGTCACGAAACAAAGTAGTCTGGTAACAAGGGAAGTCAGATATGAGCGAAGTCGCTGATCGCGTCCGCAAGATCGTTGTCGAACACCTCAACGTCGATGCGGAAAAGGTCGTCGATAAGGCCAGCTTCATCGATGATCTGGGCGCCGACTCGCTCGATCAGGTCGAGCTGGTGATGGCTTTCGAAGAAGAGTTCAACGTCGAGATCCCGGACGATGCCGCGGAATCGATCCAGACCTTCGGCGATGCTGTCGCCTACCTGACGAAGGCCGTCGGCTAAGCCGACAGCTACGGCAAGCTTTCGATGGAATTGCGCCGCGTCGTCGTCACCGGGATGGGGATCGTCAGCCCTTTGGGCTGCGGGGTGGAAGCCACCTGGTCCAACATCCTTGCCAGCAAGAGCGGTGCCAAGCGCATCGATGACTTCCGGGTCGACGATCTGGCATGCCAGATCGCGCATCGGGTACCCCTCGGCGACTACGCCGAGGGCAGGTTCAACGCCGACGAATGGATGGATGTGAAGGATCAGCGCAAGGTTGATCCGTTCATCATCTACGCCATGGCGGCAGCCCAGCAGGCCATCGACGACGCCGGCGTGGCGCCGAAGACCGAGGAAGAGAAGGTGCGTATCGGCACCCTGATCGGCTCGGGCATCGGCGGCCTCGGTGGCATCTACGAGACCTCGATCATCCTGCACGAGAAGGGCCCGCGCCGCGTCAGCCCGTTCTTCATTCCCGGCCGTCTGATCAATCTCGCCTCGGGCTACGTCTCGATCAAGCACGGCCTCAAAGGCCCGAACCATTCGGTAGTGACCGCCTGCTCGACCGGGGCGCATGCCATCGGCGACAGCTGGCGGCTGATCGCCATGGGCGACGCCGACGTGATGGTGGCGGGTGGCGCGGAGAGCTGCGTCAACCGCATCGCTCTCGCTGGCTTTTCGGCCACCCGGGCGCTTTCGACCGCCTTCAACGATGCGCCCGAAAAGGGGTCGCGGCCCTATGACAAGGATCGCGACGGCTTCGTGATGGGCGAAGGGGCTGGCGTGGTGGTGCTCGAGGAATACGATCGGGCCAAGGCTCGCGGCGCCCATATCTATGGCGAAGTCGTGGGCTACGGCCTGTCGGGCGACGCATATCACATCACCGCCCCGTCCGAGGATGGCGATGGCGGCTTCCGGGCCATGCAGGCGGCAGTCAAGCGCGCCGGCATCGCGGCGTCGGATATCGACTACATCAACGCGCATGGCACTTCGACGCCGCTCGGCGACGAGATCGAACTGGGGGCCGTGACGCGCCTGCTGGGCGACGCGGCGCCGAATGCCGCCATGAGTTCCACCAAGTCTGCGATCGGGCACCTGCTCGGCGCCGCCGGTGCGGTGGAGGCGATCTTCAGCCTGCTCGCCATGCGCGACAACATCGCGCCGCCGACGATCAACCTCGACAACCCGTCGGTCGAGAGCGTGATCAACCTCGTGCCGCACAAGCCGCTGAAAAAGCAGATCGACATCGCACTGTCGAACTCGTTCGGCTTTGGCGGCACCAACGCCTCGCTGATCTTCCGCAAGGTGCACTGACCCCCAAGGGGACAGCGCCGGCCGGGCTCGACCCGGCTGGTGCGTTCCTACTGTTGTCATAGTCTTGCGATTAGTCCGCTCGTCCGGTCACCGGGCTCTCTGGGAAGGGTTGATAACGATGGCCAACGAGCGCACCGAGAAGCGGCAGAGACGCCGCCGCCGCGGCGGGTTCATCGACATCGTCAATGCGCTGCTGAGCATCGTGGTGTTCGGCATTCTCGCGGTGGTCGGGCTGTTCCTCTATGGCGCGAACCAGTTTTACGCGCCGGGCGCAGTGCCGGTTGAAAGCACTTTCCAGGTCGAGAAGGGCACCTCGCTCAACACCACGGCGCAACTGCTCGAGGAAAAGGGCCTGCTGCCCGATGGGCAGCTGATCCCCAGCTCGCTGATCTTCCGGGCCGGCTCCTATGCCATGAAGAAGCAGTCGTCGCTCAAGGCGGGCGTCTACGTGCTGAAGGCCAACGCCTCGATGGCCGACATCCTCAAGGAACTGACCGAGGGCGAGCCGCTCGACTTCTTCGTCAACGTCATTCCGGGCGAAACGTCGTACTCCGTGGCACAGAAGCTCAACGAGGTCGGCCCGAACCTCACCGGTGATCCCGTGCCGGTACCGCCCGAAGGCTCGCTGCTCGCCATCCGCTACGACTTCCTGCCGGGCGATGCCCGCCAGGCGGTGCTCGACAAGATGCAGGCGCAGATGAAGGCGAAGCTGCAGGAGATCTGGGACAGCCGCGACACATCGATCGACGACGTGATCAAGTCGCCCGAGGAGATGGTCACGCTGGCCTCGATCGTGGAGAAGGAAACCGGGCTCGCCTCCGAGCGGCCGCAGGTGGCCTCGGTGTTCATCAACCGGCTGCGCAAGAAGATGCGGCTGCAGACCGACCCGACGGTGCTCTACGGCGTGACCGAGGGCAAGGTGGTGCTGAACCGCTCCCCGACCTCGGCCGAGCTGAAGCAGGCGACGCCCTACAACACCTACCAGATCGACGGTCTGCCGCCCGGCCCGATCGCCAATCCGGGTGAGGAAGCGTTGCGCGCCGTGGCCCGCCCGGTGCCGACCAACGACCTGTACTTTGTTGCCAAATCTGCGAATCCGGCGGATGGGCACCTGTTTGCCCCGACCTATGCGGACCATCGCAAGAACGTCGCGCTCTACCGCAAGGCGGCTGCCGAGGCCGAGGCGGAAGCGGCCCGCGAAGAGCTCGAGGCCGAGGCGGCTGAGGACGCGGGCGAAGCCGTCGAGAGCAATTGATGGCAGCACTTTCCAGCATGACCGGCTACGGCCGGTCGCATGGCTCGTTGCCTGGCGTCAACTTCGTGGTTGAACTGAAGTCGGTGAATGGCCGCGGCCTCGACATGCGGGTGCGGCTCGCCCCCGGGTTCGACGCCCTGGAGCCGGAAATCCGGCGCCGCATCGGCAAGAGCGTGAACCGCGGCTCGCTGACGGTCTCGCTCAGCGTCGATCGCGAGGGCGAAGGTGGCCGCGTCGTGGTCAACCACCAGGCGCTCGAAGCGGTGCTCGAGGGTTTTCGCTGGCTCGAAGCGCGCGTCGAGGCGCAACGGCCCACCCTTGATGGCATCATGGGGCTGAAGGGCGTGCTCGAGCAGCACGAAACGCCGATGTCGGCCGATGAGGAAGAGGCGCTCGGCAGCGCTATCCTGACGGCTGTGGACGAGGCGCTCGCCGCGCTCGTGGCGGCGCGGGCGGAAGAGGGGGCTCGCATCGCTGCCATCCTGTCGGAGCGGGTCGATGAGATTGCCGCGCTGACCAAGGCCGCCGAACTGCACCCCGGCCGGAGCCGCGACGCGATCCTCGCCCGCCTGCGCCTGCAGATTGTCGAACTGACCGAGGCCTCGCCGACGCTGTCGGAGGAACGGCTGGCGCAGGAAGCAATGCTGCTGGCCACCAAGGCCGATATCCGCGAGGAACTCGATCGGCTGGGCGCCCATATCGCCGCGGCGCGGGCGTTGCTGGCCGGCGGTGGTCCGGCGGGTCGCAAGCTGGATTTCCTGTCACAGGAATTTAACCGCGAGGCGAATACCCTGTGCAGCAAATCCAACGACGTGGCGCTGACCGCCATCGGGCTGGATTTGAAGGCCGTGATCGACCAGTTGCGCGAGCAGATCCAGAATATCGAGTAGACGATGGACTTCACGAGACGCGGAGTGATGCTGGTGCTGGCCTCGCCTTCGGGGGCGGGCAAATCTTCCATTTCGCGGGCGCTGTTCGAGGACGATCCGAACATTGCGCTGTCGGTCTCGGTGACGACACGGGCGCGGCGCACCGACGAGATCGAAGGCAAGCACTACCACTTCATCGATGTTCCGGAGTTTGAGCGGATGCGTGCGGCCGGCGAACTGCTGGAAAGCGCCGAGGTGCACGGCAATTTCTACGGCACGCCGCGCAGCCGGGTCGAGGAGCGGCTCGGCAACGGCCGCGACATCCTGTTCGACATCGATTTCCAAGGCACGCTGCAGCTCTACGAGAAGTGCCGCGCCGACATGGTGACGATCTTCATCCTGCCGCCTTCGATCAAGGAGTTGCGCAAGCGCCTCGATCGCCGTGCCCAGGACAGTGAGGGGACGATCGAGAAGCGGCTGCGCAATGCCCGGCTCGAAATGGACCATTACCGTGAGTACGACTATGTGCTGGTCAACGAGGACCTCGAGGACTCGACCAGCCGGGTGCGGACGATACTGGCCTCAGCCCGCCTGGCCCGATCGCGTTTCAACGAACTCGACGACTTTGTGCGCGACCTGCAGGAACAGATCGACGCGCTTTGAACTGCAGCAAAAAGCGGCGCCTGTTAAGGTAAAGTCTTAGCTCTATTGCCAGCCTATTGTGGATAAGTCCCACGGGCTGTGGATGATTGCATTTAGAACAATTTTCATCCGCCCAGAACAGGCGGAGGCTCGCTGTTGCGGGGGACTGAATCATGCCATTCGAAATCAAGGCGTGCAGCATCGACGAGATGCGGCGCCATCCGACGCTCAAGGACCGTACCCAGGCCAAGGTGAAGGTGATGTTGCGCGAAGTCCGCTCGCGCGAGACCTTCGACCACGACCTCACCCTGAAGGTCTGGGCCAACACCGACGACAAGATGACCCCCGCCGAGGTGAAGACGGCGCTGCTGACCAAGGCCGCGCATATTCTCAAGCGCACCGTGACGGTGGCGGAACTGCCGGTGGATGCAGACGGCGGCGTCGGCAAGCCGACGCTGAACGGCTAGGGCTCGGCCCGGTCCGGTCGGCGACCCACCAGCATCACGAACTTTGCGATGGCTCCGGCGGCAAAGCCGAAGAGCATCAGCCCGCCGAGGAACGAGCCGATCCAGTGCACGCCACCGGTGCGCTCGATATCCCAGGTGAGCCAGGCAAAGAACGCCACGGCAAGCGCGACGATGATCGCGAAGGTGCGCCAGCGCTGGACGAACAGCGGCACCGCAAGCGGGATCGCAAAGCACAGCAAGCCGGCGAAGACAGCGAAGGCGCCGCTCATCCGCGTCGCGCCTGTGCCAGCTTGAGGAAGGTCTCGACCGGTAACTCCTCCGCCCGCTCGCTGCCCTCGAGCCCTCCCGCTGCGAGCAGCGGCTCCATCGGCACGCCCAGCGACTTGAGGCTCTGCCGCACCATCTTGCGGCGCTGCCCGAAGGCAGCGCGGGTGACCGCTTCGAGGTCGCGGGCGCGAACGCCGTCGGTGAGCGTCTTGGGGCGCAGATGCACGACGCTGGAGGTAATTTTCGGCGGCGGGGTGAAGGCCTCGCGGCCGACATTGAAGGCGATGCGGGCCTCGGTGCGCCAGCCGCAGAGCACGCCGAGCCGCCCGTAGGCATCATCACCCGGCTTTGCCACGATGCGCTCGGCCACTTCGCGCTGGAACATCAGCGTCAGGCTCTCGAAGAACGGCGGCCACGGCTCGACGGTCAGCCAGCGCGTCAGCAGCTCCGTGCCGATATTGTAGGGCAGGTTGGAGACGAGCTTGGTCGGGCCGTCGGCGAGCTTGGCGTAGTCGATTTCCAGCGCATCCCCGGAGATGATCTCCAGCCGGCCGGGATAGGCTGCGGCGATTTCGGCAAGGGCGGGCAGGGCGCGCTCGTCCCGCTCGATGGCGATGACCTTCCTCGCACCCTCGGCGAGGAGGGCTCGCGTCAGGCCGCCGGGGCCGGGGCCGACCTCGATGACGGTGACAGCGTCTAGCGGGGCGGCGACGCGGGCGATACGCGAGGTGAGGTTGAGATCGAGCAGGAAGTTCTGCCCGAGCTCCTTCTTGGCGCGCAGCCCGTGGGTCGCGATCACTTCGCGCAGCGGGGGGAGGGAGTCGATCTGCATGACTGTCTCGTTAGCGGATTTGTCGCGAGGCGGAAATCCCTGCTTGACCTTGCCATGATGGGAAGGTGCACGAAGCAGCAGTGGCCGCACTGGCCGACACGAGGAGATCAAGATGAAACGCACCCTGTTCACGATCGCGATGCTGACCCTGGCGCCATCCGCCCTGGCCCAGGACGCCATTGACCTGCCGGCCATCTGCACGGCCGACAATCCCCACGCCGGCATGGACATGGGGGACATGGGCATGGACGGCGGCGGCATGTCGATGGGTGGCGATGCGGCGCATGTGGACCTGATGGACGGCATGGCGGCGATGAACCGCGACATGATGGTCGGGGGCACGGCCAAGGACATCGACGTGGCGTTCGTCTGCTCGATGATCCCGCATCACCGGGGCGCTATCGACATGGCGCAGGCCCAGATTGCGCAAGGCGACGATCCCTGGGCGACGGCGCTGGCCGAGACCATCATCGCGGCCCAGGAGAAGGAAATCGCAGAGATGCTGGAGTGGCTCGAAGCGCAGAAATAGGGAGCGCCTGGCGCTCCCTCACTCCGCCGCCGCCTCGAGCATCGCGCCGTTGGTCAACCTGTCGGCAAGTCGGATGGCCGCGAGGAAGCTGGCGGTGGAGCCGTTGCCGGTGCCGGCAAGGTCGAAGGCCGTGCCGTGGTCGGGCGAGGTGCGAACGATCGGCAAGCCGAGGGTGACGTTGACCGCCTCGTCGAAGGCCACGGTCTTGATCGGGATCAGCGCCTGGTCGTGATACATGGCGATCACCGCATCGAAGCGCCGCCAGTGGGGCAGGTAGAACAGCGTATCGGCCGGGATCGGCCCTTCGGCATCGATTCCTTCGTGCACCAGTTGCTGCACTGCAGGATAGACCACGTCGAAATCCTCGCGGCCGATCGCCCCGCCCTCGCCGGCATGCGGGTTGAGGCCGGCAAAGCCGAGACGGGGCGCGGCGATGCCGAACCGGGTCCGCAGGCTTTGCGCCACGACCCGGCCGGTCTCGACCAGCAGGTCGTAGGTGATGAGGCCCGGCACGTCGCGCAGCGGCACATGGATGGTGGCGGGAATGACCCGCAGTCCCTCGTGCGCCAGCATCATCACCGGCATGGCCGGCGTGCCGTCCCGGTCGCACAACGCCGCGAGGAATTCGGTATGGCCGGGGTGCTTGAAGCCCGCAGTGTAGAGCACTGCCTTGTGGATCGGTGCGGTGACGAGGCCCCGCGTCGCCCCGGTCAGCGTCGCATCGGTGGCCCGCGCGATCGCTTCGATCACCACCTTGCCCGAGAGCGGGGTCGGGTCCCCGGGCTTGTCCGGGACCAGTCCGTCGATATGTGCCACCGGCAGGGCCTCGGCAAAGACCGCCGTGGCATTGGCCGGGTCGCTCGGGGCCAGCGTGAGCTTCAACCCGAGCCGTTCGGCCCGGGCCTTCAGGAAATCGAGGTGGCCGTAGACGATGAAGGGCGGCAGGCCGAGCTGATCGCGGTCGGCATAGAGCCGCATCACCAGGTCGGGGCCGATACCGGCCGGTTCGCCCATGGTGATCGCCAGCGGCAGGTCGCGCGGATTAGGCACTGCAGCACCTCACGAAGCTTGCGCCACCACTGGCACACCAACGCCGCCACGATGGCAGACCAGTCCTGAACAGACCGGCCAGATCACCTCGCGTATGCGCGGCTGGCGCTTAACCGCCCGTTAGCGACTGATCCTGGCCTTCTGGCGCAGTTCGGCCAGGTATTTCTCAGCTTCCGCCTGGAAGGCTTCCTGCCCCTGCTCGTTGCGCAGCTTGCCCTTTACGAAAGTGGTGTCACGGGCTTCGGTCTTCGAGCAGACGGCGAACATCGACACGCCGGACTCGGTGACGCGCGGCTTGGTGATGCCACCGACATTGAGCCTCGCCAGTTCCTTGGCCTGCGCTTCCGGCAGCTGCGTGGCATGGCGGCGCCCGACATCGCGCACCGCCGCGTCGGTGAACTTCAGCGACAGGTCGACAGCGCTGTCGCAGCCCTGGAAGGCGGCACGGTACTTGTTGGCCTCGCCGGTGCGGCCAGAGGCGTTCTTGCCGGCCGTGATGAACAGCACTTCCTTCAGCACGTAGTCGTAGCTCATGTCCTGCGTCAGGCTGGCCTGCGCGGCCTGATCGAGCTGCAGGTCGGAAATCTGTACGCGCGACCGGATCGCGACCTCGGAGACCTTCTGCCAGGCAAGGGCCGCCCGGAGCCGCGACTTCATCGTGGCATCACTGACGCCATTGGCGCGCAGCAATTCCGTCAGCTTCGAGGTGGAAAGCTTGACGTTGCGCGCCACCTGCTGGAACGCATCATCGACCTGCTGGTCGGTCACCTGGATGCCGAGCCGGGTGGCCTCCTGCAGCTGTAGCTGTTCGGTGATGAGCGCGTCGAGCGCCTTGGAATTGGAGCCGCCGCCCTCGAGCTTCATCAACTGCACGCGCGCCGCCACGTCGCGGTCGTCGATGGCGACGCCGTTCACGGTCGCGGCAGTCGCGGCGAAACCGGGCGCGACGGCCCCAAAGCTGAGCATGGTGCCGAGAAGGGCTGCGGCAAGGAAGCGGTTCATGTCGTCACCATCGTTTCTGGAGGGCCGCCGGAAACGTCCCCGGCCAGGTCACTCAATTCCGGGCATTCAATGTTGGATGATTGCGGCCAAATCTAGAAGCCGATGCCGAACTCGGCGCCCGGCGCCTTCAGTTTGAGGCTCATGCCGAAGGCCAGCGAGTCGGGATCAGTATGCGTCGGACCGGTCGCAGTCACGAAACCGCCCGCGAGGAAATAACCGTCGTCGTAGTAGATGCGGCCGGTGCTTTCGAGCCACTGGCTGGTCGCGACGTCCCACGAGGTCGAGCCATCGACGCGCCAGTAATCGAACGGCAGCGGCGCGCCGGCCCGCACGGTCACCTCGTGTTGATCTTCGGTGACGCCCGTCCCGGCGGAATCGGCGGGCAGGTAGATGTAATCGCCGCCGACCGAGAAGCCGTTGCCGATGGCGTAATCAGCGCCCAGCCCGGCCCGCGCGATTGTCGGCCCGCCTACGTCGATCTGGGCTTTCGCACCCAGCGTCAGCCCTTCGAACGGCGACCCACGCGCGCCGAGCACGATGTAGGAGGCATCATCGCCGAGGCCGGTCGAGGCGCCGGTATTGGTCTCGTCGACAACGCCCAGCGCGTTGACGCCGGCGAGGTGGAAGGACTGGCCGGCAAGCAGTTCGAGCCAGCCGCCGTCACTGAAATTGGCAAGGTAGCGGGCGCCGATATTGGCGCGCAGCCCCGTCTCCTGCCGGTCGGTGCCGGTGAAGCGGTTGTAGGAGAAGATGTTCGTGTCATCGAGCACGAAGCTGTGCGCGTTGTCGTTGGTGATGCCGACGGCGGTGGTGTCGCTGCCGCGCCAGACGAGTTGCGCGATCGGCTCGAGCAGGTGGCTGTCGGCGCCGTTGATGGCGATCAGAGGCCAGCGCACGTCCATCGCCGCAACCGGCGTGGCGTTGAACAGCAGCTGGTCGGAGGGTTCGCCCATGCCGACGGGCGGGTCGCCCTCGGTGCCGTCCTCGTAGTTCGCGACGTCGCCACGGATGCCGAGATAGGGCGTCGCGACCACGCCGCCGGGCAGGATGAACTGGTTCTGCCAGCTCCCCTCGGCCGTAGCGTGGAACTTCTGTCCCTCGTAGCCGAAAACGTAGGGTACGGCGCCATAGGTGTCGAAGGAGTTCTCGTCGCGCATCACCCCGAGGAAGGTGCCGTCGAGCCGGATCTGGCCGTTCTCGCCGAGGTCGAAGTAGTTGGCGCTGCGGGCGTTCGGGATGGCAAGCGCCTGCTGGTCCTGGTCCGCATCGCTGATATTGCCGAGCAGCTTGAATTCCTGCAGCCGGACATCGGCGAAGAAATCGTCGCTGAGGTGGGTGGCGTATACCTCGTTCACCACCCGGCCGGCGTTGTTGAAGTCGTAGTCGTTGAGATAGGCCGCATCGGTGAAGGCGGTGTAGTTCCAGCCGGCCGTCCAACCCGGCGCAACCTGGAACTGCCCGTCCGTTTCGATGGCCCCACGCCAGTCACGATCGCCGACCGTGCCGGCAAAGGCGCCAGGGTCGAGCTGATACAGCCCCGAGGCCTCGATGCTGAACGCGCCGTAGTCGAAGCGCTGCTGCCATTGTGCGGCCATCAGGAAACCCTGGCGCGTCATCAGCTGCGGCGCGAGCAGGATGTCGGTATCCTCCCCCATGCCGATGAAATACGGCACCCGCAGGCGGCCGCCGAGCGCGCTCTTGTAGTCGACGCTGGGGAGCTGGAAGCCGGTATTGCGCGTGCTCGTCGGATCGGGAAGCCAGAGCCAGGGCAGCCAGGCGACGGGAACGCCCAGCACTTCGAGGCTGGGCTGTTCGAAATAGACGACCTTGGTCTGGCTGTTCTGCTTCAGCGTGGCGGCCTTGACCTTCCAGCCGATGCGATTGCCCTTTTCGTCGATGCAGAGGCCGCACGGCGAATAACTCGCGTCGGTCAGCACGGTCTCCAGCGTCTCGCTGAACCGGGCGTCACCGGCCGTGATCTGCGCGCCGTCGGTGGTGGTAAGGGTCAGCGACTGGATGAAGGCTTCCTTCATGCCGCCCGTCACCTCGATGCGATCGGCTTCGTAGCGCGTGCCCTGCGCATCGGTGATCTGCACATTGCCTTCGCAGATCACCGAGCCTGAGCCCTGCTCGAAGCGCAGCGAATCGCAGGCGAGGGTGTAGCCGGAGTAGTTCATCACGACGCGCCCGGTGGCGCTGATCACGTCGCTGATGGCGTCGTAGTTGAGGGTATTGGCTTCGACCTGCGCCGGAGCCCCCGGTTCGGGCAACTGGGTGAAGAAACCCTCCGGCAGGAACTGGGCATTCGCCGGGGCAAGCAGCGCGGCCTGGACGGCCAGGGCGAGTCCCAATGCGCTGCCGAGGCGCTGCAAGCGCACAGATACACACCGGTCGCGGCGTCCAGACTTCACGTGCGCCCGTCTTCCCTGTTGAGCAGCACCGTCGCTCCCGCGACGATGGCAACCAATGCCGGCCCGAGAACGGCAATCACCGGCTGGATTACTCCAGCATCCCCGGCGCGCCCTGCCATCTCGGTCACCACATAAACCACGAAACCAAGAACGATGCCATAAAGCACCGTCCCACCATACTTATTGGTCCTTCGATAACCGGCCGTAAATGCGAAGGCAATGACCAGAGAGCCACACAAGCTGGCCGGCAAGCCAAGCAGCCGGATGAACTGGGTAGCTGTCTCGGCCCGCAGCCGCGGATCGTTCAGTCGCGCCGCCAGCGCTCCCGCCAGTTCGTATATCGTCATGTCCTTGACGGAGCTGATCTTTGTCTGCATGTCGCCGCGCGACGTGGAGGTGGGCAGGCGGAAATCGGTGACCGGTTCCTGCACCTGACCGGCAACGAAGCGGGTGGCGGCCGGCATCACCCATTCCCCGCCGACGAGCTCGGCACTTTCGGCCTCGATCCGCTCCCGCGGCGCCTCGAGCATGAAGACGCTGACATTGCCCAGCGCCTCGCCGCCGGGGTGCACGTAACCCGCCTCGAGGATGTAGTGCTGGTCGGCGCTCCGCTCCTCGAGCCAGAAGGTACCGGCGCTGACCTCCCCGCCTTCGACCGTGAGCCCCCGGTTCACGGTCACCACCAGGGCGTGGGCCCCCAGCGATATGGCCAGGCCGAGAAGGATCGCGGTGGCGATGGGGGCGCGCATCAGCCGCCACACCGAGGCGCCCGAGGACTTGATCACCGTCATCTCGCGCGTCGTCTGCAGGTTGAGCAGCCCGGCGATCGCTCCAACCAGCACGGTGAGCGGCAGCGTATCGAGCAGCCAGCGGGCCGCCGAGGCGGCGATGGCGAGGACTGCGACGCCCGGCCCGCCCAGCCGGGACAGGGCAGCGAAGCGGGAGGTCGACAGCGATTCGACCAGCAGCACGAGGCCGAACATGATCAGCATTGTCAGACCGATGCTGCCCAGCAGGCGGCGGACGATGACCCAGTCGATGCGGTTCATGCCGGGACCCTGCGTCTGGGTTCACGCCGGGGCCGGGTGAACGGCCGCACCTGGAACACGAGGATCACCAGCGAGATTGCAGCCAGCGCCACGACCCCGGTGAGCGGCGATAGCCAGCCATCGCCGGGAGAATAGGTGAAAAGCACCCGCTCGAAGAACGAGGCGCCCAGCACGGTGATCTCGATGGGAAGGCGCGGCTCCCGACGCCTGCCGCTCGGGAATCCGGCCAGCGCGAAGACGAACAGGCAGATGACCAGAGCCCGCATCGCTTCGACGGTCCGCTCGCTGAGCTTGAGCAGCCGCGCATTGGTCCAGCCGTCGGCGTTCGCTTCGGCGATGATGTTGAGGCTCGTCTGGGCGACGCGCTCGCCGCTGTCCGATTCACCTGTCAGCCGCTCGAAGGCCAGGTCGTAGCGGTCGTAGGCAATCTCGGAGTACTTGCCCTCCGGCGTCCGGTACTGCACCACGCCGTTCGAGAGTTGCAGCACATAGCCGACATCGTCCGACGTGATCGTCGCCGATTCCGCGATATAGGTCCGCCGGGTCGGCTCGCGGCGGTCATCGGCGAAGAACGAGGTGATTTCGCCGCCGGCCCGGCGCCCTCCGACGGTGACGGTGACGCCCTGGGTCACCTCGGCAAACCGGTTCGGCACCAGCGAGCGGCCCACGAGGTCGGCGGCGATCCGGGCGCGGATGCTGCTGTTCTCGCGCGAGGCGGCCGGGTCGACCACATGCGCGACGAGCAGCAGCAGCAGCGCCGCTGAAACGGCGTAGATCGCTACGGCCCGCGCCAGCGCCCCCAGCTTGCCGCTGACGTGCAAAATGTGCAGTTCGCGCGTCGATTGCATGGTGCGGAGCGCGCGGGCGAGGCCGATGCCGATGCAGATGTGGATGAACGCCATCGACACCGAGGGCAGGGCGAGGAAGACCTGTGCGCCCAGCGTCAGCAGGCCCTGGCCGCGCACCGAGCCCACATCCACCACCCGCAGGCACTGCACCAGGAAGATGATGCTGATCGCCACGCCGAACAGGGTCGCGGCTTCGATGGCGAACTGCCCGACGAGATAGCGTTTCAGCCGGTTCATGCGTGTCCGATAGTCGGGGAGCCGGGCGAGAGTCGACCCGATGATTGGCTGAGTCTGCCCGTCGAAGCCCCGGCTTGGCAAGCGCGACGGCCAGGGGACGGCGAAGGCTCACGCTGCTGTTGCGGGATTGACGCGCCGGGCCGCAGCGCTATCTGTGGCGGAGCACTTCTTCGGCGCGGCAGTTTGCCCGCCATTTCAGGGTCTTGTCATGCCGCATGAACTCACCGTCAGAACCGCCGCGTTGCCGGTGAAGGCAACGGGCGCGCTTGTCGTCTACGTCGCCGAGGGCGCCGAGCCGGCGGGTGGTGCCGCGTCGGTATGGCAGGCGACCGGGCTCGACTGGACGAAGCTGGCCACGGCTTCGGGGTTCAAGGGCAAGCAGGGCCAGGTGCTGGACCTGCTGGCGCCGCCCAATGTCGAGGCCCAGCGCCTGCTGGTCCTGGGCAGTGGCAAGCCATCCAACGGCGCAAGCCCGAGCGCCTGGGCCGATCGCGGCGGGTCGCTGGCCAGCAAGCTCATGGGTCTGAGGGTGAACAAGGCCGCCGTGCTGCTCGACGACGAGGCGGCGACGCCGGACCGCGTCGGCGAACTGGCGGCCGGGCTGGCGCTCCGCCACTACCGCTTCGATCGGTACAAGTCGGCAAACAAGGACGATGCCGACAACAGCCTTGCCGTGACGCTTCACGTTGCCAGCAAGGCGGCCGCCGACAAGGCGATCGTCAACCGCATGGCCGTGGCGAATGGGCAGTTGCTCGCCCGCGACCTTGTCCACGAGCCGCCCAATGTGCTGGGCACGACAGAGTTCATGGAAAAGGCGAAGGCACTTGCCGGCCTCGGGCTCGAGGTCGAGGTGCTGGACCGCGACGCAATGGACAAGCTCGGCATGGGCGCGCTGCTGGCGGTGGCGCAGGGCTCCGACCGGCCGCCTTACCTCGTGATCATGCAGTGGCAGGGTGGCAAGGCAGGCGAGGCGCCACTGGCTTTCGTCGGCAAGGGCGTGGTGTTCGATACCGGCGGTATTTCGCTCAAGCAGGGCGCCGGCATGGAGGACATGAAGGGTGACATGGGCGGCGCCGCGGCGGTGATCGGGCTGATGCAGGCGCTCGCCACCCGCAAGGCGGCAGTGAACGCCATCGGCGTGATCGGCCTCGTCGAGAACATGCCTTCGAGCAACGCCTATCGCCCGGGCGATATCCTCAAGGCGATGAGTGGCACCACCATCGAGGTGGTCAACACCGACGCCGAGGGTCGGCTCGTGCTGGCCGATGCGCTCTGGTACACGCAGGGCCGGTTCAAGCCGCGCTTCATGATCAACCTCGCGACATTGACCGGGGCCATCGGGGTGGCGCTCGGCAACGATCACGCCGGGCTTTTCTCCAACAACGACGAGCTGGCCGGCAAGCTGCTCGCCGCGGGTCTGGCCACCGGCGAGAAGGTCTGGCGCATGCCGCTTGGACCGGCTTACGACAAGCTGATCGAAAGCCGCTTCGCCGACATCAAGAACTCGGGCGGCCGCCCGGCCGGGTCGATCACGGCGGCGCAGTTCCTGCTGCGCTTTGTCAACGACGTCCCCTGGGCGCATCTCGATATCGCCGGGGTGGCGCTCGGCTCGCCGCAGACCGAGACCAACGGTGCCTGGGCGTCCGGCTTCGGCGTCACGCTGCTCGACCGTCTGGTGCGGGACAACTACGAGGGCACATGAGCGAGATCCTCTTCTACCACCTCGAAAGCCAGCCGCTCGAACGGGTGCTGCCCGTGCTCGTCGAAAAAAGCCTCGAGCGCGGCTGGAAGGTGGTGGTGGAGACCTCGAGCGACGAACGGGCGGAGCTCATCGACAGCCTGCTCTGGACCTTTCGCGACGACAGCTTCCTGCCGCATGCCCGCGCCGGCGGCAGCGAGGATGTGATGCAGCCGGTGCTGATCACCACCCGGCCGCACAACCCCAACGGGGCGCATGTCCGTTTCTTCGTCGACGGGGCAGTGCCGGTATCGGGCGAAGGCTACCAGCGGATCGTCTTCATGTTCTCTGGCCATGACCCCGACGCCGTCACCGGCGCCCGCTCCGCCTGGCGGGCGCTGAAAGAGGGCAACGAGGTCACCTACTGGCAGCAGGAGGCGAACGGCCGCTGGACCAAGAAGGCCTGATTCTCAACCGGGCTCCCAGCCCGGCTCGGCCTGTTCGAGCCCCGAGAACTGGAAGCCCGGCGCCACGGTGCAGCCGACCAGAGACCATTCACCCATGGCCCGTGCCCGCTGCCAGGCGCCCGGTGGAACGACGCCCTGGGGGCGTTGCCCGGCGGCCAGATCGGAGCCCAGCGTGCTCGCGGCGACGGTCTTGCTATCTCGCGAGATGCTCAGTTCCATCGGCGCGCCGGCGTACCAGTGCCAGACCTCCGACGAATCCACGCGGTGCCACGCGCCGGCTTGGTTGTCGGTCAGCATGTAGTAGATCAGCGTGGACACCGGGCGGCCGGTCGCATCCGGCTGATCGGCGAAGGTCTGGCGATAGAAGCCGCCCTCGATGTGCGGCTCGAGTCCGAGCAGCGAGATGACTTCGCCGGCACTGAGATTTTTCATGCTGAGTGTTTCCTACGGCGCGTCCTGCCGATGATTTGGCACAAACGCGGATGACGGTCGAATCAACGCGGCGATAGCGTCGAGTGGCAGTTCGCGGCACAGCTCCCGAACCCGCTGCTGGCCGCGCCGGGCGATGGCGGCCCGGCCGGCAGGATCAGCGCGCACCTGCCGCATCAGGGCGGCCGCCGCTGCGATATCGGGGTCGGCCCACCGCTGCCCGGTGCCGCTGTAGCGTCCGGACGAGTCGACGGCAGGAATCAGGCTGTACGCGACTTCGTAGCTGGCGCCGCGGGTAAAATCGGTGTTGCCGGACCAGTCGGTGGCGATCACCGGCAGGCCGGCAAGCATCCCCTCGGCAATCGGCAGGCCGAAACCCTCGGCGCGATGCAGCGATACCAGGCAGTCGGCGGTGGCGAGCAGGCGCTGCGTCTCGGCGTCGCTCAACTCGTCCTCGATGAAACGGATGGCCTTCCACCCGGCTGCCGCGTCGCGGAGGCTCGCGACCCCGCGCGGGTCCTTCCACCCGGCCACGACCTTCACGACAAGCCGCACATCCGTATCGCCGGGCGAGAACGCCTGCTGGAAGGCGCGGATGGCGCCCAGCGGATTCTTTCGCGCCAGGCTCGACCGGGCATCGACCATCACTAGGAAAGTCAGCGGTCCGCCGGTGCGGGGCGTCACTTCGGGCGGTGGGTCGATGGCGACAGGGTGGGGGACGACCCGCACGACGGTGGTGGCGCTGCCACGGGCCTGCTCCACGGCGTCGGCAACAAAGCGGCTGGGCGTCCAGATTTCGTGGAAGAACGGGATCGACGCCGTCCAGAAGCGGGGCAGCTCGGCAAGCTCGTAGGCCCAGTAGCCGATGCGGTAGCGCGTGGCCCACAGGTGGTCTGCAGGCTGGCTCAGCACTACGGCGGCCTCGGGCGGATTGCAGTGGGCGAGCCACACGCCGCCCGGCGGCAGGTCGCTCGGCACCCCCAGCATCTCCGGGTCGCCGCGGATGTCATGGACCACGAGCGGTACGCCCCACGCCTCGGCTGCCTTGATGGTCAACCGTCCCGCCCGGCCGATACCGGTGAAGTCCGACACCGCGGCCGAGATGACGAGCGGCCCGGGCTTGATGGCGGCCGGCTCGGCCGACTGCCGGAGTTTTGCCCGTCCCCTTGCGGTCAGCAGCTTCCAGAGCGGCGGCCCAAATGTGGACTGCAGTGCGCCCGGCAGTGGCATCCGCCGCCATATCCCCTGCATGAACGGTATGAGTTTGGACAAGGCCGGAATCCGTGGATCGGGTGGTATCCTATACTGCAATGCGCGGGCGGATCATGCGCGCTGTGCGTCCTCGAGCTGGGCGCTGAGGGAGAGCCAGCGCTCCTCGACCGTGGCGATCTCGCTCTCGAAGCGGGCTTTGTCCTTGCCCAGCAGGATCACCCGCTCGGGAGCCCCGTCGTAGATCTTGGGATCGGCGAGGATGAGGTCGACGCGCGCCAGTTCGGTCTGCAGCCGCGCCAGCTTCTGTTCGAGGTCCTTGATCGACTTGCGCAGCGGCGCCACTTCGGCGCGCTTCTGCGCGGCGTCCTGCCGTTGGCCCTTCTTGTCGTCCATCGGGGCAGGGGCGTCCTTGCCACCCTTCTTGCCCTTGCCGCTGCCGTCCTTGCCGGTGAGCATCTTCTGGTAGGCGTCGAGGTCGTAGTCGTATTCCTCGATGGTGCCGTTCTGGGCGATCCACAGCTTGTCGACGGTCGCATCGATCAGGTGGCGGTCGTGGCTGATGATCAGCACGGCGCCGGTGTAATCGTTGAGCGCGGCGACCAGCGCGTCGCGGCTGTCGATATCGAGGTGGTTGGTCGGCTCGTCGAGGATCAGCATGCCCGGGCCGCCGAAGGTGATGAGCCCCAGCATCAGCCGCGCCCGCTCTCCACCCGACAGGTTCTTCACCTTGGTGTCCATGCGCGAGGTGGTGAGCCCCATCTGCGCGACGCGCGAGCGGCGCTTCGCCTCGCTGTCATGGGGCATCAGGTCGACCACATGCTCGAACGGCGACTGCTCCGGCTTCAGCTTGTCGAGCTGGTGCTGGGCGAAATAGGCGATCTCGAGCCCCTTGCCCTTGCGCATCTCGCCGCCCATCGGCTTGAGGTCGCCGGCCAGGAGCTTGGCGAAGGTCGACTTGCCGTTGCCGTTCACGCCGATCAGCGCGATGCGGTCGTCGGGGTCGATCCGGTTGGTGATGTGGCGGAGGATGACCTTTTCGCCGTAACCCACCGACACGCCTTCGAAAGTGATCATCGGCGAGGACGGCACCTTCTTGGGAGTGGGGAAGTTGAAGGGGAGCGAGGTCTCGTCGAACATGGCCGCCGGCGGCTTCAGCTTCTCGATCATCTTCATGCGCGATTGCGCCTGCGCGGCCTTTGTGGCCTTGGCCTTGAAGCGATCGACGAATTTCTGCAGGTGCGCGATGTGGTCGAGGGTCTTCTCGCGCGACTTGTTGTTGAGCTCCATCTGCATGCGACGGGTCTCTTCGAACGTGTCGTAGTTGCCTTTGTAATAGGTGAGCTTCTTGTGCTCGAGATGCACGATCGAGGTGACGGCCTTGTTCAGCAGGTCACGATCGTGGCTGATCATGAACACGGTGTAGGGGTAGGTCGCGAGATACTTCTCGAGCCACAGCGTGCCTTCGAGGTCGAGATAGTTGGTCGGCTCGTCGAGCAGCAGCAGGTCGGGCTGGCTGAAGAGCACGCCCGCCAGTGACACGCGCATCCGCCAACCGCCAGAGAGTTCCGAGGTCGGCGCGAGCTGCCGGTCCTTCTCGAAGCCGAGGCCCTTGAGGATGGTGGAGGCGCGCGCTTCCGCGGTGTGGGCGTCGATCTCGGCGAGGCGGATGTGGATGTCGCCGATGCGGTGCGGGTCCATCGCCGTCTCGGCCTCGGCGAGCAGCGCCGTGCGCTCCTTGTCGGCCGACAGCACCACGTCGAGCACGCTGATGTCGCCGGCGGTCGCTTCCTGCGCCACGGCGCCGATGCGGGCCTTGCGGTTGACCTCGATGCTGCCCTGCTCGGGGGCGATGAAGCCCTGGATCAGCTGGAACAGCGTGGTCTTGCCGGTGCCGTTCTTGCCGACAAAGCCGGCCTTCACCCCGTCGGGCAGCACGAGGCTCGCCTCTTCGAACAGCGGGCGGCCCTGGATGCGGTAGTGGAGGTTGTTGATGGTCAGCATGGCAATCCGTCTCGGCGCGTCCGACCTGCGCGTCTAAAATAGTTCTGGGCATGTCGGTATTGACCGGTGCAGTTATCGGTAAGTGAGGGAGATGTCCAATGCCGACGCGGATCATCAGGATTGCAGCACTGCTCTGCGGGCTCGCCACGCTTCCGGCCCTGGCGCAGGACTTGCCCGGCTTCACCTCCGTTGAGGCTTGCCGCATCGACGATACCAGCGCCGTCATCCGGATGGTCTACGAGGGCGGCAGCTGCGAGACGACCGAAGCGCTCGAGCCGCGGGTCGAACTGGACGGAACCAGCGCCACGGTCGTCATCGCCTCGAAGGCAACCGCAGAGATGTGCACGATGCAGATCGTTCCCAACCATGTGCAGAAGACCATCGGCATCGCGCCCGATACGGCCGAGCTCGTCATCACGCTGCTCAACCCCCAGCTCGAGCCGCAGGGCCAGGAGACAGTTCCGGTTCTCGCCGATGGCGTCGATTGCTCGGCGAAAGGCGAGTCGTTCTAGCCCCCGGGCTCGGTCGACTCACGGTGTCTTGCGCCCGTCAAATCCCTTGGATACAAGGCGCGACCCATTCCAGACCCATCCAAGGACCAGACATATGGCCATTGAGCGCACTTTTTCGATCATCAAACCCGATGCCGTCCGTCGTAACCTGATCGGCAAGATCCTCACCAAGTTCGAGGAGAAGGGCCTGAAGCCCGTCGCGCTCAAGAAGATCCAGATGACCCGCGCGCAGGCCGAAGGCTTCTACGCCGTGCACAAGGAACGCCCGTTCTTTGGCGAACTGGTCGAGCAGATGATCGCTTCGCCCGTCGTGATCCAGGTGCTGGAAGGCGAGAACGCCGTCCTCGCCAACCGCGAGATCATGGGCGCCACCAACCCGGCCAACGCTGCCGAGGGCACCATCCGCAAGGAATTCGCGCTCAACATGGGCGAGAACTCGGTGCACGGTTCGGATAGCCCCGAGAACGCCGCCATCGAGATCAAGTTCTTCTTTGGCGACGACGAGATCGTCGGCTGATTTCGGCCGGCTGATAGAAAGTTCCGAGGGCCGCCTCCGGGCGGCCCTTTTGTTTTGCCAGTGGTTGCATGCAGGGGCCTGATGCCCTCGTCCCGAATTGGGCCGAGGCTAGGGGTGGGCCGAAGTCATACGATCCGGCTCCCCTTCGGACCCCGTTGCCATTGCGGTCGGGGTCCTGGCGCAATGCCAGAAAGATCATGTGACCATGCTGCCTGAATCAATCCATCCCGCCCTCGCCACCGCATTGGCCGAAAAAGGCTATGACGAGCTGACGCCCGTCCAGCTTGCCGTTCTCGGCGAGGACGCGGCAGGCCGCGACCTGCTGGTTTCGGCGCAGACCGGCTCGGGCAAGACTGTCGCCTTCGGCATGGCCATCGCGCCAACGCTGCTGGGCGATGAAGCGACTCTCGGCGATGCGGGTGCACCGCTGGCGCTGCTGATCGCCCCGACCCGCGAGTTGGCGCTGCAGGTGCAGCGCGAACTGCAGTGGCTCTACGCCGACACGGGCGCGAGGATCGCCGCCGGCGTCGGCGGCATGGACATCCGCACCGAGCGGCGGGCGCTGGAACGCGGCGCGCATATCGTCGTCGGCACGCCGGGCCGCCTGCGCGATCACATCAGCAAGGGCGCGCTCGATCTCACCAACATCCGGGCGGTGGTACTCGACGAGGCCGACGAGATGCTCGACCTGGGCTTCCGCGACGACCTCGAATTCATCCTCGCCGCCGCGCCAGAGGGCCGGCGCACGCTGCTGTTCTCCGCCACGGTGCCCAAGGCGATCGCCGAACTGGCGCAGAGCTTCCAGAACGACGCGCTGCGTCTGACAGCGACCGCCGCGCACGAGCGGCACGCCGACATCGACTACGTGCAGGTGCTGGTGCGCTCCGACGAACGCGAGCACGCCATCATCAACACCCTGCTGCTCTACGATGACAGCAACACCCTGGTGTTCTGCCACACCCGCGAGGCGACCAAGCACCTGGCGGCGCGACTCGGCAACCGCGGTTTCGCCGTCGTGCACCTGTCCGGCGAACTGACACAGGCCGAGCGCTCGAATGCGCTGCAGGCCATGCGCGACGGTCGCGCCCGCGTCTGCGTGGCGACCGACGTCGCGGCCCGCGGCATCGACCTTCCCAACCTCAACCTCGTCATCCACGCCGACATCCCGTCCAACCCCGAGACGCTGACGCACCGCTCGGGTCGAACCGGCCGTGCCGGCCGCAAGGGCACCTGCGTGCTGATCGTGCCGATGCATCGCCGCAAGGCTGTGGCGCGGACCCTCGGCTACGCCAACATCAAATCCTCTGAACGCGGTGCGCCGACCATCGCCGAGATCGAGCGGCACAACCACGACCAGATGCTGGCGCGCGCCCAGGCGATCGCGCCGCCGGACGAGAGCGAGACGGCGCTGGTCGCCGAGCTGATGACGCTGCTGACGCCCGAGCAGCTCGCCGCCGCCTACCTCCGCCGCGAACTGGCCAGCCGTCCGGCCGCCGAGGACGTGTCCGAAGACCGCATCCCGCCGATCAACGAAAAGCCGGCCCGTGGTCGATTCGACGATGGTCCCACTGAAGCGCGCGAAACACGGACGCCGCGCGCCCCGATGCAGGGCGGGCAGTGGTTCGTCATGCCGATCGGTCGCAAGCAGCGCGCCGACCCCAAGTGGATCCTGCCGATGATCTGCAAGGCCGGTGACGTGGTGAAGGCGGATATCGGCTCGATCAAGATCGGCGACACCGAGACGCGCTTCGAGATTTCCTCGGACAAGGCCGCGAGCTTTGCCGAGAAGGTCGCGAAGGCGGGGGGCGAGGTGAGCATCTCGCCGGCCAGTGGCGATACGCCGCCTCAGTATCGGGAACAGACGCCACGCCGCGAGTACAAGCCGCGTAGCGACCGGACCCAGGGCGCTGATGACCGCCCGCGCCGCGAGTACAAGCCGCG
Source organism: uncultured Hyphomicrobiales bacterium (assembly GCA_903842455.1). GTDB lineage: Bacteria > Pseudomonadota > Alphaproteobacteria > Rhizobiales > Devosiaceae > Devosia_A. The sequence continues at coordinate 21,563 of CAIMLX010000266.1, read as the reverse complement.
TGATGACGGCGCGCCACAGCGCGAACGCAAGGCCACCGGGGAGTTTGTCGCCCCCTTCGCCCATCGCGGCACACGTCAGTACAAGCCACGCGAGGACGGTCCCCACTACAAGGTGCGGACGGACAAGGGGGCCAAGCTGGACTCGATGCCGGTCAGCGAGGCAGCCCCCGCCGTGGCCGAGGCGCCCGCAGAGCGCCCGCGTCCTGCCAAGCTGAAGGGCCCGAATTCAAAGGACAAGGGCAAGCCCAAGTACAAGAACCGGGTGAAGCACGAGCCGCCGGCCGATGCCGGCGTCAAGCCGCCAAAGAAGAAAAGCTTCGATCCGCTCGATTGACGGACGTGCATCAATGGTCAATTCTCTCGGTATTCTGAGGGGATTGACCATATGCCTTACGTTCGCATCGAGATTACTGACGGCGCCACCTACGAACAGAAGCTGCAGATCTACAAGGAAACCACCGAGATGCTGCAGCGCATCCTGAACAAGAAGCCCGAGTACACGTTCGTCGTCATCGAAGAAGTCGAGAACAAGAACTGGGGCCATATGGGGACCTCTGTTCACGAGATTCGCATGCGCGAGGCCAAGGAACGCGAAGAGGCAGCCGCCGCCGGGAAGACCTGACGGCGTGCCGGAAATCCTCGTCCACATCGTCGAAGGCCGCAGCGCCGAGAGCAAGAAGGCGCTGATGCGCGACATCACCGAGGCAGTGGTGCGGAACTTCGCCGTTCCGGCCGAGCGGGTGGTGGTGCAGATCGTCGAGAGCCCGAAGTCGGACAAGATGCGCGGCGGCGTGGCCTTCGACGAGATGTAGCGGGCCGACGGTTCAGCGGCCTTCGTCGGGGATGTTGAGGACGTGGCCGCAGGCCTTGCAGTGCACCGCATCCGGTTCGTGCCGGCTGAGGCCACATTGCGGGCACGGGAAACTCACCTTGTGCGGCCTGAACACCGATTGGGCCAGCCGCACGAACAGGGTGATGCCGACGATCATCGCCACGATCGAAGTCAGCTTTCCGGCTGTGCCGGGCAGCGTGACGTCGCCGAAACCGGTGGTGGTGACGGTTGCCACGGTGAAGTAGAGCGCATCGACATAGCCCGCGATGCCCGCTTCGTCGTTGTAGAAGAAGGTCAGCACGAAGCCGGACAGCAGGAACAGGAACGTGATCAGGTTCACGACCGCCTGCCCAGATTCCTGGTACTGGTCGAGACCGAAGCCCTTCAGCGGGCGCCAGAGCACGCCGCTGCGCGACAAGGTCCACAGCCGCAGGATTCGCAGGAAGCCGAAGTTCGCCAGCCACGCGGGAAACAGCAGCGTCACCAGCACGAAGACATCGACGAGCGTCGTCGGCTGTCGCGCCCAGCGGACCGGATCGCGGGCGGCGAGACCGCGCGCCACCATGTCGATGAGCAGGATGAACGCTACGGCGTAATCCACCCACAGGAAGAACTGCCGGTCGCGTATCGTCGGCGTCGCGATAAAGAAGGCGATGGTGATCAGGTCGACCACCAGCACGCCGAACTGGAAGCGCAGGGCCCCGCTGCTGTGCCCATGGTAGAGCAGCCGCAACCTTGCGCGGAGCCGGGCCAGTCGGTTCGGTGCGGGGTGGTCCAAGCTCATGCTCCCTTTGCGCGGGCTATGACATACCCTCCCGGCTCGCTGCCTGCCAGCGTCGCGGCGTTGCAACTATTGCCCATTGTTTGGTGCAGTGGTTAGGTTGCCGCGTATTTGGGCACGGACGAGATGACGATATGCAATACACCAGTGTACGCGCGACCGATGTCGCGGCGCGCGACCTGCCGGTCTGGCGGTACCTGAACGACCTTTACGGTCGTCATCTGCCCAACGTCTCCGGCGAGCTGGCCACCTACATCCCCGAGCTTGCTGCCGTTCCGCCCGACCGCTTCGCCATCAGCTTCGCCACTGCCGACGGCTTCGTCTACGACGTTGGCGACACCGAAGCGACGTTCACCATCCAGTCGGTGTCGAAAGCCGTGGTCTACGCGCTGGCGCTGGAGGATCACGGACGCGACGAGGTGCTGAAGCGCATCGGCGTCGAGCCTTCGGGCGAAGCGTTCAACTCGATCGTGTTCGACGAGAAGAACAACCGGCCGTTCAACCCGATGGTGAACGCCGGTGCCATCGCCGCCAGCGCGCTGATCAAGGGCAAGGACCATGCCGAGCGCTACCAGCGGATCATCGATATCTTCGAGCGCTTCACCGGGCGGGTGCTGCAACTCGACGATGCGGTCTATCGGTCGGAAAGCCGCACGGGCCACCGCAACCGCGCCATTGCCTATCTCGAGCTCAACTCGAACATGATCGGTGGCGACGTCGACGAGCATCTCGACCTCTACTTCCGCCAGTGCTCGCTGCTTGTCACCTCCCGCGACCTGGCGATGATTGGTGCCACGCTCGCCAATGGCGGCGTCAACCCGGTGACCCGCAAGCGGGCCCTGTCGCCGGCAAATGTCCGCGCCGTGCTGAGCGTGATGAACACCTGCGGGATGTACGACTACGCTGGCGGCTGGCAATTCTCGATCGGCCTGCCCGCCAAGAGCGGGGTAGGGGGCGGCATCACCGCCGTGCTGCCCGGCCAGCTGGGCATCGGCACCTTCTCGCCCCGCCTCGACGAAGTCGGCAACAGCGCCCGCGGCGTGGCGGTGTGCGAGGACATCTCGGCCAACTTCCGGCTGCACCTGTTCGAGGACCATGGCGGTGGCGTGATCTCGTTCCGCCGCCTCTACCGCGGCGACGAGGTGCATTCCAAACGTGTCCGCCGGCCCGAGCAGGCCAAGAAGCTGGACCAGTTCGGGCACCTGATTTCGGTCTATGAGCTCCAGGCGCAGCTGAGTTTCATCGAAGCGGAGCGGGTGACCCGCCGGCTGATCGAGGACACGCCGACCGCCTACTACTTCGTGCTTGATCTCACCCGCGTGCTGCATCTCGACGGCGTCGCGCTAGGCCTCCTCAACACTGCCCGCCGCACCCTGCAGGAGGCGGGGAAGGGCTTTGCCATCGTCACGGTGTCCGATGCCTATCCCGCCGCTTTCGACCAGCAGATGCACTTTCCCAACATCGACCTGGCGCTCGAGTTCTTCGAGGAGCGGCTGCTGGAGCGGGCCGAGAGCAAGGCCGATGACCGCGAGGTGCCGCTCGCCGAGTTCGAGATGCTGGCCGGGCTCGACGAGAAGATGCTCAAGGAACTGGACATGCGCGTCCGCAGCCATTCGTTCGCGCCGGGGGAGACGCTGATCGCCCAGAATTCACGCGCCGACGCGCTGTTCTTCCTTGTCGAGGGGCACGTCGACATCGCCGTGCGGGTCGGCAACGGGCCGAGCCACCGGGTCAGCACCGTCGAGGCCGGCACCGTGTTCGGCGAACTCGCCCTGTTTGGACAGGGGCCGCGCACGGCAGACGTGATCGCGGCCAGCAACGGCCGGGTGCTGGTGCTGGATCGGGCCGGCCTCGATGCCCTGGCCGAAGAAAGGCCGCACACTCATGCGGCGCTGGTGCTGGCCGTGGGCGCCAGTCTCGCCGAACGGCTGCGGCGAGCCAATGCGGAGATCCGGGCCTTGTCGCGCTAGTCACTGTTGCAGGCGCGGTACGGCGGAATCTGGAAAAAGCCGGATAACGCGAAAGTTGATGGAACCTTCAGGGCTTTCACCTAACGTGTGCGCAGGGCTCCGGTCATGCGGCCGGGTTTTTGGGCCTCAGATACGCGCATTATGGGCGCGCAACGTTGGAAAGAAATAGGCAGCCATGCTGTTCCGCTTCCATGAAGTGGTGTCCGTGTTGACGCTCATCGTCGCCCTGCTCATCGCCAAGCACATTCCGTTGGCCAGCGCGCTGCCGCTATCGCAGATGACCGGCATCGTCTGCTTCCTGTTTGCGATCTTCCTCAGCCTCAGGATCTACAACGCCGAACTCGCCCGTATCCGCGCCGAGGAATAGGCCGCAGCGTGGCTGCAAGGCCAATCCTGACCGTGCTATGACACGCTCATGAACGCTCTCACCACACCCCGCATCGCGCGCTCCGTCTGCCCGCACGACTGCCCGTCCACCTGTGCGCTCGACGTCGAAATCATCGACGCGCAGACCATCGGGCGCGTGCGCGGCGCCAAGGACGACCCCTACACCGCCGGCGTCATCTGCGAGAAGGTGGCGCGCTATGCCGAGCGCATCCACAATCCCGACCGGCTGCTGCATCCGCTCCGACGCGTCGGTCCGAAGGGCAGCGGCGAGTGGCATCGAATCGGCTGGGACGAGGCGATGGCGGAGATCGCCACCCGGTTGCTCCAGATCGAGCGCGAGCATGGCGCGGAGGCCGTCTGGCCGTATTTCTACGCCGGCACCATGGGCCACGTGCACCGCGACGGCATCGAGCGGCTGCGCCACGCCCGCGGTTACTCCCGGCAATACGACACCATCTGTACCGGCACCGCCTGGCCGGGCTTCCTCGCCGGCGCCGGCCGCCTGACCGGGCCGAACCCCGAGGAAATGGCCGAGGCCGACTGCGTGGTGATCTGGGGCACCAATGCGGTCGCCACCCAGGTCAACGTGATGACCCACGCCGTCCGCGCCCGCAAGGAGCGGGGCGCCAAGCTGGTGGTCATCGACATCTACCGCAACGCCACCATGGAGCAGGCCGACATGGCCCTGCTGCTCCGCCCCGGCACCGACGGCGCCCTGGCCGTGGCGGTGATGCACATCCTGCTGCGCGACAACCTCGCCGACCGTGCCTACATGGCCCGCTGGACCGATTTCTCGCCGCAGTTCGAAGCGCACCTCGCAAGCCGCACGCCAGAATGGGCGGCGGCCATCACCGGCCTGACGGTCGATGAGATCGAGGCCTTCGCGCGGCTCGTCGGCACGACGCCGAAGACGTATTTCCGCCTCGGCTACGGCTTCACCCGGCAGCGCAACGGCGCCACCGCGATGCACGCGGCGCTGTCGATCGCCTCGATGACCGGCGCCTGGCAGCACACCGGGGGAGGGGCCTTCCACTCCAATTCGGGCAGCTGGAAGATCGACAAGTCGCTGATCTACGGCGCCGACATGGGCCCGGCCGGGCGCGAACTCGACATGAGCGAGATCGGCAAGGTGCTGACCGGCGATGCTGCGGCCCTCAAGGGCGGTGGTCCGGTCAAGGCGCTGTTCATCCAGAACACCAATCCGGTCAACGTCGCGCCCGAGCAGGGGCTCACCCGCGCCGGCTTCGCCCGCGACGACCTGTTCACCGTGGTGCACGGGCAGTTCATGACCGATACGGCCCGGATGGCCGATATCGTGCTGCCCGCCACCATGTTCCTCGAGCACAACGACTACTACCGCCGCGGCGGCCACACCCGCGTGCTCTACGGCCCGCAGCTGGTCGAGGCGCCGGGCGAGTGCCGCTCGAACTTCGAGGTGGTGAACGACCTCCTCCGCCGGCTCGGCGCCGATCACCCCTCGATGCACCTCACCGACCGGCAGATGGTGGCCGAGACCTTCCGACGCTCCGGGTTCGGGGAACTCGACGAGATCGAGAAGACCGGCTTCATCGAAAGCCCGCAGCCGGTGGCGAAGGCGCATTTCGCCGACGGCTTCGGCTGGCCCGATGGCCGCTACCGCTTCGCCCCGAACTGGCAGGGCGTGTTCGACAAGGGCGGCTATCTCTGGGCCTGCGACCCGGCCGAAATGCCGCGCTTTGCCGACCACTGGGACGTCACCGAGGGCATCGACGACGTCACCCCGTTCCGCCTCGCCACGAGCCCGGCCCGAGCTTTCCTCAACTCCAGCTTTTCGGAGACGGCGGGCAGCCGCAAGCGCCACCCCGAGCCGTCGGTGATGATCCACTCGCTTGACGCGGCCGAGCTGGGGATCGCCGAAGGCGACCTCGTGCGGCTCGGCAACAGCCGCGGTGAAGTGACTCTGAAGGCTCAGCTTTTCGATGGCATGCAGCGGCGCGTCGTGATCGCCGAGGGCATCCATTCGAACTCCGCGCACCATGGTGGCGCCGGCATCAACACCCTGATCGGCTCCGACCCTGTCCGCCCCTTCGGTGGAGCCGCATTCCACGATACGTCGGTATGGCTGGCTCGGGCGTAGCTCAGCCGGCGAAATACGCGGTGTAGAAGAACCAGACGGTGAGCGCGCCTGCGTAAACGATCACCAGTGTCCGCAGCAGGTCCCGGGGGATCAGGTGCGCGAGGCGCGCCGCGGCGTAGGCCCCGACCACCACCCCGACCAGCGTGATGGTGCCGTAGTACCAGTCGATCGAGCCCGAGAGGGCAAAGCGCACCACCGCGATCACCGCCACCACCGACGAGATCCAGAGCTTCAGCCCGTTCATGGCGTGGATGTCAGTCATCCCCGCCAGCGCCAGGTAAGCCAGCAGCATGATGCCGAGCCCGGCGTTGAAGAACCCGCCATAGACGCAGAGCGCCGCCAGCAGCCCCAGCAACAGGATCGCCCCGGTGAGCTTCGCGCCCCGCATGCCGCCGGCCCGCGCCACGATCAGGGCGTTGAGCCGGTTGCCGAACGCGAACAGCAGCACCGCGAGCAGCATCAGCCACGGCACGATCCGGTTGAACGCCTCGTTGCTGACATGCAGCAGCAGCTCGGCCCCGGCATAGCCGAACAGCAGGGCGATGAGCGTGTAGGGCAACAGCCTGGCGCGATGCCGGATCAGCTCGTCGCGAAAACCCGCCGCACCGCTGATATAGCCGGGCAGGGCGGCGAAGGTGTTGGTGGCATTGGCAATCACGGGCGGCACGCCTGCCGCGAGCAGCGCCGGAAACGCCACGAACGAGCCGCCGCCCGCCAGCGTGTTGAGCGTGCCGGCGATGACGCCGGCAACCAGAAGCATCAGTTCGATCAAGTCGGTCCCCTCAGTCGGGGTCTCTCTAACCCCTCGCGACCGCCCCGGCCAACGCAATGCTGTGATCGGGTTGATCAGCAGGAGTGATGAGGCGGGGGTCACCGCTGCTCGGCCATTGTTAGTTCGGCTGAAACGGGGCGATAAGTTGCCCTTCCGCTATTGGGTCGGCTTTTCGGTAAGCGGACCTGATCCGTAAGCGCGCACAAATGCTCCGGCGACACTAGCCGACACTTCGGCCATATCGAGCGGATGGGCTGCCTCCCCGCCGAGCTGCTGCTGATGCAAGTCCGCCAGGAGAATCGGCGCGACCAGTTGCAGCGCGGCGATCCGGGTATCGGTCACCACCATTTGGCCCATGGCCTGGTGCTTGGCGAGGCGCTGCGCCATCGCAGCAATGATCGGCTCGAGGCTTTCCTCGACAAAGACCTCACCCAGCGTGGGCTGACGCAGCCCTTCGATCAGCCCGATGGCGACCATGTCGCCCACGCCGACTTGAAAGCCCATGGCAAGATGCGCGACCGCGGCGTTGATCGATGCGGCAAAGTCTTCACCGGGTGTGGCGAGCACGGCAAGGGGGCCAGCTCCAGCCGCACCATTGGCATGAAGGATGGCGCGGATAACGTCATCGCGCTTGCCAAAATGATGATTGAGCGTGGCCAGGCTGACGTCTGCTGCGGCTGCCAGTTCGCGCCAGGACGCTCTGACTGCCCCACGCTGGCCCAGCCTTTCGCGCATGCGATCGATCATTTCGCTTCGCCGCGCGTCGTTATTCAGGTTGCGCGCACCCTTGGTCCGGACCATCTCGCCTCCGATTTCAGCACTTTTTAATTGATCGAGCGATCCAAACAATCTATTTTTTGTGGATCAAACGATCTAATAAAAGGGATGTGGTCATGTTCAGTTCCTATTGGTCGGCCGATGGCCTGCGCGCTGCCGTGGTCGTCGTTCTCGCTTTTGCCCAGTGCATCATGGCTTTTTGGCCCGACTTGCGAAAATGGCCCAATACGACGGCGTCGCGGTCGTCGGCGCTTGACACACCCGTTGTCCCTGTAGGCCCGGCCTTTGCCATCTGGGGGCTTATCTTTGCCAGTTGCATCGCCTTTGCCGTGTGGCAGGCCTTGCCTGGCAATCTCGACCAACCGATGTCGCAGCAGATCGGCTGGATCGCAGCTTTAGTCTTCGCCGCCAACACGGTCTGGGAATATGTAGTCCCCCGCTTCGGCATGGGATGGACCAGCGTTCTGTTGGCCGTCTGCGAGTTTTTCGGCCTCAGCCTCATCCTAGTGTTTCTCGTGTGGGGCGGTTGGGGGCAGGGACCGGTTGAGTGGTGGCTGGTTGCGGCACCCTTCTACCTCTTTGCCGGGTGGGTCACGGCAGCCGTCGTGGTCAACCTCTCGTCGGTCCTCCGCGCCAAGGGCCTGTCCGTCGGGCCGACGCTCAGCATTCTGCTGCTGCTTGCCGCCGGTGGTGTTGCCCTGATCATAGCATGGTCGACGGCATCGATGATCTACGCCCTGACGGTGATCTGGGCGCTCGGCGGGATTGCATTGGCAGCCCGCCAAAAGGTTGAACGGCGGGGCGTCTTGATCACTGCGGCAATACTTGTCGTGCTCCTTGCGGCTGCGGTCGTTGCGGCACCGAGAACTGACCGCACCCCAGAGGCAATCGCCTCGGCGCAGCCCAGCCTGACAACCAGCGCTGTCGAGACCGAGGCTCTCTCGGGGCTACGAAGCTCCTGACGCCGGGAACCGCTGGCGGGCATAGGTGGCGAAATCGGTCGGCGCCCGCCCCAGCAACTGGCGGACCGTTCCGGTTGTTGCTGCGGCCTGGCCGAACCGCTGCAGCGTATAGAGCGCCGCCATGACGAGGCACAAGGCGAGCGGCGTGCCCTCGCGCCATCTCTCCAGCACAAATCGCGGCACGGAAACGGGACGGTACCGGATGGGGCGGCCCAGGGTCGACGACAGCGTAGTGGCGACCTGCGCGAAGTCGAGGGCCTCGGGTCCGGTCAGCGTATAGCCTTGCCCGACATGCCCTTGCCCGAGCAGGCAGTGCACCACCACCGCGCCCACATCGGCTACGTCGATGAAGGCGGAGCGGCCGCTTCCGGCCGGCACGGCGATTTCGCCCCCCCTGGGACAGGCACTGCGTGCAGAAGACGGTCTACAGTCCCATCGCCTTGAGCTGCTGCAGCGGTGGGATGGTTTCGAACATGTGTGGGTCGAGCACGTCCCAGAGGATACCCACGGTCGGCTTGTGCGGGCCGGACACTTCGATGGTCCGCGTTGGCGTGAAGACGACGTCGGCGACCGTATCGAAAACGGCCGGCGTCAGCTTCTCGTCCAGGACCTGGCAGTCGTGCACCACGGCCGCGGTCGGCGTGTCGGTGGTGACGCGCCCGAGCTGGTACAGCATGCCCCACTCGGCATCGAAGAAGCCGTGGCCCTTGCCGAAGCGCACGCCTTCCAGGTTGATGGCGCCGGTGCCGGTGACCATGTACTCCACCGGCGGCAGTTGCCGGATCGCCTCGAGATCGACAGGCTTTGCCACCCGCTCCATGCCGTCCAGCGTCGAGGCATAGAGATAGAGCTCCGGATCGATGGCTTTGGGGTCCAGCAGCCAGAAGCCGCGCTTGATCGAATAGGTGGTCATCAGCACCGTCTTGCCATCCTGCAAGGCCCTGAGCCGAAGCCGGTCGAGGCAGTTGTCGGGGGTGATGAAGACAAAGTTCGACTGCCGATAGTAGCGATGGGCGATCAGCCGCGCGACGGCTGCGTCGCCGCCCTGGAAATCGGCAATGAACTCGCCGAAATCGAAATGGAAGCGGCTGTCAGGCACCGCCACCTTGCGCAGTTCGGCCCATACCCGCTCGCGCACTTCCGATTTGTGCTCGGCTACCGCATCAATCATCGCATTGCTCCAGGAGTTTCATTCCGCGCTGGCCATGCCGAGCCGACCGAGGGTCCGGCGTTCGACCACCACCACGATCTGGTAGAACAGCACCGAGATCAGCACCGAGACCACGGCCACCGCCCAGATCATTCCGTAATCCATGTAGCCGCGCGACTGGTTGAGCAGGTTGCCAAGGCCGGTGCCGGTGGCCAGCCACTCGGCGATCATCACGCCGAGCAGGGCCCGGGGCACCGTCAGCCGCGTGGCGGCAAAAAGGTAAGGCAGCGAGGCTGGCACCGACACGAGCCGCAGCTGCTTGTAGATGCCGGCGCCGTACGCCTTGGGCACCTCGAGCGCGGCGCGCGGCACCTGCAGCAGCCCCTGTGCCATGGTGACGAAGGCCGGAAAGAACGTGACCGAAATGGTGATCCAGAGGATCACCGCCGGCCCGCGGCCCAGCATCAGCACGAGGAGCGGCGTCAGTGCCACCAGGGGCATGGTCTGGGTGACCAGCGCTACCGGCATGAAGGCGCGAACGATGGCTGGCCAGATCTGCGACGACAGCGCCAAGGCGAAGGCCAGGGCGAGGCCCAGCACCATGCCGATCAGCGTCATCGGCAGTGTCTGTGCCAGGGCGGCCAGCAGCTTGCCCTGCGCAATCGGCGCGCTGGGCAGCAGGAACAGGTACTCGAACAGGCCGGGTGGCGTCTTGGCGATCATCGAGGGCACGCGCAGCACCGCGAGCAGCACCCACCAGAGGGCGAACGGCAAGGCCACCGACGACGCGATGATGAGCGCCTGCTGCCAGGCCGGCCTCGGCTTGTCACCGGCGCTGAGGACAGCGCTGGGCACCGTCACCGCCTGCGAGCCGCGATTGATGGCTCCTGCCAGCGCAGCGAAGGCAAAATAGGCAAGCGCCGCGATGCCGGTGGCGACGAGGCCGATACCCCAGAGCCGGTCCGGCTCGGCGCGGCCGAGGGAGCCTAGAAGATAGACCCCAAGCCCCCAGCGGCCACCGCCGCCGAACTCGGCCAGAATAGAGCCCAGCACGGCATTGGGCGCGGCGATACGGAGGCCCGAAAGTATGGTCGGCAGCGCGCTGCGCCACTGTACAAAACGCAGTGCCGCCCACTTGCGGCCGCCATAGGCGCGCACCACGTCGACGGCCCGGGCATCGGCCTGGGTCAGCCCGACGACGGTCGCCGTCATGGTGACGAAATAGCAGCCCAGCGCGGCAAGCACGATCCGCGGCGCCATGTCCGAGAGGGTCAGCACGAGGATGGGTGAAATGGCGATCGGCGGGAGCGCGAAGATCGCGACATTGAGGCCGCGGGCGACGCGCGAGGTTATCGGATAGAGCGCGAAGAGCACACCGGCCGCCACCGCTACCAGGTTGCCGATGAGGAAGCCCACGCCGGCGCCATAGAGCGTGGCCGCGATATGCTCGGGATAGTCGTACCAGTCGGCGACGAGCCGCAGCAGCACGGCGCTCGGAGGCGGCAGCGCGCCGCTGGCTACCAGCTGGAACTGCCCGACGACCTCCCAGACGAGGAGAACGAGGGCGAGGTTCAGCAAAGCCCGAGCCCAACCCGGCCAGTGGCTAATGCCCATCGAGCGCCTCCGACACCTGCCGCTCGAGCGCGTGGAAATGCTCCTGGTTGAACAGGGCCGGGTCGCGAGGACGGGGGAGGTCGATCTCGATGATGCGGGAGATGCGGCCCGGACGGCTGGCCATCACCACCACGCGGTCGGCCAGAAATACCGCCTCGTCGATGCCGTGGGTCACAAGCAGCGTCGTCGCCTGCGTCTCCATCCAGATGCGCTGCAGTTCGATGTTCATCTGCTTGCGGAGGATCTGGTCGAGCGCCCCGAACGGCTCGTCGAGAAAAAGCACCCTGGGGGTGGTCACCAGGGAGCGGGCAATGGCGACGCGCTGGCGCATGCCCCCGGACAGTTCGGCCGGCAACGCCTTTTCGAAGCCGTTGAGGCCGACAAGAGCGATCAGTTCGGCAATGCGCTCGCGGTAGTCGCCGAGGCTGAGGCCCAGCACATCGAGCGGCAGGGCGATGTTCTTTTCGACCGTCCGCCAGGGAAGCAGCGCCGCGTCCTGGAACGCGACGCCGGTGATCCCCTTGCGTGTCGCCTCGGCGGGCGGAAGGTCGTCGACCGTGACAGTGCCGGCATTGGCCGTATCGAGCCCGAGGCAGAGCCGCAGGATGGTCGACTTGCCACAGCCCGAGGGACCGATCAGCGCCGTGAACGAGCCCGGGGCGCAGTCGAGCGAGACGCTGCGCAGCGCCTCGGTCGTTTGCCCGCGGGACACGAAGGTACGGCTGACGTCCCTGAGCGCAATGCCGGATGCCACGGTCTCAGATCTCCTCGAGCACCGTGGTGTCGAACATGTCGCGCGTCGCCGAAATCCCCACCGCGGCCAGCGCCTCGATATTCTTGGCGATGGACTCCTCGCTCATCGAGAAGATGCCGCCTTCGGCTTCCATCAGCGGCTTCTGCGCGGTGTTGAAGTAGACCTCGTTTTCGATCGACCGTCCGGTGCCCTTAAACCAGGTGTCGGCGAACATGGGCGGATAGACCGCGGGATCCTTGAAGTTCTCGTCCCAGCCCTTGCGCGAGGCGCGGAGGAAGGCGACGATTTCCTTGCGCTTGGTCGAAAGGGTATCGGTCGTCACGACCACCGTGTCGTTGAAGGTGGTGAAGCCGAAATCGTAGAGCAGGAACGAGGTGGCATCGACGCCCGCCTGCTTGATGGTGAAGGGCACGTTGGTGGTGAAATCGAGCGAGGCGTCGATCTCGCCCTTGATCAGCGGCGTCGGGTCATAGGCGTAGGGCACGATGTTGACGGCAGCGCGGTCGACGCCCGAAATCTTCAGCATCGCCTCGACCGAGATGACGTTGACTGGCGGAACGGCGAGGGTCTTGCCGACGAGATCCTGCGGCGTGTTGATGGGGTTGGAAGCGAGGGAGACGATGCCGATCGGGTTCTTCTGGTACTGCGCACCGATGATCTTGAACGGCGCGCCCTGCTCGACAATGGCCTTGATGGTGGTGTCGGGTGTGGTCAGCGTCAGGTCGGCCTTGCCGGCGATCAGCGAGGATTCCGGGATCACGTCGGGACCACCCGATAGGTAGGTCACGTCGAGCCCCTCTTCGGCGAAGAAGCCCTTGTCGAGTGCCGCAAAATAGCCGGCGAACTCGGCATCGTTGATCCAGCTGGCCTGGAAGGTGAAGGGCAAGGCCTGGGCCATTGCCATCCGCGAGGTCAGCGGCAGTGCCGCTCCGGCGGCCGTCAGGGCGAGGAAGGTTCGTCTGTTGAGGCTGAGGGTCATGATTTGCACTCCTGTCATGATGATGGTCACGCGATGCCGCGCATGCGCGCGAGTTCCTTGAGCGGCGGAATCGCCGCGATCCGTTCGGCCGTGATGAGGTCCCACCTGATGCCGCGCGGCCGGCGGGCCTGCCGCGCCACCTCGATCATCCGGGAGGGTGTGGCGATCAGGTCGACCACGATGTCCGTCTCGCTGGCGGGCAGCTTCTCGTCGACCACCTGCACATCGTGCACCGCGGCGATCACCGGCGTGCTGTCGTCGGCAAGCCCGATATCGGTGAACATGCCCCACTCGAGGTCGAAAAAGCCGTGCCCCTTGCCGAAGCGGATGCCGTCGATGGAGACCGCAGAGGCACCGGTGGCCATGAAATCGAAGCGGCCGAGGCGGCTGATCTCCTCAAGCGAGACCGGCCTGCCGAAATGCTCGATCCCGTCGAGCCAGGCGGCGTAGCGCTCGTGGCCCCTGGGCACGCTCCCCGCTTCCATCAGCCGGAAGCCCCGGAGAATGTTGTAGGTCGAAACCACGAACGGCTTTCCCGCCTCGAGCATGCGCTGCCGCAGGTTGACCAGACTGTTGTCGGGCGTGACGAAGGCCAGCGTGCTGTTTCGGTAAGCGGGGAGCGACTCGATATGCGAGGTCGCCACATCGGCGCCCTCGAAGTCCGGAATGACCTCGGCGAAATTGAGATGGTAGCGCGTGTCGGGCCGGGCGACAGCTGCCAGCTTTTCCCAGATCCTCTGCCGTACTACCCGTGAGGTCGACACTACGACAGCCCTTGCTGGTGTTTCACCGTTTCACGATCATGAAACAGTCGTTTCATTGTTGCAAGCGGGCTGATAAGCTTTTTTATCGGCGAGCAGGAGTGACGAATCGACCGATGGCGTCAGGCTTGGTGCTACGAATCCAGGACCGTTTCAGCCGGCTGACCGCCGGCGAGAAAAAGCTCGCCCAGCTGATGCTGGACCGTGACGACGACATCCTCACGCATTCGGCCACCGAGATTGCCGAAATGGCCGGCGTGTCCAAGGCCACGGCGGCGCGCTTCTTCCAGCACCTGGGCTACGCCGATTTCAACGAGGTCAAGCAACAGGCCCGCGAGGAGCGCAACCGCTCCGAACCTTATGGTCTGTCGGTCACCGGCTCCGAGCAGATCGCGCTGGGCAAGGCCATTGGCACCCATCTCGAACTGGAACTGCGCAACCTCACCAAGACCTTCGAGGAACTGCGTTCCGATCGCGTTCGCGAAGCCGCCGAAACCCTCAAGAGTGCCCCGCGCGTCTGGGTACTCGGCCTTGGCGCCGAGGAGGGGTTTGCGCGCTATGCCCGCCTGTTGCTGTCCCGCATGCGGCACTCGGTGATGATTCTCGGTATCAACCAGGGGTCATGGGCCGAGGATCTGGCAATGACCGGCCCCAAGGACGCGCTGCTGCTGATCACCCTGCCGCCGCGGCCGGCAATCCTCGCGCCGATCCTCGCCTACGCGCAGGCCAGCCGGCTCAATGTGGTGACCATCGCCGATCGAAACTACGCGGTCGAGGCCCAGCGTTTCTCCCGCGTCGTCCTGCCCTGCCACGTCTCGAGCTTCGGCCTCGGGCCATCGCACACCACCATCGCTAGCGCCATCCGCCTGCTGGCCGTCACCTACGCCGCCATTGCCGGCAAGTCCGCCGAGCAGCGCAGCGAGATCATCGCCGGCATCCACGAGGAGCTGGGCGATACCGGCGCCTAAGCAGAGAGGGTCTCGTCGGCGGCTCGGGGCTGCGAGCGCGTGTTCGAAAGTCTCTCGCAGGAGCCGGGGGCCGCATGCAGTCCCAGACATTTGTCAGTTGAACCCCCCGGGTCGCGAGCCAGGACAACCAGGATGGGCTTGCTCCGCCCTCCCGGTGTGCGACAACAGGCAAGCTTCAGGGGGTGGTAGCGACGATGCGTTTGCGAATCGCGGCGGCGTTCTCGGTGTTGCTCTTGGGTTGCTGGCCTGCGTCCTCCGCGCCTGTCGATGCAATCCGCGCCGGAAGCATGGAGCAGATGATCCCGGAGATCATCGCCATCTACGAGGATGCCGGCCTGAGTTGGGACCGTGGTATCGAATGGCAGGTCGGCCCCTTCACAACGACATTCTGGTTCTACGATACCTGGGAGCGCCAGATAACCGTCGGTGCTGTTCCCGCCGACAGTGAGGTCGACACGTACTGGCAGACCTGGAGCGACGTTCTGACCGACGGCAGTTTCGTCCCGGCGACGTTCTTTTCATCCGAAGACGAAGCACGCGAACTTGCCCACTACAATCAGTACGTGCTGGCCACGCACGAGTCAGCACACGCGATCACATTCCGCTACGACCCTGCGCATCAGCAGCGACACGACTATGCAGTCAACTGCCGGGAGTACTACGCGGATCGTCTCACCGTAGCGATCCTCAACGAGCAGGCTCGCCATGATCAGGATATGCGGCGATGGCGAGGCCGCTATCTCGAACTGGTCGAGGCAATGGGCGAAACCATTCCGGATCAGTACCGGTATCGCATCCCGGATTTTGGAGCGCTCGATGCCGATTGTGCGTTGATCGACGTCGCCCAGCCTACGCCGCAGTCTATGCAGCCGTACGCCTCTGCCTATTTCGAACGCTACAGGGTGCTGCTGGAAGCTGACCTTTCACCTATGGCAGAGGTGTTTAAGACGCACCTTGTCGGCCGCTGGGACGAGGCGCGCAAAACGACCCCGTTCGCGCCGTCGCGCGAGAGTCTCGAATTGGTGACGCTCGCGCAACTCGATGAGGTTGCCCTCGGCAGTGTCTATGGCAACGACACCGGCAGCGGCGGCGCGGACCACCGCACCCGGGTGGCGGCGTTCGATCCTTCGGGCAAGCTCTGGTTTGCCTCTGTGTCCTACCACCGCGAAACGCGGTTCGCGGCGCTCTTTTTCGGGACTGAACCAGAGCAGGACCTGCCGATCAGCGCCCCGGCGGAATGGCACCAGCCCTCGATGCGGCTCGAAGTCAGTTCGCTGGCGGTGTTTTCGGCGGATCGCTTCCTGGTCAGTTTCCAGCATTGGGACAATGGCGGGATTGAGGGCACGGAGCGCCACTTCGTAACGTTCGTACTCGCCGACCGCGTCAACGACGCCTGGACACTGACCAGCGTTGCCGAGTTGGAGGGCATGAAGCAGGCCGCGGTCCTCCGCTCGCCCAATGACAAGCTCTATTTGCTGGCGACACCAGACCCTACCGGACCCGACCCCACCACCAACTGGACCGGCTTCGAGATATCGCTCGAACGCGGCGACGTCGTTGCAGAACTGCCGATCGGGTCAGGCCTTGATTTCCCGCTCGCCATCGACGGCGATGGCCGGATCTATGAGGAGATCGGGTTCTTGCTCTGGCAGAGTGAGCCGGGTGGCGGGGACGCGGTCCTGGTCGGCAACGGCCTTATGGGGCCGCGCGACGGTATCGGCGCGAAAGCGGAGATCTCGGACGTCCAGGTCCTGCAGTTCATGCCGGACGGCCGCGCTCTGTTTGTTGACCGCGATCCACGTTGGGATGGGTGGCAGTTGCGAGAACTGCGACCTCTCCAATAGCAGGAGCCAGGACGCCTGGCACTTTGGGCCGATCAGAGACATGGCGACATCCGCACATAACGACCCCCTGTCAGTCGTTCCATCTGTCGCCCTAAGCGCTTGGTTCGCCGGTGGCTGTTCTGTCTGCAGGAAATTGTTTTAGGCTCTGTCCGATGGGCAGCTGTAGCCGTGTCAGTGTTGCAGAGCCGGATGATCCGCCTCAGCAACCAAGGATAGGGACCCAAAAATGCAGCACATGCTGATGTTTTATGAGAACGAGGCCCAAGTCGCCGCCCAGCGCGACAACGCCGAACGGGCCGGACCCTATTGGGACGCCTGGAACGCCTATATGGGTGCGCTGTACCCGACAGGCATCGTGCTTAGAGGCGACGCGCTTCTGCCCCCCTCGGCGGCAACCTCGGTCCGGCTCGAAGGCGGCAACCGCCTGGTACAGGACGGACCAGTAGCGGTTACCAAGGAACAGCTGGCCGGCTATGTCGTAATCGAGGTACCGGACCTCGATGCTGCGCTGTCCTGGGCGGCGCGTTGCCCCGCGGCCACCTACGGGGCTGTCGAAGTGCGCCCTGTGCTGGATCTGTCCAATCAAGGCTAGGCGATGGACGGCAGCCTGCAAGAACACGGCCGGCGGGCGGCGGAGAACGCTGCCCGCACCTCCTATGGGCGCCTCCTGGCGTATCTCGCGCGAGCCTGGCGCGACGTGGCGGCGGCCGAAGATGCGCTCGCGGAGGCCTTTGCCCAGGCGCTCGACACCTGGCCCGCAAAAGGCGTGCCAGCCAACCCCGATGCCTGGCTGATGGTGGCGGCGCGCAACCGGCTGCGCAATGGCGCGCGGGCGCGGAAAACGCGCGAACAAATAGCCAGCGGCCTCGTGGTGCTGGCGCCGACCGAAACCGAGGACATGCCCGCAATTGCCGACAAGCGGCTGGAACTGATGTTCGTGTGCGGGCATCCGGCGATCGATGCTGCCGCGCGCACGCCGCTGATGCTGCAAACCGTGCTCGGGCTGACGGCCGAGCGTATCGCCTCATCGTTCCTGGTATCGCCCGATACGATGGGGCGCCGGTTGAGCCGGGCAAAGGCGCGCATCAAGGACACGGGCATCGCTATCGAAGTGCCCGGACAAGATGAGCTGGGCGAGCGCATGGGCAATGTGCTCGAAGCCATTTATGCCGCCTACGGGCAGGGCTGGGACAGCACGGGCAACGACGACCAGACGCGCAAGGGGCTGACCGAGGAGGCGATCTGGCTGGCTCGGGTGCTGGTGGAGCTCCGGCCAGAGGACGCCGAGGCGCTGGGGCTGCTGGCGCTGATGCTGTTTTGCGAGAGCCGCCGCGCCGCGCGACGGGTGGATGGCCGCTATGTGCCCTTGGCCGAGCAGGATACGGCGCTCTGGGATCTGCAAATGGCACGCGAGGCCGTGGAGAAACTGCGGAAGGCCGGCGGGCTCAAGCAGCCGGGGCGCTTCCAGCTGGAAGCGGCAATCCAATCAGTGCTGGTGCAATCGTGCCTGACAGGCGCGGATTTGCGCCTGCCAACGTGGACGCTGCATGAGCTATTGGCGCAGAGGGCACCCACGATCGGCAATCTGGTGGGGCTGGCTGCGGCCACGGCTGAGGTGCATGGCCCCGAAACTGGCCTTCGTGAACTGGCGCAGCTGCCCGAAGCGGCGACGATGGACTATCAGCCGTTCTGGGCGCTCAAGGCGCGACTGCTGCAGCAGTTGGGCACCGACCAACAAGCCACTGCATCGGCTTTCAGGCGGGCCATCGGCTTGACGGAGGATGGGGCTGTGCGCGCATATCTCATCGGCAAGTCAACGCAACAGACCGGTTGAGCAACGGGACAGGCGATGAGTTTTTATTCCTTCGGGTTCGAGGGGGTGGTCGATACCCTCGACTATGAAAGGTATCTTTATTCCGTAATCTACCTGCCGGCCGAGATCGCTGCCCAGCTGCCGCTCGCTGTTCATCCGCGGCTGCGCGTCGAAGGTGAAATGAACGACTACCCGTTTTCCGGCGCGTTCACTCCGTCGTCGCGCGGCCATCACCTGATCATCGGCTCGGCACGGCTCAAGGCCATGGGTCTCAAGGTCGGCATGCCGGTCGAGCTGCGCTTCAACATTGCCGACCAGGACGGCGTCGACGTTCCTGAGGAACTGCTTGGCGCCCTGTTTGACGATAAGGCGGCGCAGCAGGCCTGGGACGCGCTGACGCCGGGCAAGCAGCGCGGGCTGGCTCATTTCGTCGGCTCGGCCAAGACCGAGGCGACCCGTGAGAAGCGTGCCATCGGAATAGCGCTAGGGCTGACGGGGCAGCCAGGTGGCAAGCTGCCGATGCAGGTAAGCCGGACTGACAAGCGGTGAACGGCGGATGCGCGGGCCGATCAGGCGCTTAGCGTTCGAACTTGCCGCCACTCGCGGCACTTTCAACAAATAAAAGCACGTCTTCCTGTGAGGGCAGCCCTGACCGCGCACCGACGGCGCCAACGGATATGGCCGCCGCCGCGCATGCAAACCGGATCGACTGGGCGATCTCGTCGCCACGCCGGTCGGCCGCGAGAAAGGCGGCGTTGAAACAATCGCCCGCCCCGGTCGAGTCCCGCATCTCCACTGGGAAGCCTGGCTGCTGCGCCTCGCTGTCCCGCGTCACCGCGATTGCCCCTCTGGCGCCGAGGGTGACAGCGACGACGCGAGGACCGAAGGCCAGCAGGGGGCGCAGGGCCTCGGTGGTGAGGGGGGCAGCGGACGTGGCCCGAAAGCCGCCCTCGTTCATGAACACGATATCCGCGCTACCCAGCAAGGCTTCGAGATGGGCGCGGGTCGGCGCGACCGCGGCCTCGATGTCGATCGCAACCTCGGCGCCGGCAGCTCGGGCCAGCGCCGCAATTCTGCGGTGTTCGTCGAGGTTTCGGGGCATCGTGTAGACAACCCGGGCCTGCCTTGCCACCGTCAGGAATTCTGCTTCGTCCAGCGGCTGAAATGGCATTGGCGCAAAGACGAGTGCCTTCTCGCCTGACTGGTCGACGATGATCAGCGTTGTGGCGGTCGGGAAATCCACGACCCGCATGAACGCATTGGAGACGCCGAACTGATCGTTGGCCGCAAGCAGCAGGCGGCCGTCCGCGTCGTCGCCGACGCGCCCATACGCCGCAACCCGAAGCCCCAGCCTTGCCGCCGCACAAGCGGCATTGGCGGTCGTGCCACCCGGAAAAGCGCCTAGCTTGCGGCCGGGAACCTTCTCGTCCGCCAGTGGCACGCGGCTGGTCGCATAGACGTAATCGAGATCCGGGTCGCCGACGACGACCATATCAAACCGTTCGTTCGCCCCAACGCCTTCAGGCACGGCTGGAATTCCTTTCCGCGAGCCGGGCCAGTCCATCCGCCAACTCATCGAATCCGTACTCAGGATCGTTGACGGCGAGGAATTCCGCCAGCAGCGAGGACGGCAGCCCCGCAGCGCCCGCCATGGCCCCGCTCAACCCGCCAGCCATCGTCGCGAGCGTGTCCGTGTCACCGCCGGCGCTCGCGCAAAGCGCAACCGTCCGCAGGGGATCGCCCTTGGCATAGGCGAAGATCGCGATCGCGGCGGGGACGGATTCGCAGGCCAGGACGCCCGAGCCGATCGCGGCTTCGAGCTCGGTGAGAAAGGCCCGGTCGCCATTGGCGTGGCCGGCGATCTCCAGCGCCATGCTCAGCCTGGTCGAAAAGCGCGGACCCGGGGGCACGCGCGCATGCTCGGCTGCAAGCTGTGCGCCGAGATCGCCGCCCTCGATAGAGGCCCTTACCACGTCGTCGAGAGCCGCACCCGTCATCGCCACTGCGACTCCCGCGGCGACGGCGCAGGCCGAGGCGATCGCCACGTCGGTATCGTGCGACGGCAGGCAGGTCACGAGCGCCAGGTTGGTGGCGCCCACTATATCGCCGGGATGGACCAGACCAGCCGGAGCAACGCGCATCGCAGCGCCGTTGGTCGTGCCAAGCGTCGGCAGTTTGCGTTTGGATGTACCGACGACGCCGACGCCATCAAGTGGCTTGCCTTCGCGCAACGCGCTGACAATCGCCAGTGTCGTTGGCCCCATGAAGCCGGCTTTGGGAGAGTTTGCCGCCCAGTCGAGCAGGCAGGCGATCCATGCTGCCTGGTCGAGACGGCCATCGGCTCGAACGATTGCACGCGCCAGATAATACATCTGGCTGGCATCGTCCGTAACCTCGGCGCGGCGGCCGCCATTGGCGCCGGCAAAGGTATCTGGCGTCGGCTCCTCGAAGCGCGTCGCGAGGCCACCAAAGCGCTCGAAGATCTCCTCGATGCTCCACAGTTCCGTCGAGGCGCCGAGGGCATCGCCGATCCCCGCCAAGACCAGCGAGCCATAGATCCGATCACGAAAAGAGGTCACGTATTGCCTTCCCTGGATGCCGGCTCCGTTGCCACAACCGGCGAACGCCATTCCCGGCCTGCCGCAAGCGGTCTTGCGGCCTTCAAGTCTAGCTGCTCAGGGCCTGCCTTTCCAGAGGAGGGACCTCGACCAAACCATCTAGCTGCTCTCGAGAGGAAAAATGCTCGTAGGCCTACAGGCGCCGTTGGATAAGCACGCATCTCCCCTTGCACCGGGTCGCAGAGGGTTTGGGCTGCATCCAGACGGCCCACCGTCCCTTCCCCCCGCAAAAACTTCTACAGGGCACATCCGGAGCTTTGCTCGGCACGTACTGCGCACCGAGAGTTTCACCACCGACACGGTCGAAACATCCCCGATCACACTGTGAGCCGCGCGCGAGGCGAACGCCGGACGTGTTTTCCGATCGACGTCAGCGCTCTATCAAATTTGAATGCGAGGCCAATGCTCGACGCCTAGTGTCGAGGGCACGCTCAGGGAGGAGCGGGGTGGCGGCGCGGGGGCGTT
>CAIMLX010000265.1 GCA_903842455.1 uncultured Hyphomicrobiales bacterium | reverse complement strand
CCGGCGAAGAGCGGCTTGCCGTCCTTCCAGATCGACTGGTGGCAGTGCATGCCCGAGCCGTTGTCGCCATAGACGGGCTTCGGCATGAAGGTCGCCGTCTTGCCGTAGGCCTGGGCGACCTGCTGGATCACGTACTTGTAGATCTGCACCGAGTCGGCTGCCTTGATGATCGGGCAGAACTTGATGCCGAGCTCGTGCTGGGCCGAAGCCACTTCGTGGTGGTGCTTCTCGATCGGCACGCCCATGGCGCCCATGGCCGCCAGCATCTCGCCGCGCATGTCCTGGGCGGTGTCGAGCGGCGGAACCGGGAAGTAGCCCTTCTTCAGCGCGATGTGGTGGCCGTTATTGCCCGACTCGTACTCGGTGTCGTTGTTGGTCGGCAGTTCGGTCGAGTCGACCGAGAAGCCCACCTTGTAGGTGGTGTTCGAGTAGCGGACGTCGTCGAAGATGAAGAATTCGGGCTCGGGGCCGAAATAGACCGAGTCGCCGATCCCCAGTTCCCGCACGTAGGCCTCGGCCTTCTTGGCCGTGGTGCGCGGGTCGCGCGAGTAGGGCTGGAAGGTCAGCGGGTCGAGAATGTCGCAGTTGATGGCGAGGGTGGAGGCGCCGAAGAACGGGTCCATATAGGCCGAATTCGGATCGGGCAGCAGCACCATGTCGGACTCGTTGATCGCCTTCCAGCCGGCGATCGAGGAGCCGTCGAACATCGTGCCTTCCTCGAACAGGTCCTCGTCGACCATGGTCTGATCGAAGGTCACATGCTGCAGCTTGCCGCGCATGTCGGTGAAGCGCAGGTCGACATACTTGATGTCCTCATCCTTGATGCGCTTGAGGATGTCAGCTCCAGTGGTCATTCAGTTCCCCTGTGAAAAGTCTGGGTTGATGTAGGCTTGGCGCGACGCGTCAGGGCGCCCCTAGAGCGCGTCGTCGCCGAATTCGCCGGTGCGGATGCGGATGGCCTGTTCGATGCTGTAGACGAAGATCTTCCCGTCGCCGATGCGGCCCGTTTGCGCAGCTGTGCGGATCGCCTCGATGGCTTTTTCGGCGAGTTCGTCGGGGCAAACCACCTCGACCTTCACCTTGGGCAGGAAATCCACGACGTATTCGGCGCCACGGTAAAGCTCGGTATGGCCTTTCTGCCGGCCGAACCCTTTGGCCTCGGTGACGGTGATGCCCTGCAGTCCAACTTCCTGCAGCGCTTCCTTCACTTCGTCGAGCTTGAACGGCTTTACGATAGCCTCGATCTTCTTCATTCAGGCCTCCATTCTGGCACCAGTCAGTGCCGCTGGGTTGTATGCAGGGCGCGTGCCATCGGGCTGAAACGGCAAAAACACGTATAAAATCATGCCACTAGACTCAGGCTCGGGCTGTTCTCGCAGCAGGACGAGTGTCGCACATGATGAAATGTTGTGCAAATTGACGCTTCCCTGTGCATCCTGATCTGATGCAATTGCGCGGTTGGTGGGCAGTGCGCCTCCGCTCGGTCCATCACAGGTTGTGGACGATTTCTCCGCCGGGCGACCGATAGGCGGGCTGAGTCCACCCATCCCCTTTGACCTTCCTGTAATCTTGCCATATATGCACGCGACCCCCGGCCGGCGGGGCGCCTTAGCGGGTGTGGCGGAACTGGTAGACGCACTGGATTTAGGTTCCAGCGCCGCAAGGCGTGGAGGTTCGAGCCCTCTCACCCGCACCACTTCCGTGGAATCCCCGGCCAGACAAGAATTATTGAGACAACGGGAAACCCAATGCAGGTCACGGAAACCCTCAACGAGGGCCTCAAGCGCAAACTCTCCCTGGTCATTCCGGCCGCGGACCTGAGCCAGCGGCTCGATGCCCGGCTCGAGGAGCTCAAGGGCACCGCCAACATCAAGGGCTTCCGCCCCGGCAAGGTGCCGATGGCGCACATGAAGAAGATGTACGGCCGCTCGGCGATGTCCGAAGTGCTGTCGGACGCGATCAACGCCAACGTCTCCAAGGCGCTCGACGAGCGTTCCGAGCGCGCCGCCGCTCAGCCCAAGGTTGACCTGCCGGACGACCAGGAGGTCATCAACAAGGTGCTCGACGGCGCCGCCGACCTCAACTTCGAGGTCAGCTACGAAGTGCTGCCGCCGGTCGCCCTGATGGACTTCAAGGGCATCGCCATCGACAAGCCGGTGGTAGAGATCGCCGAAGAGGAAATCGACGCCGAGGTGAAGCGCGTGTTCGCGCAGCAGACCGGCTACACCGACAAGGGTGACGACGGCGTCGTCGAGACCGGCGACCGTCTCGGCCTCAGCTTCAAGGGCACGATCGACGGCGAGGCTTTCGCTGGCGGCACGTCCGACCATGCTCACCTCGTGGTGGGCTCGGGCGAGTTCATCCCCGGCTTCGAAGAGCAGCTGGTCGGCATGAAGAAGGGCGAGACGAAGACCGTGAAGGTCACGTTCCCCGCTGACTACGCCCAGGACAACCTGGCTGGCAAGAATGCCGAGTTCGAGACCTCGATCCTGCATGTCGATGGCCCGAACACCGGTGAACTCAACGACGACTTCGCCAAGCAGCTGGGCCTCGAAAACGTTGCGGCCCTCCGCGACGCCGTGAAGGACCAGATGCGCGCCGCCCTCGACTCGATGGGTCGTCAGGCAGTGAAGCGCCAGATCCTCGACGCGCTCGACGATGGCCACAAGTTCGACGTGCCCGAGCAGCTGGTCGAGGCGGAGTTCGCCACCATCTGGCAGCGCGTGCAGCACGAGGTGGAGAGCCACGGTCGTTCCTTCGAAGACGAAGGCACCACCGAGGAAGCCGCCCGTGACCAGTACCGCAAGATCGCCGAGCGCCGCGTGCGCCTCGGGCTGGTGGTCGCCGAGATCGGCAACACCAACAAGATCGAAGTGACCGAGGAAGAGCACCAGCAGGCGCT
>CAIMLX010000264.1 GCA_903842455.1 uncultured Hyphomicrobiales bacterium | reverse complement strand
TTGGCCGAAAAGTCTATTCGGCGGTTCACTGAGGAACAGTTCCACGCGATCGACCTCATCCAGGAGAACCCTCGGGTTCTCTTCAAGGGACCTGCCGGAACCGGTAAGTCGCTGCTCGCAATCGAGGCTGCAAAGCGCGCAGTGCGTGCAAGACAAAGCGTGGCACTGATCTGCTTCAACAGCCTACTTGGTACATGGTTGAAGCGTGAAACGGCAGGGATAGCTGCGGAGGCAAGAGAACTTGGCGTCAGTTTCTTCGCTGGAACAGCTGCATCCTTGATGCTCGCAGTCAGCCGCAAGGAGGTACCAGCCAATGCGAGTTCTTCGTTCTGGGAAATCGAATTGCCGGGCTATGCAACGGACGCCTTGTTGTCCGGTAAGGCTACTGCCTCGCCGTTCGACATGCTTGTCGTCGATGAGGCTCAGGACCTGCTGTCGGACTCTGTGCTTGACGTGTTTGAACTCATCACTGCCGGCGGGCTGGCATCCGGCCGTTGGGCCCTGTTCGGCGACTTCGAGCGGCAGGCCATCTACGCGAACGCAGATGCGCAACCCGGACTCGATCGCTTGAAGTCCCGAACGAATTCGACCTACACGGTCTATCCTTTGCGCATCAATTGCAGGAACTCTAAAAGCATCGCCGATGCAGTCACACTTGCAAGCGGCCTTGTTCCGGGATACAGCCGAGTGCTTGCCGACGCCGAAGCCGCTGACGTTGAACCTGTCTTCTATCGAAATGCGGCGCACCAAGTGGATCAACTTGGCGCGATCCTCAAGCGCCTGGCGAGGAAGTTTCCTGCTGATCAGATTGTTGTTTTATCCATGCGCGCAGATGCGGCCTCATGTGCGGCCTCTGCCGGCCAGACGTTCGACGAGGCACACCTTGTCCCGTTCAGGGCCGAGCCGGCTGCTGGTCATTCCGTCCGATATGCAAGCGTGCACGCCTTCAAAGGGCTCGAGTCTGCGGCAATCGTACTCACTGACATAGAGGGAATTGATGACGATCAGGCCAGATCCCTTATCTATGTTGGAATGACCAGGGCCAGGTTGGCACTGGTGCTACTGATGGCCGATCGTGTACGGAAGCGATATGACGCGCTCCTCATGGAGGGCTACAAAGCAACCCGCAGGGAGCGGCAGTCATGAGTCGTCTAGATAGAAACCTCGCCAACCGGGAACAGATTCTGGCCCGTCTACGCGCGGAGGTGGTCGGCCCTGATCCGGCTGGCAATCCCGTGGCACTTGCAGACAAGCAGGCGATGAGTTGGGAGGAGTTCAAGATCGCACGGCGACAGCCCAATGGAGAAGAGATCGTCTGGCAGGACCCACCCACCAAGCGATTCGGCGCGGGCATTCTCTTTCCAATGGGCTCCGATGACCTTCTCGTGGAGACGGCGGTCGAAGTCGAGGAGGTAACGCCTCCGGATTCGCAACTGCTTGTGCCTGATGGCGAGCGGCCGGATGATCTCGCTCCTGGATTCGACAGGCCAACGCAATTTAGCCCGGGCGACGATGCCGACGAAGAGGGCGTAACACTTGCAAACGCATTCCGCCCGTCCGCCATCGGCCTGAGCTTTTTGGCGGATCTCGGGAGGGAATCGACGGGTATCTGCGTCCAACTGGTTAGTGTTGGCAGAGTCGCGGCGGACCGAACCGTGGAAGGCCCGTGCGGAACCTACCGCCCCATCGCACTTCAACTCGGCGCCGCTCTGGGAAAGGCGGGAATTCTCCGCAAGGTATGGCTACGTGAGCCGGCGGTTGATGCCGAAGGCAGGCTGCCTGTTGCCACCTTCACGGCCGAGGAGGTTTTGCATACGGCAAGACCAATCCGCAGGTGGTTGATCGAGACATTGGGGCTAGAGTTGGTCCTAGTTGCGAGAACGTGGCGTGGTGCGCCAACGACGCACCACCGTCTGATAACGGTGTCGGTGGTCAATACTAAGAAGGCGGCGCGCGAAAACCTAGATGGCCAATGCCTGTACCAGTCCGGATTGAGGGTTTCCGGCATTTCAGGCGTCGCGTGGATTGACCCCTACCCTGATTACCTTACCGGTGAGTTCAAGGACGCGGATCCTCTGGCTGACGAGAACGTCAATCGCGTGCTCTACCGGCACAACAGGACCTTCGCAATCGGTCACGGCTGCGGTGCCGACTGGCTGCATGGGCGCCCCGAACAGGTGGCGAGTGTCTGGACGGATGTGCTGCCAGTATTCGAAACACCATCAACAAGTGCGGACCTTGTCGTCGTCGGTCCGGACGGCGTGCGCAGGAGCCTTCGGGTGAGCATGCGACTCCTAGCTGGTTTGGCAGCAGGCGAAGACGGCCTCGATGACGCAGACACGCTGCTTCGCGAATACAGGACATGGATCAACAAGCTTGCGTCGACGACTGGCTCCATACCTTTGGCCGATCGACCCACGGTCACCGCGCTCCTCGAAAAGTGCCGCGACTGCGCGGCCCGGATTGAGACTGGAATTTTTCTCCTGCGGTCTAAGGGCGAGATGGCCGATCGGGTGCG
>CAIMLX010000263.1 GCA_903842455.1 uncultured Hyphomicrobiales bacterium | reverse complement strand
CATCATTGCGAACGATGCGCTCTCCCAACTGAGCTACAGCCCCTCTTTGTGGGGGCGTTCTTAGCCAAGATCGCTGCGTTGGGCTAGTGGTATTTTCAGCGGCCCCCGGGAGGGGCGAGGGGAGGCTGACCTCCCCTCGGGTCAGGCGTCAGGCGGCCTTCTGGGCCACTAGGTTGCGCTCGATCAGCGTCTCGAGAATCTGCACGGTGTTGAGCGCGGCGCCCTTGCGGAGGTTGTCCGAGACCACCCACAGGCTGAGGCCGTTCTCGATGGTGACGTCCTCGCGGATGCGGGACACGTAGGTGTCGTATTCGCCCGCCGCCTCGACCGGTGTGGCGTAGCCGCCAGGTTCGCGCTTGTCGATCACCGAGATTCCCGGCGCTTCGCGCAGGATGTCACGGGCCTCGTCGGCGGAAATCGGGTTCTCGAACTCGAGGTTGACCGCTTCGGAGTGGCCGACGAACACCGGCACGCGCACGCAGGTGGCGGTCACCTTGATCTTGGGGTCGAGGATCTTCTTGGTCTCGACCACCATCTTCCACTCTTCCTTGGTCGAGCCGTCTTCCATGAAGACGTCGATGTGGGGAATGACGTTGAAGGCGATCTGCTTGGGGAACTTGCGCGGGGTGGCGCTGTCGTTGACGAAGATGCCCTTGGTCTGGGTCCAGAGCTCGTCGACGCCTTCCTTGCCGGCGCCGGAGACGGACTGGTAAGTGGCGACGACGACGCGCTTGATCCTCGCCGCATCATGCAGCGGCTTCAGCGCCACGACGAGCTGGGCGGTGGAGCAGTTGGGGTTGGCGATGATGTTCTTGCGATCGTTGCGCGCCATGTAGGCGTCGAGCACCGCGGCGTTCACTTCGGGAACGATCAGCGGCACGTCGCCGTGGTAGCGCCAGAAGCTCGAGTTATCGACGACGATGCAGCCGGTGCGGCCGATGCGCTCGCCCCATTCCTTGGCGATGGCCGAGCCCGCCGACATCAGGGCGAAATCCACGCCGGTGAAATCGAAGTTCTCAAGGTTCTGCACCTTCAGGCGCTTGTCGCCGAAGCTGATTTCCTGGCCCTGCGACCTGGCGGACGCAAGCGCGATGACCTCGGAGGCCGGAAACTTCCGCTCCGCGAGGATGTTGAGCATTTCCCGGCCAACATTGCCGGTAGCCCCGACGACGGCGACGCGATAACCCATTTTCGAAAAGTCCTCTTTGCCTCAAGTCCCCCGCGCCGGCATTGGTGCCCGGCGGCTCGGTAGCTCCGGCCGCTCCCCGGCGGGAGAGGCCCGGGGATCGGCTCAGGGGGTTTTGGTGGTTTTGGTCGCCGACGTGGTGGCCATGGCGATGCCGGCGGTGCTGCATGCATCCGCTATGGTCATCGAAATGAAAAGGCTGTTGCGCATGGCAACGCTTCCCCCTGGCACCGGCGCCGAGGGTTCTACGCCGAAATCAGCACGTGTCAATCACCTATAGGAGATCGCCTACGCCGCCTATGCGGGACGGTAGAAGTCGCCGTCGGCGTTCATGACCCACAGTTCGCCGGTGGAGATGTCGAACCAGGCGCCGTGCACGGCCAGCTTGCCGTCGTCTTCGAGCGACTTGACGTAGGGGAAGGTGCGCAGATTGGCGATCGAGTTGCGGATCGAGAAGCGCTCCAGCATCGTCTGCCGCTCGGTGTTGGTGAGCAGCGTGTACTTCGAGACCTGCTCGGAGACCGGCGCCAGCATGTTCAGCCACTTGCCGATGAAGTCGCCGTGCGCCAGCGGGCCGGAATCGGGGGCCAGGGCCGCCTTGATGCCGCCGCAGCGGCCGTGGCCCATGATCACGATGTTGGAGATGTTGAGGGCGTTGACGGCGAATTCGATTGCCGCCGAGGTGCCGTGCTGGCCGCCATCGGGCTGGAAGGGCGGCACGAGGTTGGCGACGTTGCGCAGCACGAACATCTGGCCCGGACCCGAATCGAAGATGGTCTCGGGCGCCGAGCGGCTGTCGCAGCAGGCGATGATCATGGTGGTCGGGGTCTGGCCCTGGTCGGCCAAAACCTTGTATCGCGCCTCTTCCGGTGCGTAACGGTGGGCCATGAACGACTTGTAGCCGTCGAGCAAAAATGCTGGAAACTCGCTCATGCCGCAGCGATTAGCGGCTTGCCGACGAAAATACAATCGCCACTGAACGGGTGGCGGCCAGGGAGTTTTTGCATGCTTATCTACCGCTTCCTCACGGGGGAGGACGATTCCAGCTTTTGTCACAAGGTTACCAAGGCCTTGAGCGAAGGCTGGGTGCTGCATGGGGGCAGCAGCTACGCCTATGATGCGGTGACCAAGCGGATGAAGTGCGGTCAGGCGGTGACGCGGACCGTCCCCGACCAGCCCTACGACCCCAACAAGAAGCTGGTCGACTACGTGTAGGAGGCAGCGACGGCGCGCCTGCAAGTTTGCTGACTGGCGGTATCAGGGGGATGAGAGCGGCCCTGTGCTAGGTCTCGAGGGGAGGGTGAACCCCAAAGGAGAACCAACATGCACAAGTTCCTTCTGGCCGCCGGCCTCCTCTTCGCCGCCGCCATCCCGACCGCCGCCATGGCGCAGACGACGTCCGACATGGTCTGCCTGATCACCTTCGGCAGCCCCGAAGAGGCCGTAGTCGGTGCCGATGCAACGGCATTGAGCGGCGTCTACCTGACGCGCGAAGAGGCCGAGGCGCAGGCTGCGGCGAGCGGCGGCGTTTCGGCCGTGTTCGACTATTCCACCGAGTACCCGGACAACACCGACGAGCAAAGCTTCTGTGAGGGGACGACGTTCAATCCGGACGACGGTGACGGCGAGGTGGCCAACCCCAACTCGGCCAAGGCCAATGCGCCCGGCCAGCTGAAGGGTGACGGCGAGTCGGCCAGGGACTACGCACCGGGTCAGCAAGACGGCGACGCGAAGGACTCGGCACCCGGCCAGGTGAAGAAGACCGACAAGTAAGCGTCGCAGATCGTTACCATCCCCCGGCGCTCTTCAAGGTGCCGGGGGATTCTCCGTATCCCGGCACGACCTGACGCGAGGCGGCTAAAGCACCCCCTGCAGCGCCAGGTGCTGCAGCAGGATGATGGTCTTGCCGTCGGCGATCTCGCCGCGGCCGAGCATGGCCATCACTTCTGCGAACGGAAGTTCCAGCGTTTCGATGTCTTCCCCTTCCTCGGCCAGGCCGCCGCCTTCGGAGATGCGGGCACCCGCGTCGTACTGGCCGACATAGAGCCAGAGCCGTTCGGTGACCGAGCCGGGGCTCATGTAGGGGGCGGCGACGAGCGTCAGGTCGTGCACGCGGTAGCCGGTTTCCTCCTCGGCTTCTTTTTTCGCGCAGGTGAGGGGGTCGTCGCCGTCGAGCTTGCCGGCCGGCGCCTCGACCAGCCAGGGGTTCTCGTCGCCGTTGAAGAAGGCGGGGAAGCGGAACTGGCGGGTGAGGATCACCGTGCGCCGGTCGAGATTGTAGAGCAGGACCGCGGCGCCGTGGCCGCGATCGTAGGTTTCGCGCACCTGGCGCTGCCAGCTGCCGTCGCGGCGCTGCAGCTCGAAGGTGTGCTTTTTTACCTCGCCCCAGTTGCTGGCGACCAGTTCGCTCGAGATCATCCGGACTTTTTCGCGCATTGCCGCAACTCCGCTTGGAACTCGCCACAAAAAACATGCGTTGCTGAATCGAATATAAACGCGGGC
The DNA here is from genome assembly GCA_903842455.1 of uncultured Hyphomicrobiales bacterium. GTDB lineage: Bacteria > Pseudomonadota > Alphaproteobacteria > Rhizobiales > Devosiaceae > Devosia_A. The sequence continues at coordinate 17,213 of CAIMLX010000263.1, read as the reverse complement.
TTCAGCGCGCGGCCATCCGGGTCGCGATAGAAGTCCGGTCAAGCAGCGGAGACCCAAGGATGGGTTGCCCGCAAAAGGGTCGAAAGAGATGAGCCGGATTGCCGTCGGCGTGATGATCGCGATTGCCGCACTTGTCATGAACGGCGGAATGATCCGGGAGGTGCTGGCAGAAGACCTGTCCAGGGCCGCAGGCGGTATTCCCGCGCTTTCGACAACCATCACGGCGGCGTCCGGCCACCGCAGCGAACGCGTGCTCAGCCTGCTGATCGCACTCGAAGCGCTGCGGGCCGCGCCGGAGGTCCTGGTGAAGCGCTAGCGCGACCCATGCGTGCGGCGAATGACTTATCCAGCGCATAAGCAGAGCCTTTGACCTGAGGGCAAACCGCCGCTAGAAGTCTCGAACCATTCCAAACTGGCTGGCGCTATCCCGCGCAGGCCAAGGCGCGGGACGACTTATGGCTCCTTCTTCGAGGCCCCTTTCACCGCATCTGTCGATCTACCGGTTCACCCTCTCCATGACGATGTCGATCGTGCACCGCGCGACCGGCATTGCCCTGATGGGGGGAATGCTGGTGCTGCTGCTGTGGCTCGTTGCCGCAGCGATCGGCGGCGGTTTCTTCGACGGCGTAAACTGGCTGTTCGGTTCGTGGTTCGGACAGCTGGTGCTGTTCGGTTTCACCTTCGTGCTGTTCCATCACATGATCGGCGGTATCCGCCACCTCGTCTGGGATCGGGCCATCGGCCTCGATGCCGCCGGGCGCGAGACCATCGTGCGCGTTGCGCTCGGCTGCTCAATCGCCCTCACCCTGATCGTGTGGGCTGTTTTCGTGTGGTTCAAATGATCGACCGGGCAGCAATCTCCAACCCGAAGACGCATTACGGCAGCGGCAAGAAGGCCACCAAGGGCTTCATCATGCAGCGCGCCACCGCCGTCTTCAACATTGTCGCGACGCTGTTCCTCGTGTGGTTCGTGGTGACGCTTTCCGGGGCCGCCGACGGGGCCGAGCGCATCGCGTTGGTGCGCAACCCGCTGGTCGCCATCGGGCTGATCCTGCTCATCGTCTCGGCATCGCTGCACATGCGGATCGGCATGCATGACGTGATCGAGGATTACGTCAGCAAGGGTCCGCGCAACGCGCTCGCCAACAACGCCAATGTCATCTTCGCCGTGCTGGTCGCGGCAGTGGCGATCCTCGCGATCGTCAAAATCGTCTTCTGGGGTTAGGCCGCATGGCTGCTTACGAAATCATCGACCACGAATTCGACGTGGTCATTGTCGGCGCCGGTGGTGCTGGGCTGCGCGCCACGCTCGGCATGGCCGAGCAGGGGCTGAACACAGCCTGCATCACCAAGGTGTTTCCCACCCGCTCTCACACTGTGGCGGCGCAGGGCGGCATCGCCGCGTCGCTGTCCAACATGGGGCCCGACAGCTGGCAGTGGCACATGTACGACACCGTCAAGGGGTCGGACTGGCTGGGCGACAACGACGCTATGGAATACCTGGCCCGCGAGGCGCCAGCGGCGATCTACGAGCTCGAGCATTACGGCGTGCCGTTTTCGCGTACCGAGGATGGCCGCATCTACCAGCGGCCGTTCGGCGGACACATGACCGAGTTCGGCGACGGCCCGCCGGTGCAGCGCACCTGCGCGGCGGCCGACCGCACCGGCCACGCCATCCTCCACACGCTCTATGGCCAATCCGTGCGCAACAACGCGCAGTTCTTCATCGAGTATTTCGCCCTCGACCTGATCATGGGACCGGACGGCTCGTGCCAGGGCGTGATGGCGTGGAAGCTCGACGACGGCACGCTGCACCGCTTCCGCGCCAAGCTCGTGGTGCTGGCGACCGGTGGCTATGGCCGTTCGTATTTCTCGGCGACCTCGGCCCATACGTGCACCGGCGACGGCAACGGCCTGGTGGCGCGGGCCGGGCTGCCGCTGCAGGACATGGAGTTCGTGCAGTTCCACCCCACCGGCGTCTATGGTGCGGGCGTGCTGATCACCGAGGGGGCGCGTGGAGAGGGCGGCTACCTCACCAATTCGGAGGGCGAGCGCTTCATGGAGCGCTATGCGCCCAACGCCAAGGACCTCGCCTCGCGCGACGTGGTGAGCCGCTGCATGACGATCGAAATCCGCGAGGGCCGGGGCGTGGGGCCGAAGAAGGACCACATATTCCTCCATCTCGACCATCTCGACCCCAAGGTGCTGCACGAGCGGCTGCCGGGGATCACCGAGAGCGCCAAGATCTTTGCCGGCGTCGATCTCACCCGCGAGCCGATCCCGGTGCTGCCGACGGTGCACTACAACATGGGCGGCATCCCGGCGAACTACCACGGCGAGGTGCTTTCGCCGGTCGAGGGGGAGCCGGACCGGATCGTCCCCGGGCTGATGGCGGCGGGCGAGGCGGCTTGTGCCTCGGTGCACGGCGCCAACCGGCTCGGTTCGAACTCGCTCACCGACCTTGTGGTGTTCGGCCGGGCAGCCGCGCTTCGCGCCGCCAAGGTGGTGGACCGGGGTTCGAAGGTGCCGGGCATCGTGGCTTCGGAAGAGGAGCGCATTCTCGGCCGCTTCGATCGCCTGCGGCATGCCAATGGCGCCTCGCCGACATCGGTGGTGCGCGAGAAGATGCAGCGGATCATGCAGGAAGACGCGGCAGTGTTCCGGACGTCGGAGACGCTGAAGTCCGGCGTTTCGCGCATCGGCGCGCTGTGGGGCGAGCTCAACGACATCAAGGTCACCGACCGCTCGATGGTGTGGAACTCCGACCTCGTCGAGACGCTGGAACTCGAAAACCTGATGGCCTGCGCCGCCACGACCGTGGTGTCGGCCGAAGCCCGGCATGAAAGCCGGGGCGCGCATGCGCATGAGGATTTCCCGAGCCGCGACGACGTCGAGTGGCGCAAGCACACGCTGAGCTGGATCGATACGGCGACCGGTGCCGTGTCGCTCGGCTACCGCCCGGTGCATGTCGATCCGCTGACGCCCGAGAGCGAAGGCGGCATCTCGCTGAAGAAGATCGCGCCGAAGGCACGGGTATATTGATGAGCGCTGCCGCCGGCTATTCTTCTACGCCGCTGGCGCAGAAGCTCGGGCTGAAGGATGGGCAGCGGGTGTTGTTTGTCGGCCTGCCGGCGGAGCTCGATGACTTGCGCACGGCGCGGCACTTCCGGGAGATGACGCAGGCGGGGTGGGAGACGTGGACGGACGGCGATCCCGGCTGGGACGTCGTGCACGGATTCACTGTCTCACGCGCCACGCTCGAGGCCAATGCGCGGCCGTTGATGCAGGCGATTGACCCGGACGGCATGATCTGGATTTCGTGGCCGAAGAAGGCATCGAAGGTACCGACGGACGTTACCGAAGATGTGATACGCGATGTCGTGCTGCCGCTCGGGTTGGTCGATATCAAGGTGGCGGCAGTCAACGACGTTTGGTCGGGGCTGAAGCTGATGATCCGCAAGGAACTGCGGCAGGGGATTTTGCGATGAAGACGGGTTTGGTGGCGGTTCTGGCGCTGGTGCTGCTGGGCGGTTCGGCGATGGCGGCTGGCGGGGCGACGCCGACGGCCGAGCAGAAGGCCGAGTTCTACAAGACCTGCTACGGCATCTCGCAGGACGAGGCGCTCTGCACCTGCAAGGCGGATGCGGCGATGACGCTGATCGACGAGGACTTCATGGGGATGGTGATCGCCTCGATGAAGGGCAAGTCGCCGCCGGCCGACAGCTACAAGGCGTATAACGAGTACGTTGCCCGGTCCAACCAGGTCTGCAAGCCGAACTATTGAGGCAACGGTGATGAGGCTCGCCCTGACATTGCCGGTGGTGTTGGCCACGCTGTTCGTTTCCGCCTGCTCGCTGGGCGGGCTCGGTGGCGAGGCGAAGGCGGTGGCCGATGCCTGCGCAAGGGTGCCGGGCACCAGTGTTTCGGCCTGCGAATGCTACGCCAGGGAACTGCAGGGCAAGCTGAATGCCCAGCAGATGACGGCCGCCGCCGCGGCGCAGACTAACCCGGGCAAGCTGCTCGACCCGGCGATCATCGGCAACCTTTCAGCCAATGACGTGATGGCAGTGACCGGCGCAATGGGCGCTGCCCTCCAGACGTGCAAGATTACAGGATAGAGCCATGGCCGAGCTGACGCTTCCCAAGAACTCGCGGATCATGCCGGGCAAGACCTGGCCGAAACCGGCTGGTGCGACGCGGCTCAAGGAATACCGCGTCTACCGCTACGACCCGGACAGCGGCGAGAACCCGCGCCTCGACACCTATTTCATCGATCGCGACGATTGCGGGCCGATGGTGCTCGACGGGCTGCTGTGGATCAAGAACAAGGTCGACCCCACCCTGACGCTGCGCCGCTCCTGCCGCGAGGGCATCTGCGGCTCGTGCTCGATGAATATCGGCGGCGCCAACACGCTGGCCTGTACCAAGGGCATGGACGATTTCGACGGGCACATCTCGGTCTATCCGCTGCCGCACATGCCGGTGATCAAGGACCTGGTGCCGGACCTTTCGACCTTCTACGAGCAGCACCGCTCGATCGAACCGTGGCTCAAGACCACGACACCGACGCCGGAGAAGGAATGGCTGCAGAGCAAGCCCGAGCGCGAAAAGCTCGACGGGCTCTACGAGTGCATCCTCTGCGCCTGCTGCTCGACCTCGTGCCCCTCCTACTGGTGGAACGGCGAGAAGTATCTGGGCCCGGCCGTGCTGCTGCAGGCCTATCGCTGGCTGATCGACAGCCGCGACGAGGCGACCACGGAGCGGCTCGACAACCTCGAGGACCCGTTCAAGCTCTACCGCTGCCACACCATCATGAACTGCACCAAGGTGTGCCCAAAGGGGCTGAACCCGGCCAAGGCGATCGCCGAGATCAAGAAGATGATGGTGACGCGGGAGCTGGCATAGCCGTGTTCGAAACCGTCGCCACCGTCGAGGACCCCTCGATCGCCCGGGTGCTCATCGCCGCGCTGTCGGCGCACGGCTTCCACCCGCGCGAGGGCGCCCAGCACGGGCTGCCGGGGCTGTCGGGCGTCTATGGGCCCAAGGGCATCCCGATCGAGTTGCCGGAGGAAGAGGCGGCTGATGGCCGGTTGCTGGCCGAGGTGCTGGTGAAGGACATGCTGGCGCGGTAGGCGGCTAGGGTGCAGGTGCCGCTTGCCATTCGAGCTTAGCTCTCATGGCCTCCTCACCTAAAATCGCTCCACTGGAGCGATTTTGCCTGCGGCACGGTGAGGAGTGTCCCAGAATGAATCACTGCCCCCGCAAACCCTGCATCCGCCGCTCTCGCCCAATGATGGCCACATTGGGCGATCAGAGGGGAAAACGGTGTTCGCGGTTGTGTGCGCAGGGGCTGTTCGGGTATATGCGCCGGCAATCCTTTCTTAACTTCTCTGGCTGGGCCGGTACGGAGCTTTTCTGACGATGATGATGTCGCGACGCGCGGGTGTATCCGTTGCACTGCTCACCGGGCTGGCGCTCACCCTTTCCGGCTGCGCCTCGAGCGGGGTGTCGACAAGCAGCACCGCCTATGCCGAAAACATCACCCCGATCCAGAACACGCCGGTCGCGAGTTCGAACCTGCCGGCCATCGGCGCCAACGGGCAGCCGATGACGCCGACGAACCTCAATGCCCCGGTGGGCCTCAACCCCTCGCTGCAGGGAGCGGCCCCCGGCCTGCAGACGCCGCAGCCGGGTGTCACCGACCAGTTCGGCAACCCGCTCGTGGTCGCCAGCGTGGCTCCGGTCGACGGGACGTTCGTGTCGACCGATGCGCTGGGCACCGTGCCGCAGACGCAGGGGCGCGATCTCACCGGTGGCCTGAGCTACGAGAAGCTGCTGGGCGGCTGGACCGTGGTCGCCGGCGCCAGCCAGTGCAAGCTGAACCTCACCTACACCGCCAAGACCGGCACCAGCCGCTACCGGGCCTCGACCCCGGGCTGCGGGCTGAGCGGCCTCAGCGTCGTCGCCAGTTGGGCGCTGGCCGGCAGCCAGGTGCAGCTCTATGACGAGAACGGCGATATCGTCGCCAACCTGCTGCTCTCGGGCAACCGCTTCATCGGAACGCTTGCCGGTGGTACCGGCATCTCGATGGTCTGAGCGTGACGGGCCGGCGGGCGGCCGCTGGCCACCCCATTAGCAACGCTCTTGATACGCTGGTCTCGACCGGCGTGCTGCAACGCGATGCCCTGCAGACTGCCGCGGCGTCCGAGCTGGACCGGATCAGCGTAGCGCTGTCGCGCGAACGGCCCGGGGGCCTGCTGAGCCTGTTCGCCGGCGAGCCTGAACCGGTACGCGGTGCCTACCTCGTGGGGCAGGTGGGGCGCGGCAAGACCATGCTTATGGACCTGTTCTTCCAGCACGTCCCCATCGCCAAAAAGCGCCGGGTGCATTTCCATGAGTTCATGGACGAGATGCACACCGCGATCACGGCTTTCCGCCGGTCCGAACACGGGCGCGGCAGCGCCGACCCGGTGGCGGCGGTCACCAAGCCGCTGCTCGACGAGGTGCGGCTGCTCTGCCTCGACGAGTTCCAGGTGCAGGACATCACCAACGCCATGCTGCTGGGGCGGCTGTTCGGCCAGCTCTGGGCTGGCGGGGTGACGGTGGTGGCAACCTCGAACACCCGGCCGGACGCCCTCTACGAGAACGGCCTCAACCGGCAACTGGTGCTGCCCTTCATTGCCGAACTCGAGGCGCGCTGCGACGTGGTCGAACTCGACGGACCGACGGACTACCGCCGGCTGAAGTTCGAGGGAGAGGAAGTCTACCACTTCGGCACCGGCCCCGACGTCGATGCCGAGATGGACCGGCTGTGGCTGCGACTCACCGGCGGTGTTCAGGGGGAGTCGGGCGAGTTGCGCTCGCTCGGACGATCCATCCCCGTGCCGCGGCAGGCGATGGGGGCGGCGCGCTTCTCGTTCGCCGCGCTGTGCGAGAAGCCGCTCGGGGCGCGGGACTACCTCAAGCTCAGCCACGCCTTCGATGCGCTGATGATCGAGCATGTGCCGCAGTTCGACCGGACCCGTACCGATGCCAGCAAGCGCTTCATCCTCTTGGTCGATACGCTCTACGACCGGGGCGTGAAGCTCGCCGCCAGCTTTGCGGTGCCGCTCGACGACCTGGGGCGGGACGACAAGACGAAGGCGGAGTTCGCCCGCTGCGTGTCGCGTCTCATCGAGATGCAGTCGGAGGAGTACCTCGCCGCCGCGCATCGCGACAGCGCCAACGTTCCGGCAACGGCCTGAGTAAAATTTGAAATAGTCTGTGGCGGCATGTTTTACCGGGCTGCGCCATCATCCACCGCGGGATCGATGAGGGATACTGCCGTGAACAACTATTTCGGCGCCATGCTGCGCTATTTCGAGTTCAGCGGTCGTTCGACCCGCCGCGAATACTGGTGGTACTCGCTGGGTTCGATGGTTGCCCTGTGCGTGGCGTTGTGGATCGACTACGAGCTGCTCGGGTACTGGCGGCCGGACAGGGTCTTCGGTCCGGTCCTGATGTTTGCGACGTTCGTGCATATCGTGCCGGGCCTGACGCTGACGGTGCGCCGACTGCATGACGCCGGCAAGTCCGGCTGGTGGTACTGGATTGCGCTGATCCCGCTGATCGGCGGCCTGTCGCTGTTCTATCTCACGGCCCTCAAGGGCCCCGAATACGAAGCCCAGCACTACGGTCCCGACCCTCGCGCCCCCGGTGCGTTCGCTCCGGCGCCGATGCGTCTCGAGCGCCACCAGCCGCTGACCCGCGCGCAATTGATGGTGCAGCAGATGGAAGAACGCCGCCGCCGGATGGCGTGAGGCTAGCGCGGCAGGCCTGCTGCGGGGTCGAGCGCTCCGATTTCCAGCGGAGCGAAGTGCTTCAGGTTGTAGGTGAGCAGGGTCAGGTCGTAGGCGGTAGCCGTGGCGGCGATCATTATGTCCGCCGTCCCCGGATGCAATCCCCGCGCCAAGGCCCAGTCTGAAAGCCGGCCGGCTTCGCTGGCGACGTCCAGATTCATCGGCAACATCCTGTCGCCGTTGAACTGCGATAGCAGGTGCCGCAGCCATTGGCGCATGACCTCGACGCGTTCCCGCGCTCCGGTGCGTTCGAGCTTGTAGATGCCCTGCTCGATCTCGAACACGCTGACGGTGCACATGTAGGCCCGAGGCAACGTGACGGTCAGCCAGTTGAGGAACGGGTCACCCGCGCTGGCGCGCCCAGGTGCGATCGATGAGATTACGGAGGTATCGAGCAGATATCGGGTGGTCAAAGGTCGATCTCACGCGGCGGCCGACGGTCCTTCTCGATCTCCAGCGGACCCGGGAACGTCAACAGGTGCTCGATGAACCTCCGGTTGGCCTCGCGCTCGGCATCTTCGCTTCCGCTTTCAATCGGAACAATCCTCGCCACCGGTTTGCCGTGCCGCGTGATCGTGACGGATTCGCCGCGTTCCGCCGACTGGAGCAGTTCAGCGAACTTCGCCTTGGCCTCACGGGCCTGCATCTGTCTCATCTCGCGCTCCAGTGTGACCACATGTAGTCACAATATCGGACGCACAGGGCGCTGCGTCAATCGCCCCTTTCTGCCATGCGCCGTGCGCACAGACCGTTTACCGTCCAACGGCTGACTTGCTAGGGGCGCCCCTTGGGGTTAATAGGGGCGCGCAATTTCCAGCATAAGAAAAACGGGGTTCTCGGATGGCGCGCAAGAAGATCGCTCTGATCGGTGCGGGGCAGATTGGCGGCACTTTGGCGCTGCTCACGGCGACCAAGGAACTCGGCGACGTCGTCCTGTTCGATATCATGGATGGCGTAGCCGCCGGCAAGGCGCTCGACCTGAGCCAGTCCGGCCCCGTCGAAGGGTTCAATTCCACCCTCAAGGGCACGACCGAATACAAGGACATCGAAGGCGCCGATGTGGTGATCGTCACAGCCGGCGTGCCGCGCAAGCCCGGCATGAGCCGCGACGACCTGCTCGAAATCAACCTCAAGGTGATGGAGCAGGTAGGCGCCGGCCTCGCCAAGTATGCGCCCGATGCCTTCGTCATCTGCATCACCAACCCGCTCGATGCGATGGTTTGGGCGCTGCAGAAGTTCTCCGGCCTCCCCGCCAACCGCGTCGTCGGCATGGCCGGCGTGCTCGACTCGGCGCGCTTCCGCTTCTTCCTCGCCGAGGAACTGAAGGTTTCGGTCGAGGACGTCACCGCCTTCGTGCTCGGCGGCCACGGCGATTCGATGGTGCCGCTCGCCCGTTACTCGACGGTTGCCGGCATTCCGCTGACTGACATCGTCAAGATGGGCTGGATGGACAAGGAAAAGCTGGAATCGATCATCCAGCGCACACGTGATGGCGGCGCCGAGATCGTCGGCCTGTTGAAGACCGGTTCGGCCTTCTATGCCCCCGCCATGTCGGCGATCGAGATGGCCGAAAGCTACCTCAAGGACAAGAAGCGCGTGCTGCCCTGCGCCGCCTACCTCAAGGGCGAATACGGCGTGAAGGACACCTATGTCGGCGTGCCGGTGATCATCGGCGCCGGTGGCGTCGAGCGCATCGTCGAGATCACTCTGTCGTCGGCCGAACAGAAGGCGTTCGACAAGTCGGTGGCGTCGGTCACCGGGCTTACCGACGCGTGCAAGAAGATCGCGCCGAAGCTCGCTTGATGCAGCTCCCCCGCAAGGAGGCCGCCATGCGCGTCGTTTCGTTGTCGCTCGTTGCCGCCGCTGTCCTGATGGGCAGCGGTGTGCAGGCCGCAAGCACCTATACGAAGATCGACTTCGCTGAGTGCGAGACGCTCGAGACCTACGAGGATGGCGGCGCCGACCTGCGCTGCCCCGGCCTCGACGGACTCGACGTGTTCGTCTCCGAGGGGGATGCGCGGATGGACGTCGACTACGGGATGAAGGGCGAGAACTTCGAAACGTTCTCGGCCTTCAACAATATCGGCGAGACGGTCGAGTGGCTCAGTGACGCCAGGGGCGTGCCGCAGGCGGCGATCATCCGCTACCTCATCAGCGTCGATGGCCGCGAGGCGCAGGCGCTGGTGGTCTCGCGCATCAACACCGAGTCGCAAGATGGCTGCGTGATCGGCGTGGTCGACGCCGGGCTCGAGCAGGCCAACGGCATGGCCCGCGGCATCGGCGCCATGGCGCCCACCTTCGATTGTTCCATCGACCCCGTCGTGATCGCTCCTGGCGCCAGTGAACTGGTGCAGGGGTTTACCGGCGTGAACCAACCGCCCTCGGACTGAGGCAAGGAGCCCCACATGAACATTCACGAGCATCAGGCCAAGGCGCTGCTCAAGACCTACGGGCTGCCGGTGGCGGATGGCGTGGCGATCTTCTCCGCCTCGGAGGCCGAAGCTGCGGCAGCCCAGCTGCCCGGTCCGCTCTATGTGGTGAAGAGCCAGATCCATGCCGGCGGCCGCGGCAAGGGCAAGTTCAAGGAATTGCCGCCCGACGCCAAGGGCGGCGTGCGCCTCGCGAAATCGGCGGCGGAAGTCGCGCAGAACGCGAAGGACATGCTCGGCAACACCCTCGTCACCAAGCAGACCGGCCCGGCAGGCAAGCAGGTGAACCGCCTCTATATCGAGGACGGCGCCGACATCGCCCGTGAGCTCTATTGCTCGCTGCTGGTCGATCGCACCACCGGCCACGTCGCCTTCGTGGTTTCCACCGAAGGCGGCATGGACATCGAGGCGGTGGCCCATGACACGCCCGAGCGGATCATCACCGTCGATATCGACCCGACCGCCGGGGTGACCGATGCGGACGTGGCGAAAATCGTCTCGGCCTACAAGCTCGACGGTGCCGCTGCCGAGGACGGCAAGTCGGTGTTCCCGGCGCTCTACAAGGCGTTCACCGAGACCGACATGAGCCTGCTCGAAGTGAACCCGCTGATCGTCATGACCGATGGCCATCTGCGCGTCCTCGATGCCAAGGTGAGCTTCGACAACAACGCCGCCTTCCGTCACGCCGACCTCAAGGATCTGCGCGACCTCTCCGAAGAGGACGCCAAGGAGATCGAGGCGTCCAAGTACGACCTCGCCTATGTGGCGCTCGACGGCAATATCGGCTGCATGGTCAACGGCGCCGGCCTCGCCATGGCGACCATGGACATCATCAAGCTCTACGGTGCCGAGCCCGCCAACTTCCTCGACGTGGGCGGTGGTGCATCGAAGGAGAAGGTGACGGCGGCCTTCAAGATCATCACGGCCGATCCGGCGGTGCAGGGCATCCTCGTCAACATCTTCGGCGGCATCATGCGCTGCGATATCATCGCCGAAGGCGTGATCGCGGCGGTGAAGGAAGTCGGCCTCAAGGTGCCGCTGGTGGTCCGCCTCGAAGGCACCAACGTCGCCGAGGGCAAGGCCATCCTGAACCAGTCCGGCCTCGACGTCATCTCGGCCGACGACCTCGACGACGCGGCCCAGAAGATCGTCGCGGCGGTGAAGGGTCGCGCTTGATGGGTTTGCGCGCCGCAGTGCTGGCAGTAGGGACGGCGGTTGGCTGGCTTGCGGCGCCCGCGATGGCGTTCGAGCTGGCGGCCGACGCCGACCCGGCGGTGCGCGAAATCGTCAGCGCCTGCAGCGATGCGGTGGCCAACACGGCCGTTCCGGCCACCGGCGGCTGGCAGAAAAGCCAGCCTTCCGGCGCCGATTCGATCGGGGATCCGCCGGATACGCTCTATGCCCAGACTGCAATCGATGGCGTTGGACCGCTGTACCTGCGGCTGACGACGGAAGTGTCGAACGGCAGCCGGGTGTCGCACTGTTCGGTGTCGGTCATCGATCCGCAGCGGCCGCTGCCGGTCGCCGATTTCGGCAAGGCCGACGGGCTGGTGGCGACGAGCGGCGGCGATGTGCAGTCGGTGTGGTTCAGCACCGACAACAAGGTGATTGTCACGGTCATTCCGCGTACCGACCCGGATGGCCTGCTGTTCCTGCTCGATGTGGTCGCCGATGCGGTACTCTAGCGCCCTCGGCCTGCTTGCGCTGCTCGCGCTGCCCGCCCAGGCGGCGCCGTCGGCCTATGACGTCGGTTTTGTCAGCCAGTTCGCCGAGGCCTGCACAACCGCCCGTACCAGTCACGCCGACAACAAGGCGGCGGTCGAGGCGGCGGGCTGGGTAACGGTGGCCGACAACGCGCACCCCGAACTCGGCTCGATCATCGGCTTTTCCAACCAGGCGGCTGTCGATATCCGGGCCAATAACGGCGAGTTCGAGTCTGCCGTCTACCAGAAGCCGATCGGCGAGGTGATGCACTACCTCATCGTCTCGGACGCGCTGATCGGCTACGGCCCGGCGCGCGAGAACATCCTCGGCTGCTACCTCTACAATTTCGACTCCGCCACCCAGCCCGATCCCGAGGCGGTGACGGTGCTGACCGGCGTGAAGCCGACCGCCTACCAGGTGGACCAGGATGTCGCGAGTTGGCAGTGGAACGCGCCGCAGAAGTTCGCCGGCGTGATGGACATCTACCTCACCTACGTGCCCGAAGAGAGCCAGTACCGCACGCAGTACGGCTTCTCGGGCGTGGTGCTGCAGCTCAACACCGCCGTGCCCAACCCCACGGCCATTCCCGGCACCGAAGGCGCGGGCGGCTAGCCATGCACGCCATTCGCATCACGACCAACAATCCCTCCAGCCGTCTCGTGCGGCAGTCCTAGTTCAAAACCGGAGCCTCCATGTCCATTCTCGTCAACAACGACACCAAGATCCTGGTGCAGGGGCTCACGGGCGAGTCCGGGACGCTGCATACCCAGTATGCGCTGGCCTACCACGGCACCAAGATGGTGGGCGGCACGCATCCCAAGAAGGGTGGCACCAACTGGCTGGGCAAGGTGCCGGGCATCGGCGATGTCGAGCTGCCAATCTTCGCTTCGGTCGCCGAGGGCAAGGCGAAGACCGGCGCCAATGCATCGGTGATCTACGTGCCGCCTCCGGGTGCGGCCGGCGCCATCCTCGAAGCGATCGATGCGGGCATCGAGCTCATCTGCTGCATCACCGAAGGCGTGCCGGTACTCGACATGGTGAAGGTGAAGGCGGCGCTCGAGAAGTCGAACTCGCGCCTCATCGGGCCGAACTGCCCGGGCGTCGTGACGGCCGGCGAGTGCAAGATCGGCATCATGCCCGGCAACATCTTCAAGCGCGGCTCGGTGGGCATTGTTTCCCGCTCGGGCACGCTTACCTATGAAGCAGTGTTCCAGACCACCAATGCCGGCCTCGGCCAGACCACGGCTGTCGGCATCGGCGGCGATCCGGTGAAGGGCACCGAGTTCATCGACATGCTCGAGATGTTCCTCGCCGACGACGAGACCAAGTCGATCATCATGATCGGCGAGATCGGCGGCTCGGCCGAGGAAGACGCCGCACAGTTCCTGATCGACGAAGCGAAAAAGGGCCGCAAGAAGCCGATGGCCGGCTTCATCGCGGGTCGCACCGCACCGGAAGGCCGCACCATGGGCCATGCCGGCGCGGTGATTTCGGGCGGCAAGGGCGGCGCCGAGGATAAAATTGCCGCAATGGAACGCGCGGGCATAAAGGTGTCGCAGTCGCCTGCAAGGATCGGCCAGACGCTGGTGGACGTTCTCAAGGGCTGATAACCGGCAGCGACAGGCAGGGCGCGGGGGAAAACCACCCGCGCCTTAACGTCAAGCAAAGATCAAGCGGGTAAGAGAAGCCTGCGCGCCAACCGTCCGGTCGAGCCCTTTGCCGGACGCATGATGAGAAGGATGGCGGGGTTAATCGCCCCGTGGAAAACGAAGATGACCCGACAAGATAAGAACGAACAGTTCTTGCTCTCTTCTTTCCTCTATGGTGGCAACGCCGACTACATCGAGGGGCTCTACGCTCGCTTCAAGGCGGACCCGAACGCCATCGATCCGAGCTGGGCCAGCTACTTCGCCCGGCTCGAGGACACCACCGAACAGGCCGAGCAGGCTGCCGAGGGCCCGAGCTGGCAACGGCGCGACTGGCCGCAGGCCGCCAGCGGCGACCTCGTTTCGGCACTCGACGGCAACTGGGGCGAGATCGAGGTCAAGACCCGCAAGGTCCTTGCCGAAACCGCCAAGGCGGCTGGCGCACCCGCTCCGACCCCCGTCGATATCCTGCAGGCGACGCGCGATTCAATCCGCGCCATCATGATGATCCGCGCCTACCGCATGCGCGGCCACCTGCATGCCGACCTCGACCCGCTGAAGATGAAGCAGGACGAGCCGGCGAACGAACTCGATCCGGCGAGCTACGGCTTCACCGAGGCCGATTACGGCCGCAAGATCTTTATCGACCACGTGCTGGGGCTCGACTACGCGACGATCCCCGAAATGCTCGACATCCTGAAGCGGACGTACTGCTCCACGGTCGGCGTCGAGTTCATGCACATCTCCGATCCCGAGGCCAAGCAGTGGATCCAGGAGCGGATCGAGGGGCCGGACAAGTCGATCTCGTTCACCCCCGAGGGCAAGAAGGCGATCCTCAACAAGCTGGTCGAGGCCGAGGGCTTCGAGAAATTCCTCGACGTCAAGTATACCGGCACCAAGCGCTTCGGCCTTGATGGCTCGGAGGCGCTGATCCCGGCGCTCGAGCAGATCGTCAAGCGGGGCGGCGCGCTGGGCGTCAAGGACATCGTGCTGGGCATGGCGCATCGCGGCCGGCTCAACGTGCTGACGCAGGTGCTGGCCAAGCCGCACCGGGCGCTGTTCCACGAGTTCAAGGGCGGCGCCTTCTACCCCGACGAAGTCGAGGGTTCGGGCGACGTGAAGTACCATCTGGGCGCCTCGGCCGACCGTGAGTTCGACGGGCACACGGTGCACCTCAGCCTCACCGCCAACCCCTCGCATCTGGAGATCGTCGATCCGGTGGTGCTGGGCAAGGCCCGCGCCAAGCAGGACCAGCGCTCGGCGGTCGATGGCAAGTTCATCGCCGATACCCGCCAGACCGACCGTTCCGTCGTGCTGCCGCTGCTGCTGCATGGCGATGCCGCGTTTGCCGGCCAGGGCGTAATCGCCGAATGCCTCGGGCTCTCGGGCCTGAAGGGCCACCGCACGGGTGGGTCGATCCACTTCGTGATCAACAACCAGATCGGCTTCACCACGGCGCCGATGTATTCGCGCTCCTCGCCGTACCCCACCGACGTCGCCAAGATGATCGAGGCGCCGGTGTTGCATGTGAACGGCGACGATCCGGAAGCGGTGGTCTACGTCACCAAGGTAGCAGTGGAATACCGGCAGCGCTTCGGCAAGCCGGTCGTCATCGACATGTTCTGCTACCGCCGCTTCGGCCACAACGAAGGCGACGAGCCGAGCTTCACCCAGCCGCTGATGTATTCGAAGATCCGCGCGCACGAGACGACGCTCGATATCTACTCGCGTCGCCTCGTCGAAGAAGGCCTGGTGTCGTCCGAAGAGGTCGACAAGATGAAGGCCGACTGGCGCGCCAACCTCGAGCGGGAGTTCGAGGCCGGGCAGGATTTCCGCCCCAACAAGACCGACTGGCTCGATGGCGTGTGGAAGGACATGAAGCGCGCCGACGCCGAAGGTCCGCGCCGCGGCGAAACCGGCATGCCGGTCGAGGACCTGGTCCGCATCGGCCAGAAGCTGGCCTACGTGCCGCAGGGCTTCAACGTGCACCGCACGGTCAAGCGCTTCATGGACAATCGCCTCGCGGCGATCGAATCGGGCGAAGGCATCGACTGGGCGACGGCCGAAGCGCTGGCGTTCGGCACGCTGCTCGACGAGGGGCACCCGGTGCGCCTTTCCGGCCAGGACGTCGAGCGTGGCACCTTCAGCCAGCGCCATTCGGTGCTGAACGACCAGGAGCGCGACGGCGGCAGCTTCACGCCGCTCAACAACATCTCGGAGAACCAGGCCCGCTACGAGGTCATCAACTCGATGCTCTCCGAAGAGGCGGTGCTCGGGTTCGAATACGGCTACTCGCTGGCCGAGCCGAACACGCTCACCCTGTGGGAAGCCCAGTTCGGCGACTTCGCCAACGGCGCGCAGGTGGTGATCGACCAGTTCATCTCGTCGGGCGAGCGCAAGTGGTTCCGCATGAGCGGCCTCGTGATGCTGCTGCCGCATGGCTATGAAGGCCAGGGGCCGGAGCATTCGTCGGCCCGCCTCGAGCGCTACCTGCAGAGCTGCGCCGAGGACAACATGCAGGTCGCCAACTGCACGACGCCGGCGAACTACTACCACATCCTGCGCCGGCAGCTGAAACGCGACTTCCGCAAGCCGCTGATCCTGATGACCCCCAAGTCCCTGCTGCGCCACAAGAAGGCAATCTCGGGCCTGATGGAACTGGGACCGGATTCGACTTTCCACCGTCTCCTCTGGGACGATGCGGAAGCCCCGGGCGTGCCGAAGACGGCGATCAAGCTGGCGCCCGACGCCGAGGTCCGCCGGGTCGTGCTGTGCACCGGCAAGGTCTACTACGACCTGCTCGAGGATCGCGAGAAGCGGGGCATCAACGATGTGTACCTGCTGCGCGTCGAACAGCTCTACCCGTTCCCGGCCAAGGCGCTGCTCGACGAGCTCAACCGCTTCCCCAACGCCGAGGTGTTCTGGTGCCAGGAAGAGCCCAAGAACATGGGCGCCTGGGCGTTCATCCAGCCCTACGTGGAATGGGTGCTCGACCAGATGGGCCGTGCGGGCGATCGTCCGCACTATGTCGGCCGTCCGGCCTCGGCAGCCACGGCGACCGGGCTGATGCGGAAGCATCTGCAGGAACTGCAGAGCTTCCTCGACGAAGCGTTCGCGAAGTAAGATAAGTCTACAACGGTCGCGCGGTCGAACCGGAAAAGTCTGCAACTTTTCCTGACCACGCTCCAAACATACGATTGGTCGCGGGGCCGCTGGTCCCGCTTCAGATGCGGCAACGAAGGACCAAACAGACAATGGCGACTGAAATCCGGGTGCCCACACTGGGCGAGAGCGTCACCGAGGCGACGATCGGCCAGTGGTTCAAGAAGGTCGGCGACACCGTCGCCGCCGACGAACCGATCGTGGAGCTGGAGACCGACAAGGTAACCATCGAAGTGCCCGCCCCGTCGGCCGGGGTGCTTGAGACGATTGCCGCGAACCCGGGTGACACGGTCAATGTCGGCGCGCTGATCGGCGCCATCGCCGCTGCCGGGGCGCAGGCTGCCGCGGCAGCTGCCGCTCCCGCCGCCGAAGCGCCGAAGCCCGCCGCTGCTCCGCAGCCGGCTGCCGTCGCCGCCGAGCCGGCGCCGCGGCCT
>CAIMLX010000262.1 GCA_903842455.1 uncultured Hyphomicrobiales bacterium | reverse complement strand
TACCCTACGTCGCGACCATCGTGCTGGTCGCCGGCGTGATCGGTCGGGCGCGAGCACCGGCAGCGGATGGCAAGCCATACATCAAGGGATAAGAATCCGGCAAGCGATCCCCGCCCGTAGTGGGGGAAACAGTCCGGGCAAATTTATGCCAGTTGAGTACGCTCGTGGACGAACTGAACAACAGGCCCCGATCGCCGGACACCGAGAGCAAGGTGGCATTCCTGCGGTCTGCGGCGGCCTATGCCCACCAGCCTGGTCTGGTGAGCGTGATCGAAACGCACATGTCGTGGCTCTTTCTCGCAGACGGCCTGGTCTACAAGCTGAAGAAGCCGATGAAATTTCCGTTCCTCGACTTCACGACCCTGGGTCGTCGGCGTCGTTATTGTGAAGTTGAGGTCCGCCTCAACCGCCGTTTGGCCGGCGGCATATACCGCCGGATCGCGCCACTCTGCCTCGATCAGAGCGGTCATCTCGCGCTCGACGGGGACGGTACGGTCGTCGATTGGCTCGTCGAGATGGACCAGCTTTCAGAGGACAGGTTCCTCCATACGTCAATTACCAAGGGGACGGTTACCAGGGAGGCCGTCTCCCTCGCCACGGAAAGGCTCACTCGCTTCTATGCGGGCGCTCCGCGGCAGCGACGAGACGGACAGCTCTATCTCAACCACCTCGTGACGGAGAGCGGCGTGAACCGGCGGCTACTCGGTCGACCTACGAGCCGGCTGCCGCTGGCTCGCACCACCGATCTTCTGGACCGGGTGGAGGCATTGCTCACGCTTCACATCCCGGAGATTCGGGAACGCATTGCGATGGGATGCATAGTTGACGGCCACGGAGACCTGCGGCCAGAGCATGTCTGGTTCGGACCGCCGCCGGCCATTATCGATTGCCTCGAATTCGACCGCCGCATGAGGATCATTGATCCATACGACGAGCTCAACTATCTGGGTCTCGAGTGCGAGTTGCTGGGCGCCGACTGGATTAGACCGCTTGTCCTCGAGCGTCTGGAACAAGTCATCGGCAGACCCCCGACGCCGGGACTGGCAGCAACCTACGGTGCCTTCCGCGCCATGCTCAGGGCGAGGATCTGCATTGCACATCTTCTGGATCCGCACCCGTCACGTCCACACCATTGGCCCCCTGTGGCACGGCGCTATCTCGATATTGCTGCGCGAGAGTGCCTCATCGCTGAGGGTGGAGAAGCCGGTGGATCGAGCCACCACCATGTAACCTCTGGATGGCGCCCCCCAGCAACGGAGCGCAACTGATCACCTCGAGTTTCGACGCGCTTGGGGGAAATGCGGAGATGCTGTCAGTTACAATGATTGTGTCGATCGCAGGCGAGAGGAGCTGCTCGGCACTGGAAAACAGGCCATGAGTTGCCACGGCGTGGACTGCTGCTGCACCACGAGCGCGGCACGCCTCAGCGGCACGGACAATCGTGCCTCCTGTCGCAATAAGATCGTCGAGAATGAAGACCGCCGCTCCTTCAACGGCGCCGGCAAAAAGACCTCCCGAGACACTGCCCTCGCTTCTGTGTTTTTCCATTGTCGCGAGAGCAACAGGGGCCTCGCCCCCTTTTTGAATTGCCTCGGCCATGAGGTGGGTCCGCTTCATTCCACCGCTGTCGGGAGAAAGGAGGACAATGGGCCGAGATCCGGCTAGCGCCCGGATGCGAGAGGCGAAGGCGGCGCGCATGTCGAGATGGACGTTTCGGCATCGGAATGCATTTTGAAAGGCTGCGATGTTGTGCACCTCCAAGGCTACGATCGCGTGCGTGCCGACTGCTTCGAAGAGTTCAGCGACATAACGGCTGCTGACCGGGTCTCTCGCCTTGGTCTGCTGTTCCTTTCGCATGAATGCGAGATATGGAACGATAGCGGTGACGCGGCTGGCGCCGTTGTCCCTGCACGTCCCGATGAAGAAGAGCAGCCGAAGCAGGCGGTCAGCTGCCGTCCGCCCGTCATTGCCATGAAGGCTGTGCAGCACGAACACATCTTCGTTCCGCACGCTGACGAGCGGGCGGGACTTGTGCTCGCCATCGGGGAATTCTCGCTCCTCGAGGTCGTCGAGTTCGATACCAGCCGACCGCGCGACGGCATTTGCCAGGATGTGCGATCCATGAAGTGCGAAGAAACGCATGGCGAGGCCTTTCATCTGGGATAGCCCAGCATCGCACGGCGGGCGGACCGCCCCTTGATCGGCATCAAAGCGACTCAGGGGACGAGGACCGCCGCGCCCTGCACGGCGCCGGCCTTGACGTCGCGCAGCGCGTCGTTGGCGTCCTTGAGACGATAGCGCCTGACGCTCGTGCGGACGGCCCGGGCTCTTCCCTCGCCGAAGAACAGGCGGGCGTCTTCCCGCGTCAGGTTGGCGACCGAAACGATCTGCCGTTCGCCCCAGAGGTCCTCATAGGGGAACGTCGGAATGCGGCTCATGTGGATTCCAGCGCAGACCACCACTCCGCCCTTCCGGACTAGCCGCAGCGACAGCGGGACCAGCTCGCCCACCGGTGCAAAGATGATCACCGCATCCAGCGGCGAGCACGGGACCTCGTCCGTTCCGCCCGCCCACACCGCACCCAGGTCCCGCGCGAACCGCTGGCCGGCGACGTCACCACGCCGGGTGAACGCAAAGACCTCGACGCCGTCGTCGCGGGCAATCTGAGCAATGATATGCGCCGCCGCGCCAAAACCCACGAGACCCAGCCGCCTGGCGCCGTTGGTCTTGCGGTAGGCACGAAACCCGATCAGTCCGGCGCAGAGCAACGGCGCCCCCTCCACGTCCGGAAACGCCTCGGGCAGCGGAATGCAGGCGGAAGAGCGTGCCCTGGTGAACTCGGCATATCCACCGTCGACCGTCATAGCCGGTGAAGGTCGGGGCGTCACAGAGATTGTCCTGTCCCGACAGGCAGTAGGAACAGCGCCCGCAGGTGCCGCCCATCCAGGGCACGCCCACCTTGTCGCCCAGATTGATGCCGGTGACCCCCGCCCCCAGCGCGGTGACCACGCCGACAATCTCGTGGCCGGGGATGAGCGGCAGGCGATGCGTCGGCAGGTCGCCCGCGATGACGTGCAGGTCGGTACGGCAAACCCCGCAGGCGGTGACGCGCAGCACCACGTACCCGGCGCCGGCGGTCGGGGTCGAGAGCTCGTCGAGGCACAATGGCCCGCCGATCTTGTGCAGTCGCATGGCACGCATCCGGATCCCCACCCTGTTTCGCTCGCACCGTCTGGGAAGCGACGATGGCGGGTATCGTCGCGACCCAACTTGATCCTCGTCAAGTGTAGACGCCCACCCCGGCGCTAGATGTCCTCGACCACGGGATGCAGCCGACGAGGTTGCGCACGTGCATCCGATCTTGATTCTTCAGGAGAGCGATTGATGGCGCATAAGCAGGTTCTCTTCCGGTCGGAAGCGCGGGACAAGATCCTCAGGGGCGCGAGCCAGTTGGCGGATGCGGTGCGCGTCACGCTCGGTCCGCGATCGAAGTCCGTCCTGATCCAGCGCAAGTGGGGCACGCCGCTTGTCTGTAACGACGGCGTGACCATCGCCAAGGAATTCGACCTCAAGGACCCCGAAGAGAATCTGGGCGCTCGCATATTGCGTCAGGCCGCCGAGAAGACCGGGGATCTCGTTGGCGATGGAACCAGCACGGCAACGATTCTAGCGCACGCCATCCTCGCGGACGGGATACGCAATGTCGTTGCCGGCGCAAGCGCAGTCGACCTGAAGCGCGGCCTCGACCGGGCGTCCAGGCGCGTTGTCGAGGCGCTGAAGGCGCTCTCGCGGCCCGTCGAGAGCCGCAAGGAGAAGGAGCAGGTCGCGACCATTTCGGCGCACAACGATCTCGAGATCGGCAAGCTGGTTGCCGATGCGATGGAAAAGGTCGGCGGCGAAGGCGTCATCAGCGTCGAAGAGGCCAAGACCACCGAGACCGCCCTCGAGGTTGTCGAGGGGATGCAGTTCGACCGGGGGTTCACCTCGCCCTATTTCGTGACGAGCCCCGAACACATGGAAGCGGTCCTCGAAGATGCCGTGATCCTCATCGTCGACGGCAAGGTCAGCGCATTGACCGACCTGCTGTCGCTACTCGAGGCGGTCGCGAAAGCCGGCACCCCGCTGCTAGTCGTGGCAGAGGACATCGAAGGGGAGGCGCTGGCTACCCTCATCGTCAACAATCTGCGCGCGACCCTGCGCAACTGTGCCGTCAAGGCGCCCGGCTTCGGTGATCGGCGCAAGGCCATGCTCGAGGACATCGCGGTCCTGACCGGCGGCAGCGTGATTTCGCAGGACCTAGGGTTGAAGCTCGAGAATGTCACCATCGAGCACCTCGGCCGTGCCAAGCGGGTCGTCATCGACAAGGACAACACGACCATTGTCGGCGGTGGCGGCAAGAAGGACGCGATCGAGGGTCGGATCGAGCAGATCCGCCGTGAAATCCGGAAGACCACCAGCGACTACGATCGCGAAAAGCTCGAAGAGCGGCTGGCCAAGCTGTCCGGCGGTGTGGCGGTCGTCAGGGTCGGCGCTCCGACCGAAGCCGAGATGAAGGCGCGCAAGGACGCTTTCGATGACGCGGTCAGCGCCACCAAGGCGGCAGTCGCCGAAGGCATAGTTCCTGGCGGTGGACTCGCCCTTTTGCGCTGCGCCGCGGCGGTCGACGACGAAAGCACCAGATGCGAGGGCGACGAGCGCACCGGCGTCCAGATCCTCCGCCGGGCGCTTGAGGCACCGGCCCGCCAGATCGCCGAGAATTCGGCCGCCGACGGCGGGGTTGCGGTTGCCCGCATGCTCGAGAGCCAGGGAAACATCGGCTTCGATGCGAGCAGCAAGCGCTATGTCGATCTCGTCGAGGCCGGCATCATCGATCCCACCAAGGTCGTGCGCGTTGCGCTCGAAAATGCCGTGAGTGTCGCGAGTGTCCTGTTGCTCACCGAGGCAACGATGACCGAGTTGCCGGAAACCCAGGCCGAACACGCTGGCCTCGCCGAGCCAGCGATGTAGCGCCTTCTCGCCCCTAGACCGGGGAAAGGCGCTGCTCGTTCCGCTGATTCGATGTTCAATCGATCGGAGACATGGAATGGAAGAAAAGAGCCGCTTCACGCTCTGGTACGCTGTCGGGGCCATCCTTCTTCTGGGCGTCTTCCAGGTCTGGCTGAACTACCGTTCCGTCACCCCGATCAGCTACAGCGATCTTCTCGATCACCTCAAGAAGCGCGAAATCGCTGAGGTCTCAGTTACCGAGTCGGTGATCGAAGGGCGCTTCGTGGCGCCCGAGGATGGGTACGAGTACTTCATCACCTACCGGGTTGATCCCGAGCTTGCAGCCCTCTTCAGCGAGGCCGGCGTAAGGGTGACCGGTGCGACCGACCAGAACTGGTTCACAGCAATCCTCTCCTGGATCCTGCCGACGCTCCTGTTTGCAGGCATCTGGTACTACGTCATGCGGCGGATGACCCGGCAGGGTGGCGTGAGCGGGCTGATGGCGATCGGACAGTCCAAGGCCAAGGTTTATGTCGAGACAAAGACCGGTGTCACCTTCGCCGATGTCGCCGGTATCGACGAGGCCAAGGCCGAACTTCAGGAGATCGTCTCCTTCCTCGAGGACAAGGACAAATATGGACGGCTGGGCGCCCGCATCCCTAAGGGCGTGCTCCTCGTAGGACCTCCGGGCACCGGCAAGACGCTCCTGGCGCGCGCGGTCGCGGGCGAGGCGGGGGTGCCGTTCTTCTCGATCTCCGGCTCCGAATTCGTCGAACTGTTCGTCGGCGTGGGCGCAGCGCGCGTCCGCGACCTCTTCGAACAGGCGAGGAAGGCCGCGCCCTGCATCATCTTCATCGATGAGCTGGACGCGCTTGGCCGGGCGCGCTCGGCGTTCGGCAGCGTCGGGGGGGGCGACGAAAAGGAGCAGACCCTCAATCAGCTGCTGGCGGAGCTAGACGGGTTCGATCCGCGAGTTGGCATCGTTCTGCTGGCCGCCACAAACCGGCCGGAGATTCTCGACCCGGCATTGCTACGCGCCGGCCGGTTCGACCGGCAGATTGGCCTCGATCGTCCCGACCGGAAGGGCCGCGAGGCCATCCTGGCGGTCCACCTCAAACGAGTGAAACTGGCGGCGGACATCGACGTGTCGGCGATCGCGGCCATCACTCCAGGATTTACCGGCGCGGACCTCGCGAACCTCGCCAATGAAGCCGCCATCTTTGCCACCCGCCGCAACGCTGAAGCAGTCGCAATGGAGGACTTCACCGCCGCCGTCGAGCGCATCGTTGCCGGAGCCGAACGGCGGGGGCGCCTGCTGACCCCCGACGAACGCCGCAGGGTTGCCTACCATGAACTGGGGCATGCCCTCGTCGCCGCATCGATTCCGGGGAGTGATCCTGTTCACAAGGTGTCCATCATTCCCCGTGGCATCGGCTCTCTCGGCTACACCATGCAGCGACCGACCGACGATCGCTACGTAATCACGGCAGGTGAACTCACGGATCGCATGGCGGTACTGATGGGGGGGCGCGCGGCCGAGCAGATCGGCTTCCGCGAGTTCTCGACGGGCGCGGCTGACGATCTTGCCAAGGTCACGGACGTCGCCCGCCAGTTCGTCTCCCGCTTCGGAATGAGCAAGGCACTTGGCCAGGCGGTGCTAGAGCAGGGGGTACAACCGTACCTGGACACGCCTTTCGCCCCGGCGCGCCACGACTACTCGGAAGCAACGTCTCGTGAACTCGATCTGGAGGTGCGCGCACTCATCGAGGCCGCCTACGAGCGAGCGCATGAGTTGCTGATCAAACGGCAGCACGATCTGGAAGCAGGCGTCCGCCTGCTGCTGGAGCGAGAGGTGCTGACCCCAGCCGACTTCCCCGCACTCACCGGCGGAAGGCCATCTTCGTCACAAGCGGCTTCGGACCGGGCGGCATGAGTGTCTGATCCGGGGCGAGTCGGACGGCCATAAGGGTTTCAACAAGCGCAGGAGAAGATCATGGCACAGACGGGTATCGCGGTTCTGGATGGTGCGGCTGGCGTCACCAGCGCCTGGCTCAACGAGCTGGAGCAGTTGTCGCACCTCGACGACCGGCACCAGGCCTATCGCCTGCTTCGCGCCACGCTGCATGCGTTGCGGGACTGGCTGAACGCCGACGAGGCAGCCGATCTGGGTGCACAACTCCCGATCCTCATTCGCGGCCTCTACTACGAGGGCTGGAATCCTTCGGCGACGCCCGTCCATCCGCGTACCAAGGATGACTTCGTGCAGGCCATCCAAAGCGCGTTTGCCGCCGATCCGATGCGCTCGCCCGAGCATGGCGTCCGTGCCGTCTTCTCGCTGCTGAATCGGCACATCTCGGCGGGGCAGGTCGAACAGATGCGAAACGCCCTGCAGAAGCCGTTGCGCGACCTCTGGCCACAACCCGCCTGACCGCCCGCAGGAGACTATCTTGCCGGAAGACAGCATGGTCACGCAACGACAGGAGGCGGCAGCCGGGCGGTTTCGGTTCGGCAGGCACAAGTTGATCCACGTCAAAACTGCGACGCACCGAAAGCGCGAAGCTTACGCGTTCCTCTTTCAACCGATGGAGTACAGCATGGCCGACACCCCCACCAAGCTTCCCGTCAAGACTGACGAAAAGACACCGGCACCCGCCGCATTCGGATGGCCGTCTGTTGATGCACTTCGCCGTGAGATCGATCATCTGTTTGATGATTTCGGTCGCGGCGCCTGGCTGCGCCCCTTTCAGAGCGCTGCCCTCGATCCGATCTTCCGGCGCGGCTTCTCGCTCAATGCGCCGGCGGTGGATGTCCTCGAAAAGGACACCGCATTTGAGCTGACCGCCGAACTTCCCGGCATTGAAGCCAAGGACGTCGACGTGTCGGTCAAGGATGGCAACCTCGTCATTAGGGGCGAGAAGAAGTCCGAGAAGGAGGAGAAATCCAAGGATTACTACCTCCACGAGCGCCAGTACGGCGCCTTCGAGCGCAGCTTCGCGATGCCGAAGGGTATCGACCCGAGCGCCGTCGAGGCCCGCTTCAACAACGGGGTGCTGACGGTGACCATGCCCAAGACCATGGAGGCCCGGAAGCCGGCCACCAAGATCGAGGTCAAGGCTGCCTAGTGGCGTCGAAACATCCCGGCTGCGCCTCTCCGAGTTCGCGGCCGGGATCAGTCCTTGCTGTTCATCCCACGTGAGGTTATCATGACCGATTTTTCGATCGAGACGATGGAAGCTGCGCCCAGGGCCTACATCACCCTGATCTCCAGGATGACCGAAATTCCGCGGTCGATGGCGAACGGTTTCGCCACGTTGAGCGAGCTCTTTGCCAGGGCGAAGGCGCCGATGGCCGGTATGCCGATGGCCCACTATCTCACCTACGACGATACCTCCACGACCTTCGAGCTCGGGTTCCCGTGTCGATCCGAAGACGAAGACGCTCTCCGCGCCGCCGGGCTCTCGATCGGAAGGTCTCCGGAAGGCCGCAACATGAAAGCGACCCATATCGGCCCCTATGATACGGTCGGGTCGACCTATAACGCCATGATCGCGGCCATGCAGGCGAATGGGCTCGTTCCGGCCAAGGATATGTGGGAAGTCTACTTCAGCCCTCCCGAGACGCCGCCCGCCGAAATCAGGACGGATGTCATCTGGCCCATCGCCGCATAGCCGGGGTCGGGGGCGAAAGCCACCCTCGCCCTGCGAGACCGGAGAACCGCGATTTCGATTGATCCCTGGTTCGTCAGCTTTTTCGTCGCCTTGGGTATCGGGTTGCTCATTGGCACGGAGCGTGAGCGCCGCAAGGGCGACAGAGTCAATCGTGCCGCTGCCGGGCTGAGGACGTTCACGCTGGTAAGCCTCAGCGGGCTGGTGTCGGCAACGGTTGGCGGCGTCATTCTGCTGTCCGTCACGCTGGTCGCAACCACAGCGCTCGCCGTCCTGTCCTCGATGGCCGCGCAGGAGCACGACCCGGACCTCACGACCGAGATTGCTCTGGTTCTGACCGTCCTGCTGGGTGGTCTGTCGCTGGATCATCCCGTACTCGGCGGCGCGGCCGCCGTGGCCACAGCGACCTTGCTCGCGGCTCGCACCCGCCTTCATCACTTCGTCAG
>CAIMLX010000261.1 GCA_903842455.1 uncultured Hyphomicrobiales bacterium | reverse complement strand
GAGCGGGTGACCTTCCACAACCCCGACAGCGGCTTCTGCGTGCTGAGGGCCAAGGCGAGGGGGCACCGTGACCTGGTGACGGTGATCGGACACGCCGCTACTATTTCGGCAGGGGAGTGGATCACCGCGTCGGGGGAGTGGGTCAACGACCGCACCCATGGCCAGCAGTTCAGGGCAAGGTTCCTGCGAAGCTCGCAACCCACCTCGCTCGAGGGCATCGAGAGGTATCTGGGATCGGGCATGATCCGCGGCATCGGGCCGGTCTATGCCAAGAAGATGGTCAAGGTGTTCGGCGAGAAGGTTTTCGACATCATCGAGGCCGAGCCGGATCGGCTGCGCGAGGTCGAGGGCATCGGCCCGGTCCGAGCCCGCCGGATCACCGACGCCTGGGGTGAGCAGAAGATCATCCGCGAGATCATGGTTTTCCTGCACAGCCACGGCGTCGGCACGGCGCGGGCAGTGCGCATCTACAAGACCTATGGCACCGACGCCATTCAGGTGATGACCGAGAACCCCTATCGGCTGGCCAAGGACATCCGCGGGATCGGCTTCAAGACAGCTGATGCGATCGCCATGAAGCTCGGCATCGAGAAGACCGCGATGATCCGGGTCCGCGCCGGCATCTCGTTTGCGCTGACCGATGCCACTGACGAAGGCCATTGCGGTTTGCCGACTAAGGAACTGCCGCCGCTGACTACGGAACTGCTCGAAGTCCCCCAGGACCTGGTCAAGACGGCGCTAGACCTCGAGCTGGCCGACGGCACGGTGATTGCCGACACGGTGGGGGAGACCGCTTGCGTGTTCCTTGCAGGCCTGTACCGGGCCGAGCAGGTGATCGCCGAGCGCTTGCGTAGGCTGGTCGCCGGCAAGCTGCCTTGGCTTTGTATCGACCCCGACAAGGCTATCCCGTGGATCGAGGAAAAGACCGGCCTCGAGCTTGCTGAAAGCCAGACCAGGGCCGTCCGCCTCGCGCTGCTGTCCAAGGTGCTGGTGATCACCGGCGGTCCGGGTGTAGGCAAGACCACTATCGTCAAGTCGATCCTGCGGATCCTCGCCGCCAAGGGGGTCAACCTGCTGCTGTGCGCCCCGACCGGCCGTGCTGCCAAACGCATGACGGAAGCCACGGGGTTCGAGGCCAAGACCATTCATCGCCTGTTGGAGGTCAACCCGAAGGGTGGCGGCTTCAAGCGCGATGCTGACAATCCGCTCGAGTGCGACCTTCTGGTCGTCGACGAGACCTCGATGGTCGACGTCATGCTGATGCAGTCACTTGTGAAAGCGGTGCCGCCAAGCTCGGCCCTCCTGATCGTTGGTGACATCGACCAGCTCCCATCAGTCGGACCCGGACAGGTCCTCGCCGACATCATCGCTTCTGGCGCTGTACCGGTGGTGCGCCTCACCGAGGTTTTCCGACAGGCGGCGCAGAGCCGGATCATCACCAGCGCACACCGCATCAACCAGGGCCTGATCCCCGACCTGTCGCGCCCTCAGGACACAAGCGACTTCTACTTCGTCGAGGCCAACACCCCCGAGGTGGCTGTCGAGCGCATTGTGGAGTTGCTCAAGACACGCATCCCCGCGCGCTTCGGTCTCGACCCGATCCGCGACATCCAGGTACTTTGCCCGATGAACCGCGGCGGGGTCGGCGCACGATCGCTGAATATCGAGCTGCAGGCAGCGCTCAATCCCACCGGGGACAAGAGGGTCGAACGCTTCGGATGGACGTTTGCCCCAGGCGACAAGGTCATGCAGATCGAGAACGACTACGACAAGGAAGTCTACAACGGCGATATCGGCTACATCGACGCTGTCGACCTCGACGCCGGTGAACTAACTGCGAGCTTCGATGGTCGCTCGGTCAGCTACGTGTTCGGGGAACTCGACACGCTGGTTCCCGCCTATGCAGCCACGATCCACAAGTCGCAGGGGTCGGAATACCCCGCCGTGGTGATCCCGCTGATGACCCAACACTACACCATGCTTCAACGCAACCTGCTCTACACCGGCGTGACCCGTGGCAAGAAGCTGGTGGTGCTGGTCGGTCAGAAGAAAGCGGTCGCCATCGCTGTCAAGAACGCCTCAGGCCGCCGCCGCTGGAGCAAGCTGGACGAGTGGCTTCAGGCCCCGGCTGGTTGACAGCCGGGAGGTAGTGGACCAATCAATTCGAGATGCAAGCGCCGCACCTGCTAATGGCTGTAAAAACCACGCTCAATGCGAGCAACCTAGAGGCGCTTGGCGTTGAGCGCCGGGCGGCCCTGCTGATCGAGATCAGTGGTGGTAATGCGACGGCCAAGCGGCGCCTCCGGCTCGAACCGGCCGACGCTGAGAACCCGGCGGCGGTTGGGAGGGAAGTCCGCAAACGCCTCAACGCCACCGGCCGCTCGCAGTCCTACGTGGACTGGCAGAAGCGCAAGACGCTCGCTACTGACCTTACGGCCCAGCGCCGCGCCATCGTCGGTCAGGTCTCCACAACCGATGCTTGCGATGCACTCGACCTCATGTGGCGCTGCGAGCATGTCCAACGGTATCACGGGTCGAAATCGATCAGACCAGGAACCCGATGGTCGACCAGCTTCTGAGGGTGCCGGTATCGAGTTTGGTGCCAGCAATGAGAACCATCACTTCGGGGATGATTCTCTGACCGCGCCTAATGTCGCGGCGCACCATACGCTCCCACGGTGAGTTTCTGCTCGCCGCCACTGCCCAGAACCTCAGAAAGCTCGCCAAGCTCATACCGATGACCGCTCTCGCAAAGCCCCGAGTGGCATCAGACGGCTCCGCGGCGCTGCCAGCCGACGAGCCACCAAACAGACAGAGCGCCAATGGCAGCGGCCGCAGCAAAATCACCGACTAAATCAACGATATCGGCCCGAAGCGGACATCGCCGAGACGATGAGTTGCTCCGCCACAAGCGGTCTCATCGACACCACTACTCGTTCGGATTCGGCTCAATCCGGCCAGTCTAGAACAGCTCGTTCCCTTGCAAGCCACACCTCTTCAATTGGCGTGGCGATGACATCGTTAGAGAGCGTGGCCTTGGCGAGTTCCTCGATGAGGCGGCTCGCGACCGCATGTTCCTGCTGGGGGTGTAGGTTGCAGGGATCGAGGAAAAAGTGGCCGTGCTCGATCTCGTGGTCGCGGACGATGACGGGAGGATCACCGGCCGCGAGGCGCGTGGCGAGATTCCAGGCAGTAATCCGCGCTTCGTCGGGATTGATGGCCACTTTCAGCCGGTCGAGCGGGTTGTCGGTGGGATCGGGAACGATCGTCGCGGTAACGCCGGGGCGGCCGGCTAGCGCGTTGACCCAGACATCTAGCGCCGCGCGTTCGCGCGCCCTGATCCCGGCATGGTCGCGCGTCTTCCAGGCGGTGAGTGCGGCGCTAACGCCGACGATGGTTTCCTTGCCGACCTTCATGCCGCGTCCAATGCCGCGGTTCTGGAGGTAGCAGGCGCGGATCAGATCCTTCGATCCTGCCACGATCCCGGAAGTCGGGCCGCCGAGGAACTTGTGACCGGAATAGACCACGAGGTCGGCCCCTTGGTCGAGGAACAGGCGGAGGTCATACTCGGAAGCTGCATCGACGATGACCGGCACGCCCCTGGCGTGGCAGACCTCAATAAAGGTCTTGAGCGGCACCTGAGCGTAGTCGACGACGTGATGCGACACAACGAACAGCGCGGCAGTCGTGCTTTCGGTAATCGAGCCCGCAAGTTGGTAGGCCGAAGACGACGTGGCCTGGCCCACCGGTACCACCTTCGCCCCCGCCAGCCGGACCAGTTGCTCGACCGGCGCACCGTAGCTCACCATATGTCCCGACAGGATCAGCACTTCGTTCTTGAGGGCGCTGGCATCGGGCAGCCGTTCGATGGCGAGAAGGTCGGGGCCGGTCATGGTTGCCGCGACCGCAATGGTAATGCCGGAGGCGCAGGACGCAGTGACGAACCCGGCCTCGGCACCGGTGAGGTCGGCGATGACCCGGCTCGCGTAGCGGTGCAGCGCGCTCATGTCGAAGAACTGGGGCAGCGTGCGGTGCATCGCATCGATGGCCTGCGGCACCGCGATGGAGGCGCCAAGCGAGGTCATGGTGCCCGACACATTGATGATCTGGCGCATGCCGAGTTCTGGACGAATGTCATCGGTAGACATAAGGATACCTCTGGGTGTTCGGGGGTCAGTCAGGCCATTTGAGAAGGCCGGCCGTCGATTTGGCGGGTGTCGCCATGGCGCCGGCGGGTCGGGGAGATGTGAGGATTTCCGTCAGCCGCTGCGCCACGGTCTCGGCCTCGCCGGGGTGGAGGTTGCACGGATCGAGCCAGAACCGACCCTGCTCGGCCTGGTGGCCGCGCACCATCACCGGCCTGTCGCCGGCGGCCAGTGTCGAGACCAGGCCATATGCGGTGAAGCCGCTCTCGGGCCGGACGCGCACTTCGAGCCGATCGACCGGATTGTCGGTTGAATCGGGCGAGACGCGCGTTTCGATCCCCTTGTGACCCGCAAGGGCCTTGAGCCACATGTCGATCACTGCGGTTTCATGGGCCTTGATGCCCGCATGGTCGCGCACTTCCCAGGCCTCGAGCGCGGCGATCAGGCCGACAATGCTCTCCTTGCCCACCTTCATGCCGCGGCCGATGCCACGGTTCTGCAGATACCCGGCACGGATCAGGTCCTTGCGGCCTGCAACGACGCCCGAGGTCGGACCGCCAAGGAATTTATGGCCGCTATAGATTGCAACGTCCGCGCCTTCGGCAAGGAAGCGGCGCAGGTCGTACTCGGCGGCGGCATCGACGATCACCGGCACGTCCCTGGCGTGGCAGATGGCGACGAATTCGGGGAGGCTCAGCATGCCGTAGCTGATGGTGCTGTGCGCGACTGTGTAGATGCCGGCAGCCGTATTGGCGGTGATCGACTCTTCCACCTGGTAGGGCTGGCAGGAACTGACCGAGCCCGCCAATACCGGGGTGCCGCCGGCCATGCGGATCGCCTGGTCGATGCTGTTGCCGTAGGCGGCATTGTGGCCGTACTGCATAACCACTTCGGTCTTGAGGCCTTTGGTGTCGAGCGGCAGGCGCTCGATGGCAAGGAGCGCCGAGCCAGTCATGGCGGCCGCGACCGACAGGATGATGCCGCCCGCGGCGGACGAGGCCACGAACCCCGCCTCGGCGCCGGTCAGGCGCGCAATGGTCTGGCTGGCGATGCGCTGCAGATCGTCCATCTCGACGAACTCGGTGGCGATCTCGGTCATCGCCTTGATCGCTTCGGGCACCATGATCGACGCGCCGAGGGCCGTCATCGTGCCCGAGGCATTGATGATCGGCCTGACACCCAGGCGTTCCCGTATCGGCAGGTTGCTGGTGTTGGTGGTGATGGGCATGGCGGATCCTCGGCTAGGTGCGCAGTTCGAAGATGGCTTCGATCTCGACCGTGATGTTGTTGGGCAGCGATGAGACGCCGATAGCGGAGCGGGCATGCTGACCGATCTCGCCGAAGACGGCAGTAAAGAGGTCCGAGCAGCCATTGATCACTTCGGGATGCCTGGCGAAATCGTCGGTGGCATTGACGAGTCCGAGGAGTTTCACGACCTGGGTAACCTGCCCGGGCTCGCCCACCGCGTCGGCTAGGACGGAGAGGATGTTGAGCCCGGTCAGCCGCGCATGCTGGTACGCTGCGCTGACCGTCACGTCGCGGCCGACCTTGCCCTGCAGCATCGTGCCATCGGCCTCGCGCGGGCCCTGGCCGGAAATGAAGATCAGCGACCCGGTGCGGACGAAATTGCGGAAGTTCCCGATCGGCTTCGGAATTGGCAGCAACTTCAGGCCCTGCGAGTCCAATTCCGCCAGAAACGACATGTTCAGTCTCGCCTTGGTCGTTAATGGGCCGTCGCGCTGAAGCGGGACAGGAAGCTGCGCAGGCGCTCGTTGTTGGCCACCTCGGCCATCAGTTCATCGGGCTTGCCCTGCGCCGACACACTGCCATCCGCCACAAAGACAATGCGGTGGCTGGCATCGCGGGCAAAGGCGATCTCGTGGGTGACGATCAGCATGGTCATACCGTCGCTTGCGAGTTGCCGCACCACATCGAGCACCTCGTTGACCAGTTCGGGGTCGAGCGCGGAGGTGATTTCGTCGAGGAGCAGGATCTTCGGATCCATGGCGACGGCGCGGGCGATGCCGACGCGCTGCTGCTGGCCGCCCGAGAGTTCCGAGGGGAGACTCCCGGTCTTGTGTGAGAGCCCGACGCGATCGAGCCAGTGCCGGGCGATCTCCAGGGCTTCCTTATGCGGCTTCTTGCGCACCTGCCTGAGCCCCAGCATGACGTTCTGTTCGGCATTGAGATGCGGGAACAGGTTGAAGCTCTGGAACACCATCCCGGTTTCGGCGCGCATGGCGGCCAGATCCACCTCGCCGCGCTTCTTGCCGCCGGCATTGTCGGTGTAGCCGACCTCGCGGCCATCGATCTTGATCGAGCCACCGTCATAGGCCTCGAGGAAATTGACGCAGCGCAGCAGGGTGGTCTTGCCGCCGCCCGAGGGACCGATCACCGTGACCACCTCCCCGGCGGTCACCTCGAGATCCACCGACTTCAGCACCTGGTTCGTGCCGAAGGACTTGGTGAGCCGCGAAATCTTGAGCAGCGGGATCGCCGACATGGAGCTCATTCCTTGATGTAAGCGTAGCGCCGTTCCAGCACCCTGCTGAGGCTGGAGAGGCTGTAATTGATGACGAAGTACATGACGGCTCCCAATAGGTAGAGGGGCATGGGTTCGTAGGTCCGGCCGATCACCTGGTTGATGGCCTGCATGAGATCCACCACGCCAAGCAGCGACACCAGAGCGCTGCCCTTGACCGCATCGGTGACGCCGTTGACCCACGGCGGCAGGAAGCGGCGGGTAGCCTGCGGGAAGATGACGTAGCGCAGCCGCTGCGGGAAGATCAGGCCGATCGACTTGGCGGCTTCCATCTGTCCGCGCGGGATCGACGACACTGCGCCGCGCACATACTCGATCACCTGCGCGGTCTTGAACAGGGAGAGCGCGAACACCGCAGCCCAGAACGAACTGAGGTTGAGCCCGAGCGGCGGCAGGCCATAGTAGACCGCAAAGATCAGCACCAGGATCGGGATGCCGCGGATGCAGTCGGTCAGCAACCGGATCACCCAGCGCACCGGCTGCGGCCCGTAGATCAGCGCCACTCCGAGCACAACGCCTGTGACGAGCGAAAGCACCACGGTGATCAGCGAAACCAGCAGCGTCGTACCCAGACCGCCCATGAGGAAGGGCATGGCGTAGACGACGGCGTCGATCAATTCGCCCATGTCAGCGCTCCACCCGGAAGCGGCGCTCGAGCATTCGCAGACCGAAAAGTATTAGATAGCCGGCCACGAGATAGATCACCGTTGTCACAGCGTAAACTTCAACAATTCGAAAGGTTCGGTTGTTGATCCATTGCGCGCCAAAGGTGAGCTCGGGCACTGCGATGACCGAGGCGATCGAGGTATCCTTGAACAGCGAGATGAATGTGTTGGAAAGCGCGGGGAGCGTGATCCGCGTCATGGTCGGCAGCCGCACGTGAAGTAGACGCTGCCATGGTGTGAGGCCCATGGCTTTGCCTGCATCGAGCAGGCCCTTTGGCACTGCGTCGAGGCCCGAGCGGAACACCTCGACGAGATAGGCGCCAGCATACACCGAAAGCGTCACTATGAAAGAGGTCGAGGCGTCATAGGCGATGTTGACCACTGTGGGCAGCCCGTAGAATACGAGGTAAACTAGTAACAGCAGCGGCACGTTGCGAATGAACTCAACATAGGCAGAAATGAACGCCCGCACGACGCGGCCCGACGATACGTAGATCACAGCTAGTGTCAGGCCAATGACGGCGCCGATGAGGATGGCGATCACAGCCAGCTCAATGCTCAGCAGAACGCCGTACGACAGCTTGTCGAAGTGTCGCCATATCTGGGTGAAGCTTAACTGGTAGTTCATGCCTGCCCCATTGTTCTCCCGGGGTCAGTAGCCCGGTCAATACCAAAGGCGGCGGCCGACGCACTCATCACGCCGGCCGCCAGTAACATCAGTGCGACGGGAATCCCGTCTTGCGGTCCGGAACCTTGGTCCCGAAGTATTCGAGGAATGCTGCATCGTAGAGGGCATTCTCGTTGCCGAACATCGCGATCTCGAAAGCGGTCGAAACGAAGTTCAGCCAGTCGGGATCACCCTGCCGGACCGCAGCCCCGTACAGCATCGATTCCCACGCAAAACCGCTATCGGCATACTTCTCGGGATTGCGGGCGACGAGCCACTTGACCGTGGACAGGTCGACGGCTGCGCCGTCGACACGCCCGGCTTCCAGCGCTGCAATCACGT
Source organism: uncultured Hyphomicrobiales bacterium (assembly GCA_903842455.1). Lineage (GTDB taxonomy): Bacteria > Pseudomonadota > Alphaproteobacteria > Rhizobiales > Devosiaceae > Devosia_A. Next base: position 5,611 of record CAIMLX010000261.1, on the reverse strand, counting down.
TCGCCTGCGTATCGATCTGCATTACCTGGGCTTCAGGCAGCACCTTGTGTACGGCCGCCTCGGCGTCAACATTCTGCAGGATCGAGATGCGGGTGTTGGCGCCGCCGGCCAGCAGTTCTTCAAAGCTCTTCATCTTGCCGCTCGGGCTCGAGAGCAGCGACACGCCCTCGACATAGTAGGGGCGCGGGAAGGCGACGAGCTGTGCGCGGTTGGCGTTCATGGTCATGAACTGGATCGTGATATCGATCTTGCCCGTGACGATGTTGGGGATGCGCTGGGCCGGATCCTGCAAGACGAACTCAACCTTGGTGTCGTCATCGAACAGGCCCTTGGCGAGTATCCTTGCCATGGTGATGTCCATGCCCACGAGCTTGCCGGCCTCGTCTTCGAAGTGCCAAGGCGCGTTGGTGCTGCCCGTGCCAACGATCAGGCGACCCCGGTCGATGATGGTGCGAAGCAGGCTATCGGGTGCTGACTGGGCGGCTGCCTTCTGCGCGCTCAGTGCAACCATGCCTGCGGCGCCCGCCAGTACGGCCCCGCCCATGCCGAGTTTCAAGAACTCTCGGCGCTTAGAAATTTCCGTCATACTCGCCTCCGTTTGCCATAGTGTGCTATCCGGCCCGGGCATTGCGATGCCGGGGGTCAGTCTGATATATCGGACACCCGTCCGACATTTGGGATGCTATTGTTGCCGGCCCCTTTTGGCAAGAGAGGATAATCGTCGTGAACGAGATGAACGCTACACAGGCGCTGGTCGCGTCAGAGGTGAGTCGGGAGCGTGGCATTGACCGCGTCCTCAAGCTGTTTGCGTACCTGAACACCCGAGGTCAGCCGGTGCGCGTCGCTGATTTGCCCAAGGCGCTCGGCGCGCCACGCTCGACAATTTACGAGATCGTCCGCGTGCTGGCTGAAAGCGGCATGCTCGAGATCAGCAGCGACGACAACAAGGTCTATTTCGGCCGGGCAATGTACCTCTACGGGATCAGCTATTTCCGTGGAAACGATCTGATCCGGAGGGGCTCGCGGGAGGTGGATGCGCTCTCAAAGCTAACCGGGGAATCGAGCGAACTGTGCATGCTGAACCGCAACCGGCAGGCCGTCGTTCACACCCATCCGGGGACGCGGCCTATGCGGATAGTTTCAGAAGCCGGCTCCCAATGGCCGTTACCCTGGACGGCCTCGGGGCGACTTTTTCTCTCCCACATGAGCGAGATTGAAATCCGCGAACTCATCCAACCTGAAGACCTGATCCTGCCAGACCGCCGGGTCGTCGACATCAACGAGTTCATCGGCGAGTGTGTCGCGGCGCGAGATAAGAGCATCGTGATCACCCGGGGGTTGATCAACAATTTCTCGCAGTGCCTTGCGGTACCGATCTTTGGGCTCGACGGCGATGTTCAGGCGACAATATGCTTCGTGCTGCCAATTGATTTGACTGATGCCCAACGGGCGGTCGTGCAGGAAGAGCTGATTTCCAGCGGCCGCAAACTTTCGATGCAAGGACATGACCGCTGACTTTTACGTGAAGTGGCCATGGCTTGATAGTGAAAGCGACGGCCCGTTTTGCCTTGCGTGGACCTAATTGGCCGCAATCGCCGTGTGGCGGTCATAGCTACAAGCCTTCGTACGAAAATCTTTCCACCACCCGGCATGAAACTGCACGGACGGATAGTGCAACTTGACCAATCACTGTGAAACCAGAATAGCCGCGGTGATTTAGATTTTGGGACAACCGGACCCTTCTCAACGGCCGCGGTCTCTCTTGCCAAAAAGGGTAAGCACAAATAGCATCCCAGATGTCGGACGGGTGTCCGATATACAAGACAAATCGGGATGCGATTGCCGTGACCAAGACCATTGCTGACATCGATACCCCCACCGTTTTGATCGATATCGATCGGGTGGAAGCCAATCTACGCCGCGCCCAAGCGCATGCGGAACAGGAGGGCTATGCGCTCCGCCCGCACACCAAGACCCATAAGCTGCCACAGTTTGCCAAGCTCGCCATCGAGCTCGGCGCCGTTGGCATCACCGTGCAGAAGCTTGGTGAGGCCGAGGTCATGGCCGATGCCGGCGTCACTGATATCTTCCTGCCCTACAACATCATCGGGCCGCTGAAGCTCGCACGCCTCAAGGCACTGAACGCGCGCATCACCTTGTCGGTTACTGCCGATAGCTCCGATTCCGTCGCCGGCTATGCCGCAACCTTCACCGCCGACCAGGCGCTGACTGTCCTAGTCGAGTGCGATTCCGGCGGCGGACGCTGTGGCGTGCAGACCGGCGCCCAGGCGCTGGAACTGGCCCGCCAGATCATCGCCGCCCCCGGCCTCCGCTTCGGAGGCCTCATGACCTATCCGCCGCTCCATGGAGTCGCGAAATCAAACGCGTGGCTGAGCGACGCGATCGCTCTGTTCGATACAGCCGGCATCGCAGTGCCGCGTGTCTCCTCTGGCAACAGCCCCGACATGTGGGAGCCCGCCGCAGCGCCCGTCACTGAGCGCCGCCCCGGCACGTATATATATTTCGACCGCATCGAGGTTCGTGAGAAGGTCGCAACGCTCGACGATTGCGCGCTCACCGTTCTAGCGACCGTCGTCAGCCGCCCCACCGCCACCCGCGTGGTGCTCGATACCGGCTCGAAATCGCTCTCCTCCGACCTCGTAGGGATGGATGGCTACGGCCTCGTCATGGGAACGGAGCTAGTCATCAAAACCCTTTCCGAAGAGCATGGCGTCATCGAAATGCCGACGCCCTCCGATTGGCCGCGCATCGGCGACCGGTTGCGCATCATTCCCAATCACGCCTGCGTTGTGTCCAACCTGTTCGATACCGTCACGGTGGTCTCGGGCGACAATGTCTCCGGCACGCTCAAGGTGGTGGGGCGCGGCCGGGTCGACTGACGGATGTGCCGAGCCAAGTGTCACCTGTTGGCGGATAGTGTTAAAGAACTCTGGTCGGGAGGGACATTCACCACAACGGCTGAGACGAGCCTGAGCGAATGGGTGTAGGAACGACCACTGTCGACGCTGCCGTTGCGCTTCGCCGGTGAAACTTGTTCCAGGCTGGTTGACCGGAATAGGCCAAGCGAGGATGAGATGCTATGTGGCCTAGGCGAGAAGCCACGTCGGGCCCGACGCCAACTGATTGGTAACATGGAGCAAGATCGCCGCCCGACCGCCGCGTCAGCAGCGAGACGCTACTTTTTCTTCCCTCTATCTGTCGCCGCTCATGCGGGGGCGCGTCTCGAAACTATGCAGACGTCCGCATAGATCAATGAATGGCGATAACCATTTTCCGGTTAACACTTGCGTGGTAGGATTGGTGAAGTGGCGCGCGTGACGAAGTAGTCTTGTTGAGTTGGCGCGCGAGGAGCATGTGACGCGAAATGTCGTCAATCCCCGATACTCGCGAGCCCGCCACGGCAGCCGATGCCGTGCCGATGCCATGGGATGTGTTTACCGAGTTGCCTCATCGGCAGTTGTGCGGTGTCTGGACCAAGGCGGGGACGCGGTGTCGCAAGATGGTTGTGCCAGGCAGGGCGCGCTGCCGCTCGCACGGCGGCGCCGCTGGTGCGCCATTTGGGCCTCGAAACGGCAACTGGAAAACCGGCGAGTACTCGCAGGCAGCAAAGCTCGAAGTCCGCGAGGCCAACGCGGAGTTGCGCCGGCTCTACAAGATGGGCCAGGAGATCGGGTTATTCCCTAAACGTGGGCGTGGTCGAAAGCGGCCAGCGAAACCGGTTGCGGAGTAATGGCGTCGGAGGGGTGCTGCAGACTCGCGGGCCGTTTCGGCTAGACCCCTAGGCGACGGGTGCTGGAGGGGCCTCCAAGGTTCGCCCTAGGCGTGCCAGGGGCCCTGCGCGGGCGGCGACCACCGCAGTGATCTCCGATCGAAAACAGGCTTGCCGTGGCGTGGCGCGGTCCTACGGACCGCGGAGCCGAGTGCGCCCAGCCGTTAGGCCGGCGACGCCGCTCAACCGCAGCGAAATATGTCTGCCCCCTAGCCGCCGCGGGAGGAACAGGCCCAGCTCCCCGGGGCCACAATGGCCTGTATCCCTGTATCCCTGTATCCGGTGAAGAGGAGGGAAGGAGGCGGATTATGCCCAAGGGGCACGAAAAAGAGGGTGTCAATGGATACAGGGATACAAGGATATATATATATATATTCTTAATATCCCTTTTCTTTCAGGCCCTTGGGCCGATTAGCTGTATCCGGCCGCCCAAGGCTGTATCCGGGATACGGCCTCTCCGCCACTGCGATCAGGCCAAGGAGCCCGGATACATCATTGGATACAGCCGCTTTACTCTTGAGGCGAAGCCCCCTGCGCCCATGGGCTGAGATCTGGTGCCACCGCGCGGTTACGGGAACGCACCCAGCAGCCGTTCAACATCAGTGGAGAGTTTGACGGTCGCGGCCGCCTTTCACCCGCCTGTTGGGCCCGAACTGACATAGTCCGCCCAGGCCACCATCAGCCGGCGGCGCTTGTCGAGCGCGTCGGAACGACGATAGGCCTGTTCTGTCGCGTCCCCCACGCGGTGGGCCAGAGCTGCTGCGGCGATGTCGCGGTAGAACTCGGTGCGGTCGCCGACCCAGTCCCGGAAGGCTGAGCGGAAGCCGTGAGAGGTATACTGGTCCGCCTTCAGTCGTCGAAGCAGCATCTCCATTGCCGATGACGACAGTGGTCGCCCCGGCCGCTGGCCGGCGAACACATAGTCCGAGACACGCTCGGTGCCGAGCCCCGTCAGGATCGCAAGTACCTGTGGGCTGAGCGGCACGCGGTGTGACCGCCCGGCCTTCATGCGCTCTGCGGGTACCGACCACACCTCTTCCGACAGGTCGATCTCGTCCCAGCCGGCGTTGAGGACTTCACCGGAGCGCGCTGCGGTGAGGATCAGGACCTGCAGCGCTCGAGCTGCCATCGCCTCCGACCCCTGCAGGCGTTCAAAGAAGGCCGGGACGTCGGCATAGGGCATGGCAGCGTGGTGCCCGCGAGTGAGCTTCCGGCGCGGCGGCAGAACGTTGGCGAGGTGGCCGCGCCACAGGGCTGGGTTCTCGCCCGATCGCCAGCCCCGCACCTTGGCAAAGTCGAGGACCCGCTCGATCCTGCCGCGCAGCCGTGATGCCGTTTCCGGCTTGTCCTGCCAGATCGGGCTCAAGACCGAAAGCACCTCGCCGGTGCCGATGTCGCGCACCTTCGCTTCCTGCAGGGGCTGACAGTAGGTGGTGAGCGTCATGCGCCACTGCGCCCGATGCTTTGGGTTGCGCCACGAGCCTTCCATCGATGCCAGGAACAGATCAACGCACTCGGCGAAGCTGGGTTCGGCTGGCTTGTCCTTCTCGGCCAGGGGGTCACGCCCCTCGGCAACGGCTTTGCGGCAGGCGTCGGCCAGCAACCGAGCCTTCTGCAGCGGCACCGCCGGGTAGCCGCCGAGCCCCATCTCGCGCCGCTTGCCGTCGCGCACCCACATGAACAGCCAGGACTTCGAACCGGTTGGTGAGACGTTGAGATAGAGGCCACCCCCGTCGGACAATCGGCCCTGCTTGAGACCTCCAGACTTGACCTTGGCGTCCGTAAGCTTGCTCAGCGCCCGCATGGTCCATCCCCACTTCT
>CAIMLX010000260.1 GCA_903842455.1 uncultured Hyphomicrobiales bacterium | reverse complement strand
GATCGGCGCCCGCGCCTTCAACAAGCTGGTCGTCGACGAAGACCGCGGGCTCATTACCAAGAGCTCGCAGGCGAGCAGGAAGATCGTGAACGAGGTCGGTTACTACCAGAACCTGCCCCACCCGCTTTCCATCTATTTTCCCAGGCTATTCGACTTCAGCCTTAGCACTCCTGCCTCGTATACAATGGAGTATTACAGCTATCGCACGCTCGCGGAGTATTTCGTCTTCTTCAGGTTTCCCCTTTCGGTCTGGAAGAAGCTCATCCACAAGCTCATTGCCATCCAGCGCGAGTTTGCCCGGTACCAAGGTCCAAGCCCGACCACCATACAGGTCGAACGGTTCTACCTGGGCAAGCTGCACTCGCGCATGGGCGAACTCGATCCGGAATCGGCCATCGGCGAGCTGGCAAGGAGCGATTTCGTCGGGCTGAACGGCCAATCGATTCAGGGCTGGAGACACTACCTGCCGCTCATGGAAGCTACAGTGAAGCGCATCGCTTCGGCCCCACGGACCAGCATCATTCACGGCGACCTGTGCTTCAGCAACATACTCTACGACCCTCAGACCGGGCTATTGCGGCTCATCGATCCGCGGGGCGATTTCTATGAGGAAGGATGCTTCGGCGACCCCCGCTACGATCTCGCCAAGCTGCTGCATTCCGTGCACGGCGGCTACGATTTCATCATGCAGGAAATGTACGACCTGCACGAAGAGGCGCCCAACAACTACCGACTGAAGCTGTTTCGTTCCGACGACGCGGCGGCCATGGTACAGAGCCTGATAGCGGACCTCGGGGAGCAGTTGCCGTACGAGATGGACGACCTGATCACACTCGAAGCGATGCTCTTTCTCAGCATGTTGCCGCTGCACGGTGATGACGAGCGCCGGCAGACGGCGATGTACCTTACCGGTATCAGCATACTCAATGAGGTTTTCGGTGCGGATCTGCGTTGACCTTGACGGAACCCTTTGTGAGTTCAAGTCCGTCACCGGCGACTATTCCACGGTTCGCCCCCTGCCCTTTGCCTCCGAAACCATCCGCCGTTGGCGGGCCGATGGGCACTACGTCATCATCAACACAGCCCGGCATATGAAAACCACCAGCGGCAATGTCGGGCTGGTGGTGGCTCGACAGGCGAAGACTTTATTCGACTGGCTCGATAGGCACGGGATCGAGTACGACGAACTCACGTTTGGCAAGCCGCATGCGGACCTCTATCTCGACGACAACGCCATGCGGTTCGATGGCAACTGGCAGTCGCTGGCAGCCTCGGGACGCTGGAACCGGCCGTCGGTGGAAAAGGCCGGCAAGATCAACATCATCGTCACCATGGCCGGGGCGGGGTCGCGTTTCCGCCAGGCGGGACACACGCTCTGCAAGCCGCTCATTTCGGCATTCGGCGAGCCGATGTATCGCCACGCCGTGCGATCCCTGCCGCTGCACCTGGCCGAAAAGCTGGTTTTCATCATTCTTGATGATCAGTTCGCCGAGCAGCTTCAGGGTGATATCGAGAACGAATTCCGAGCGTTCGACCCGATCGTCCTGCGTATCCCCAGCCTCACGCGGGGGCAGGCGGAAACCATGCTTGCCGCCGACAGGGAGATTTCATTCAACCTGCCGCTGCTCGTGCACAACGCGGACAGCGCATTTGTCTGTCAGGGGTTCGAAGACCTGTACCTGACCATCGACGGCGGTATCCACGCCTTTCGTTCAAGCCAAGACCGGTGGAGTTACGCCAGAAGCGACGAGCGGGGCCGGGTCGTGGAAGTCCGCGAAAAAGTGGTGATCTCCGAGCAGGCCTCAACCGGCACATACTTTTTCCGATCGAGCGTGCAGGCGTTCGATCTGGCGCGCGCGGCAGTGGCCAATAACGAGACCGAACGGGGTGAATTCTACATTGCCCCATTGTTCAACCGGATGATCGAGGCCCACCAGAACATTCGGACGATCCCGGTTGAGGCTTTTGTCTGCTACGGTACTCCGGAAGACTTGGCCGATGCGGAAGCGGACCCACGCAATGCCGCCGTCATGCAGCGGCTTCGCGAGGGGACGGAGCCTCCTGTAGCATGAGTCAGGGTGCCAGACGTCCCGAACCGGCCGACATCGCATTTGTTTTCCAAGGTCGCGTCGGGCATGACGAAAAGGCGACACTCACGGAACTAATCGGGAGCCTCCGCGAACTGGCGCCGGGGTGCCTCATCATTGTCAGCACGTGGGAGGACTGCGAGGCGCTCGTCCGGACACTCGGCGCCGATACCGTGGTGCTTTCGCAGGATCCCGGCGCCCTTCACAGCATCCGCGCTGACGGGAAACTCGACAACAACGTCAATCGCCAGATCGTGTCGAGCCGTGAGGGGCTTAAGAGGTGCGACAGACCATTCTCGGTCAAGATGCGGACGGATGCCGTGCTCACATCGATGGGATTTCTTGACCTCTACGCCGAGTACGGGGAACTGGGCGGGACGACGAGATTGCTCGTGCCGAGGTTGTTCACGGTCGACCCGGAATTGTTCGAGCACATGCCCATGCATGTCAGCGACTGGTTCCAGTTCGGTACAACGGAGGCACTACGGCGATACTGGGACTGCCCTCTCATGACCGCCGAGGAGGCGAGTTGGTACGGCAGTCGTCCATATGCCCGTCGATCAACGCATTTCGACCGCCGCATCTACTGCAGGTTTGCGGTGGAGCAGCACATAGCGCGCAGCTACGCCGCCGAACTCGGCTTGCCGGTTCCCGACTTCCACAATGACACTCGGCCGGAAGTTATGGCGGCGCATCGAGAACTGCTCGGACGACATCTGGTCGTTGCCGACCTCGATCAGCTGGGCCTCGTGCTCCCCAAATACGACTGGGCAGAGCAGAGCGAATTCCAGAACCTCAACTGCGTAGATTTCATCGACTGGCTCGGCACAGCTTTGGACGTGATGCAGGTGCCGCCCACCGCGGACCAACGCGCACTGATCCGCGCAAGGAAGAAGCGGAAAACCTCGATGCGGCTGCTGTACTCGCTCACCAGACCGTTTTGGCGATTGTTATCGAGGCGATCGCTGAAGCCCGTCATCAACTTCCTGCTCGGTCAGCTTTCCACGCGACGTGCTGAGCGCGGCTGATGGGATTTCACACTGTGAGCTGCTGCCGGTTCGGTGGACGCGAAGTTAGGCTCGCTTAGCTTGCTCTTCGTATTCCACGGGGCTGAGATAGCCCAGTGTCGAGTGTCGGCGCCTCGGGTTGTAGAAGCGCTCGATATAGTCGAATACATCGGCCTTGGCATCGTCCCTGGTTCGATAGACCTTGCGAGCCGTGCGCTCGGTCTTGAGTGAGGAGAAGACGCTCTCTATCGAACTGCTGTGGCTTGGGGGGGACGTAATCCTCCTAGCCGAGTAGTGGCACCCGGCAGTTCACAAGCGGGGCGACTGGCCAACGCCTTCTGGGGTACGTCTCCGATCCGGCAGTCTTGATCCGAATTCCTGGACCCGCTGCTGATTGAAAGTACTTGGCACTTTTCGCTAATATCCGATGTACCAGTCCACGAATGCTTCTGTGTC
>CAIMLX010000259.1 GCA_903842455.1 uncultured Hyphomicrobiales bacterium | reverse complement strand
TTCACATGCTCCGGCGTCCTCGTCCACAACTGCGGATACCAGGGAGCCATCGGCGCGTTCAAGAGCATGGCTAAGAACTACGGCATGGTCGTGCCAGACGCCGAGATCAAGGAAGCCGTGAAGGCGTGGCGCGAGTCGCGCCCCCAGACCGTCGCGCTCTGGAAGATGCTGGAGCGCGCAGCTGTGGAAGCCGTCCAGAAGCCGGGCGTGATGACCGAGTACAACGGCATCCGGTTCAAGAAGGTGGGCAAGTTCCTGCTGATGCGCCTGCCCAGCAACCGCCTCCTCTACTACTTCGACGCGCACATCGAGCAGAAGGCCATGCCCTGGCTCGACGATGACGGCAACCCAGTCTTCAAGGATGTGGTCGCCTATTGGGGCGTCGACTCGAAGACCAAGAAGTGGCAAGTTTGCTACGGCTACGGCGGCCTCTGGACGGAGAACGCTGTGCAGGCGATCGCGCGCGACCTGATGGCCGCGGCGATGCTCAACCTGGAGGCGGCCGGCTATCCCGTCGTGCTGTCCGTCCACGATGAAGTCCTCGCCGACGTGCCAGAAGGCCACGGCAGCGTGGAAGACTTCGAGAAGATCATGTGCACGCTGCCCGAGTGGGCGGCGGGCTTGCCCGTAAACGCCGAGGGGTGGCAAGGAGCCCGGTATGCTAAAAAATAATGTGGTGATCGACTCCCATTTTAACATGCCCATCCCGCCGGCCGTCGTGTTCCCCGCCTGGATCGGATACTGCTGGGCGGCCTCGCACGAGCATGGATGGACCCTTAGCCACCGGAAAGCGCTGCGACTCGCGATCGGCTCGGCCGTCATCCAAGCCTCCACCTTCACGCAGAGGAGCACCACATGAGAATCGCACTAACAGGCTACGCCCGCACCGGCAAGGATGCCGTCGGCATCATCCTCCACGACATCGAGCCCCGCTTCGTCCGCGTAGCGATGGGCGACCACATCAAGCGACAGCTGGACCCTCTGGTCCATGAGCAGCTCGGCTTCTCAGCCTTCACCGAGATCGATGCCGAGAAGAAGCGAATCAGGGAGGTGCTCGTCCACTGGGGCTACGCCAACTATGAGAAGCTGCTGGCCGCCCTGATCGACGAGGCCCGGCAGCACCAGTTCGTCGTCAACACGCGCATCTTCCGGCTCGAAGAGTGCCGAGCCTGGAAGGCAATGGGCGGTCTGATCTGGGCGGTGAACCGCCCCGGCACCTCCCCGGCCGAGCCGAAGGAGGCCGAGGAGTTGCAGCGCATCCAGTCAGCCAAGCTGATCGACGCGACGATCTACAACACGGCCTCACTCGGATGGCTGCACGATCAGGTCACTCAGGCGTGGCTGGCGGCAGCGGCTTCAACGACCCACTCGCCAGCCTAAGCGTCACGTCCCGCAGCGTAGCGGCCAGCTGCTGCACCTGGGGATCATGCAGGATATCCGCCAAGTCGACACAGACGGACTTAGCCGGCGATGGGACATCAACCTCCCGGCCGTCCGCCTGCCGCACGACGTCGGATCCATCCTGCAACGCGAGACTGGCGCGCATGGGCAGGTTGATCCGCCAGGTGTCTTCCAACTGTGGGATGCCGGAGACGGACTTGGTACCCTGTCGGGTGATCTCCACGGCGGCGATCCAGCACCAGGCTTTCGGGCCGGCGGGATCTGAGGTGAGGGGAAGGATGATGTCGGGTTCAGACATGGTGGCCTTAATTGAAGTGGACAAGCGCGTAGGTCAGCGCATTTGCCCCGGTCCCGTTGGCCAGGAAGTGGCCGATCTCGCGGAAGTGCGTGGCGGCAGCAGGGACGGTGGCTGACTGCGCAGCAAGCCCGGCCGTTGTGGTCGAGGTGTACAGGACGTAGCCCTTCGCTGCGGTCACGCCGGACTCAGGCTTCACCAGCACCT
>CAIMLX010000258.1 GCA_903842455.1 uncultured Hyphomicrobiales bacterium | reverse complement strand
GCGGTGACTGATACCTCGATCACGCTTTCGGGCGGCGTCGCGGGTACGACCGTCATCCTCAGCTACAAGTGGAAGCTTCCGCGGATCGACCTCCTCTGCCTCAACTCGGCGGGGGAGAGCGTCTACGTGAAGGGCGTCTCGGCTCGGTCCAACCCGTTCCCCGCCCTGCCGCCCAACGACCTCTTGCCGCTGGCCGAGATCAGCAACTCTTGGATCGGCAAGCCTTCGGTCGACAACAACGGCGTGCGCTCCATCACCTTCGCTCAGCAGTGGCGCGTGCACCGCAGAGTGCAGGCGCACGAGCGGCTTCTTGAGCTGGAGCGGATCAAGTCTGAGATCGACGCCCGCGAGCCTGTCGCCAAGCTCGGCATGTTCGTGGACCCGTTCGTCAACGACTTCTACCGTGACGCGGGCGAGGCGCAGACCGCCTCGGTCGGCGGCGGGGTGCTTGAGCTGGCCATTGCGCCGACCTTCTATCAGGGGTCGATCACGGCGCCGGTGACGCTCGACTGGACCGAAGAAGTCATCATCAGGCAGGAGCGATCGACCTCCTGCATGAAGATCAACCCCTACCAGAACTTCGAACCGCTGCCGGCGGGCCTCGCGCTCACCCCGGCGGCCGACTTCTGGTCGGTGCAGCAGACGGTGTGGGCGAGCCCGGTAACGGTCCAGTTCAACCGGGGCGTGCGCCGGAATAACGGCCCGCTGGTGGTGTCCTCCGAGGCCGTTGAGACTGTCTCCGAGACTGAGCAGCAGGCCGAGTTCTTGCGGCAGATCGCGGTCAGCTTCAAGCTGACGGGGATGGGCGCCGGCGAGATCCTGAACACCCTCGCCTTCGACGGCGTGGACGTGAAGCCGGCGGGCGTCATATCGGCCAACGGCGCAGGCGAGATCGAAGACGACTTCGTGATCCCGGCGAACATCACGGCCGGCGTCAAGGTTGTGTCCGCGGAAGGGGCCGGCGGCTCCAAGGCCACGGCGTTCTTCGTCGGCCAGGGTATCATCGAGATCGACGTCATGCGCCGCGTGACGACGATTGAACGCTGGACCCGGCCGCCGACTACAACTACCTCGGGCGGTAGCGACCCGCTGGCTCAGACATTCACGCCTCCCGAGGCGCGGATGCTGGTCGGCTTCGACGTAAAGCTCTGCGCGGTCGGCAACGCGGCCAACCATCTGTTCGTGCAACAGGTCACGGTCGAGAACGGCATCCCGACCGGGGACGTGGTGGCGGAAACGCTGGTGTCCATGATCGGCGCCACCGCCGGCGAATGGAAGTCTCCGCGCTTCAACCTCCCCGTCGTGACCCTTCCCGACCGGGAGGGCGCGGTGATCGTCGGGACCGACGATGCGGATCACGCGCTGTCGGTGGCCCGCCTGTCGGACTTCGACGCCGAGAGCCAAAGCTACATCGGCGCTCAGCCGTACACGACCGGGGTGCTGATATCCTCGTCAAACAAGATGACGTGGACGCCTCACCAGAACGAAGACCTGACGTTCCGCGCGGTGGCGGCCAAGTTTGGCCCGCTCACCAAGACGGTCCCTCTCGGCAACTTCGATCTGGTGGACGCCAGCGACCTACAGGAGCGGGCGTCGGTCGAGCTTCCCTCGTCCGACTGCCGTGTGGTTTTCGAGATCGTTCGTGCGGACAACAGCGTCCTCCGGCTCTTGCCGGGTCAGGTGCTGCAGCTG
>CAIMLX010000257.1 GCA_903842455.1 uncultured Hyphomicrobiales bacterium | reverse complement strand
TATACCCGCGAGCCCGCCACGGCAGCCGACACCGTGCCGATGCCATGGGATGCCTTCGCCGAGTTGCCTCATCGGCAGTTGTGCGGTGTCTGGACTAAGGCGGGGACGCGGTGCCGCAAGCTGGTGGTGCCGGGCCGGAACCGCTGTCGTTCGCACGGCGGCGCGGCCGGTGCGCCATTTGGGCCGCGAAATGGCAACTGGAAAACCGGCGAGTACTCGCAGGCAGCAAAACTCGAAGTCCGCGAGGCCAGCGCGGAGCTGCGCCGGCTTTACAAAATGGGCCAGGAGATCGGGCTGTTTCCGAAGCGGGCTCGCGCCCGGAAACCGCCGCCGAAAACCGAGCGCTAAGCAGCGGCGCGAGAAGGGGTGCTGTGGATCAGCGCGCCGCTTTTGCAAGCTCCATCGGCGGCGTCCATGCGATCGGTAGCGACACCGGTGGCACGGCCACGCAATCGCCGATCCGGTCAGGTCGACATCAGGAGAGCAGACCACTGGTGTGGACGTCCGCAAAAGACCGGCATCGAACCAGCGCAGCAAAGCCCCTGAGATGACTGCAGCCGCGACCGGCGGTGATACGTCAAATAGTTCTGAGCTCTCAAAAAGGGGCTAGTCGGCATGGGAGGCAACCGATGTCCACCATCCGTATGTCATTGACCGCGTTCGGTTTATTGGCGACCGCGACCGGAGGCCGACCGGAATGTCCTATCAAGGTGGACATGAGCCCTTTGGGGGTATTGTACTCCACCCGGTTGTTGCCGATCGCGCTTCACGCCAATTACCCCGTGCGGTTGATGCGGGTTGTGGTCGATGGCGGTCGAGGTCGCCCGGCCGCCTCACGGTGTGCTCCGAAGAAGCACGCTGTGATCGAAATCCGGCCAGAGGCGCTCAGCGTCGATCAGTATTGCGCGGTCGGCGTCGCTGATGGCGCTGACGGCCCCCAGCCGGGGTTGCCCCCGGCGCTTGGCGTCCTTGACGTTCTGAACCGTGGTCGGCATCCCGTGTTTGCTGATGAGCTCGGCAACAGCGGCGAAGTCTTTCCCCGGAAGGCCAACCATGCCGTGCGCGTAGCATCGCAGGAACACCTGAGCCGCTGGTGATCGTTTCGTCGTCTGCGCGCCGACCTCAGCCTTCGCCGCCGTTACATTCTTTTGCTCAATGAAATCCGCCCAGTCCAGCGCGGTACGAAGTACGCGCTTCCGCGCCTGCCGCCAGATTTCGAACGCATCGCGATATTCGAAGAACTCGTCGATGGTCTGCCATGGCGCGGTGGTGCTCCAGAACAGGTCTTTGACATCGGCAACATCAACCGGACGCCGTTTCAAGTCATAGTCGAGATTGACCCGCACCTCCTTGGCGTAGTCGACCAGATCGGACTCCGTCTCCCACTGCCGGCGCAGGTCGATGAGCGGATGTTGCATGAGCTTGAGGTCGTAGGTCCGGTCTCGGTAAAGCGCCTCGAGCTCGCGGCATTCCTCCCATGGGTCTGGTGGCTTGTTCTCGAGTTTGACACCGGCGCGGGCGAGGATCGGCTTTCCAGGGTTCGCATTATCAAAAGGGATCGTTGCAAACGCTCCCCGAGTCTTCATGACCAGTATTTCGGCTGCCTCTCCCTTGACCTCTACCGCGGTCGGATCGCCGGTGGCGCGTTCCCGCAACTGGCTGAACAAGGTGGTCAGGGGCCCCGAAGTATCCAACTGGCCGAGGCTAGCGGTGGAGAGGAAGCCGTCGGTCGTGGCGCTCAGGACGTCGACATCTTCCGGTAGCCGAGCAAGCAGTTCCGACAAGACGGCACGCACCAGGCCGGTAATGAAGGCGGCGAGCAGCGGCTGGGTGACCTTGCTCGGTCCAAGGTCCTCCATCTTGCCTTCGCGGGAACTGAAGTAGCGGCTCTTGCTGCTGCCTCCGCCCAGCTCAGCACTCATGTCGGCGACGCCTTGCGCGACCTTGCCGTAAAGCGAATTACCGACTTCCTTGGCCAACCGCTCGCGAACTGAGCCCTTCGGATGTTTCTTGCGCACCTCGGCGACCCTCTTGGTGAACCCGAGGAACGGCCGTTCTTCATTTGCCCAGGGCACATAGAGGCCCCTTTGCACGACGAGTTCAGCGCCCTGATCAAGCGCCACGCGAAGTTCCGCGCCGGTGCAGTGCGATACACCCTGAAGCGGATAAACCAGGCCATGATCACCGGTGTCGACTGGCAGCGACGGAAAACGGGTTGTGCCCGGAAAGCGAAACGCCACACAGGCAATGGACAAGACGTCCGCCTGGGCAAGCACCTCTAGATCAGTGGTCTCGGTCGCCCGGTCCCAGGCAGGGACGCAGATCGCCACCATGGCGGTCGTGTAGGCGCCGCAGAGGTCGATGTCGACCAAAT
>CAIMLX010000256.1 GCA_903842455.1 uncultured Hyphomicrobiales bacterium | reverse complement strand
GCCCATCGCGAACTGCACGTCCTTGGGGATGTCGAACAGCACCGGGCCGGGCCGGCCGGTCCGCGCGATGTCGAACGCCTCGTGCAGCACGCGCGGCAGGTCGGCGACGTTCTTCACCAGGTAGTTGTGCTTGGTGCACGAGCGGGTGATGCCGACCGTGTCGCATTCCTGGAACGCGTCCGAGCCGATCAGCGCCGTCGGCACCTGCGCGGTGATGACGACGATCGGCACCGAGTCCATCAGCGCATCGGTGAGCGGGGTGACGACATTGGTCGCCCCCGGCCCCGATGTCACCAGCACCACGCCGACCTTGCCGGTCGAGCGCGCATAGCCCTCGGCCATGTGGCCGGCGCCCTGCTCGTGCCGCACGAGGATGTGCTGCACCTTGTCCTGCTGGAACAGCGCATCATAGATCGGCAGCGCCGCACCGCCGGGATAGCCGAAGATATGCTCGACCCCCTGCTCCTCCAGCGCCCGGATCACCATTTCCGCGCCCGTCATCTGCTCGGCCATCGTCTCACTCCACTCCTCTTCCCCTTCCCTTCTCCCCTTGCGGGAGCAGGTGGCGCGGTAGCGCCGGATGAGGGGTCTCTTGTTTCACTTCCCGGCGTCGCAGCGCGCTCCACCGGAATCCCAGGCAATAAAAAAGGCCCCGTTCGGGACCTTGTTTTCGGCGCATCAACCATCCGCGGGGACCTTTACCCCACGCGACCGATGCGCCCCATTACTACGAGAATGCTGTTCAGCACGACCTGTGCTCCGACGGATTGATGCGGGAGATTATGGGCGTGTGGAGGTGCGGGTGTCAAGGGGTGGGTTACGGCTGCTTCGCACAACGACTGGCCTCACAGACAATCAGGCCACCGGCAGTTTCTGAGTCTCCGCCCTCCAAACTTCCGCCACTGAGTGGCGAAGGACGCAGGCCTCGCGGTCAACTTGTTCAAGCCCCTACCCGTTCTACTCGCGTTGGCCTACACGTGACGAGGGCAGGAGGGGTCATGGGCAAGTATCGGACATACTCGAATTGGGAGATATACGGCGGCTTCGCGATCATCTTGTCGATGATTGGATTGTTTGGGTTGTTCCTATGGATCGTTTCCCATCTACCGCCAGACGTCGGGACTTGGGAGTTTTGGTCCGGAGGGTCCGTTGCGCCCTTAAGTGTAGTCGGGTTCACCCTTACCGCACTCGTCGGCATAGTTTCGGTGATTCTGCTGCTTTGGCGGAACATAATCAATACACAGGAGCTTCGCGAGCAACAAAAAGCAGCTATCGCTGGCCGGTACAAGACCGGCGCTGAGTTACTTTCCAGCGATCGACCAACGGTTGCGTCGGCCGGCATCTTAGTCCTGCAAGAGCTTGCTGTCGAACGTTCTGATGAATATGGAATTTCGATTGTCGATTTACTAGCAACTCACGTCAGCGTCTCTGGCCGCTCTCGTTACAAAGCGGCACTTAGCAAAGACACCGCACGTGTGGAGGAAGACCCGGTTACCGAGGCGGCCCTACGATCATTGGGAACCATCCAACGCCAAGTCCCTTCCTTGGTGCGATCGAAGGTGCACAGACCAGTCATTACACGGACAGAAGTGATCGGAAACTACCGCGACATAGATCTCAGCGGTTTATCGATTAGCAGCGCTATATTCCCAGGGAACCGCTTCACAAACGTCACTTTGCGATCTACACGGATGAGCAACCGATTTACTTACGTTAGTTTCTATGGCTGCGAAATGTCTGAGTTCGCAGCATCCAATATTACATAAGTCGCCGCAAGGAGTGCTTCATTTTTCAGAGTGCAACTTATCAAATTCTGACTTGAGCGGCAGTATATCAATTTCTCTAAATTACTTCAACTTAACCGGAGCGAAGATCAGTCGAGTTAAAATACAGAGCGCTCGTAATTGTTACTATGAGGCCGGGAAACCTCCGACTATCGAGGCGTTCATGGACGAGGATATCGAGCTTTACAACGCGGGCGAGCGTTACTCAGTACCGCCCGACCGCTACTACCCCGTTCAAGACGTATTCCACCTATATTGAGAAGCCAGGCGAAGAAAACGACATACCGTTCTAGCGCTTAGGTTTCAGTTGTTAGGTCAAGGCCGCTGCGAACGGACTGGTCGGCTGACGCGTGGACTATCATCCCCTCAATATCTTCCCCATCACCTTCCCCTTCGCCAACTCGTCCACGAGCTTGTCGAGGTAGCGGATCTCCCGCATCGGCTGTTCCTCGATTTCCTCCACCCGCACGCCGCAGACCACGCCGGTGATGAGCGCGCGGGCCGGGTTCAGCGCCGGGGCGTAGGCGATGAAGTCGGCAAAGCTGGTCCGGTCGGCGATCACCGCCGCGAGCGACGCCTCTGTGTGCCCGGTGAGCCAGCAGATGATCTCGCCCACATCCGCCTTCTTCTCCGCGTCGGATGATAAGACCGCCGGCCATCAACGGCAATATGCCGAAAAAATGAGCACGAAGCGCCCAGGCAATGCACAAATAATGCGCAGCGCGCCTGCACCCAACGACCGCAGGTCCCGCGCGCAACGCTAGTCGCCTGAAATCCCTCGACTCTTCCCCGCCACCGTGACTGGCGCGCCGCTTGCATGCTTTGCCCCAAAATTAATCCCGGAATGCGAGCCGGGTCTTTGGGAGGTCTCAAGATGACGGAGTCCAATGCCGGACTCGACGTGTTCTTTGTGCTCGTCGGCGCAATCCTTGTTTTCGCCATGCATGGCGGCTTCGCGTTCCTCGAGCTGGGAACCGTGCGCAAGAAGAACCAAGTGAATGCCCTGGTGAAGATCCTGGTGGATTTCGCCTTCTCCACCCTGGCCTATTTCGTCATCGGCTACACCATCGCCTACGGGGTGACCTTCTTCCACGACGCGGCGACCCTGTCCGGCGGAGGCGAGGGCTTTGCGCCGCAGGGCTTCAGCCTGGTGAAATTCTTCTTCCTCGCCACCTTCGCCGCCGCCGTACCGGCAATCGTCTCCGGTGGGGTGGCGGAGCGCGCGAAGTTCTGGCCCCAAGTGATCGCCGCGGCAGTCATCGTCGGCCTGATTTATCCCTTCTCGGAAGGCATCGTCTGGAACGCCAACTACGGCATCCAGGCCCTGCTCGAGAGCACCTTCGGCGCCCGCTTCCACGATTTCGCCGGGTCCATACAGGTGCACGCGCTCGGCGGCTGGATTGCGCTGGCCGCCGTATTGCGCATCGGTTCGCGCGTCGGCCGCTATGGTCCCAACGGCCGGCCCTTCGCGCCGTCCTCGATCCCGTGGCTGGCGCTCGGCACGTGGTTGCTCGCCATCGGCTGGTTCGGCTTCAACGTCATGTCGGCCCAGTCGGTCGCCGGTGCTTCAGGCCTCGTGGCGCTGAACTCGCTGATGGCGATGGTCGGTGGCATCATCGCCGCGGTGATCATCGGGCGAAACGATCCGGGCTTTGCGCACAACGGCGCACTGGCCGGGCTCGTCGCCGTCTGCGCCGGTTCGGATCTCTATCATCCACTGGGCGCGCTGGTGGTCGGTGGCGTTGCGGGCGTCATCTTCGTCAAGGGATTCCACTGGACTCAGGAGAAGCTGAAAGTCGACGACGTCCTGGGCGTCTGGCCACTCCATGGCCTGTGCGGACTGTGGGGCGGGATCGCGGCCGGAATCTTCGGTCTGCAGGCGCTGGGCGGCATGGGCGGTGTCAGTTTCCTCAGCCAGTTGATCGGATCGGTCGCCATCTCGGCCTATGCCTTCGGCGCCGGCTACGTGGTGTATGCGCTGACCAGCCGTGCAATGGGCATCCGGCTGACCGACGAGCAGCAGCGACGCGGTGCTGACCTCAGCATCCATTCGATCGGCTCCGAACCGGAATACTGATCCGCACCGAAGCGCAAACAGTGGTTCGGCGGCCCCCGCCGGACCTCACCCCCGCAATATCTTCCCCATCGCCTTCCCCTTCGCCAACTCGTCCACGAGCTTGTCGAGATAGCGGATCTCCCGCATCGGCTGTTCCTCGATCTCCTCCACCCGCACGCCGCACACCACGCCGGTGATGAGCGCGCGGGCCGGGTTCAGCGCCGGGGCGTGGGCGATGAAGTCGGCAAAACTGGTCCGGTCGGCGATCACCGCCGCGAGCGACGCCTCTGTGTGCCCGGTGAGCCAGCAGATGATCTCGTCCACCTCCGCCTTCGTCCGCCCCTTCCGCTCCGCCTTGGCGACATAGGCCGGATAGACGCTGCCAAACGCCATCGCATAAAGCCGCGCGTTGTTCTTGCTGTTCATCCGATCCTCCGGGGCGGGAGGATAATGCATCGGAGCGGCGACGGAAGGGTCTTTGAGCGCCAGAACAACCGCGGCGCCTGTTTCCCCCGTCCGCAGCGAGCCCTGCGCTGAGCGCTAAATCAGCCGCTTGAGCACGTTCGGGATCAGCCCCGGCAGATCCTCGGCAATCAGCCCTGGCTTGCCCCAGAGGTTGGCCGCCTCGCCGTGGATCCACACCCCGGCGCAGGCCGCGTCAAAACCCTTCACGCCCTGCGCCAGCAGCCCGGTGATAATGCCGGCGAGGACGTCGCCGGAGCCGGCGGTGCCCAGCGTCGGCGGGGCGTTGGTGTTGATGACGGCGCGGCCGTCCGGCGCGGCGACGACGGTGTCGCTGCCCTTGATTACCACCACCGCGCCCGAGCGGATGGCGGCGGAGCGGGCGCGCTCGACCTTGGAGCCGTCGACCCGGCCGAACAGGCGCTCGAACTCGCCCTCGTGCGGGGTCAGCACCACCGGGCGGTCGGGGTGGTATTTGATGGCCGAGAACAGGATTTCGGGGCTGTCATTGAAGCTGGTGAGCGCATCGGCATCGAGCACGGTCGCGGGGCCGCCGCCGAGCACGGCGAGCACGTTGGCCTTGGTGGCTTCGCCCACGCCCGCCGCCGGGCCGATGGCGAAGGCCTTCACCTTGTGGTCCTGCAGCAGCAGCGACAGGCTCGCCACGCCATCGACCGGCTTCAGCATGATGGCGGTGACGTGGTTGGCCTGCACCAGCAGCGAGGAATGCGGGCCGGCCAGCGTGACGAGCCCTGCCCCGGTCCGCAGCGCCGCCATCGCCGTCAGGCGGCTGGCGCCGGTTTGAAGCGGGCTGCCGGACATGACGACGGCATGGCCGCGAGTGAACTTGTGGCCCTCGGGATCGGGCTGCGGCAGCGGCCAGAGGGCCGGGTTGTTGGTGCGCAGGTTGGGGCGGATCTCGTCCAGCACCGAGTCCGGGATGCCGATCTGCGCGAGGATGATTTCGCCGCAGCGCGCGCGGCCGGGCAGCAGGTGGTGGCCGGGCTTCAGGCGGAAGAAAGTGACGCTGAGATCCGCGCGCACGGCGATGCCGCGCACCTGCCCCGAACTGCCGTCGATGCCGCTCGGCACATCCACCGCGACGACGGGGACGCGGGCGCCGTTGATGGCTTCGATGATCTCCTTGAGCGCGCCATCGACGTCGCGGTCGAGGCCGGCGCCGAGCAGGGCATCGACGATGACGGCGGCGCCGTGCACCCCGTCGGGGCGGGCCTCCTCGACCGGGCCGTTCCAGAGGTCGTGGAAGAAGGCGGCGTCGCCCTGCATCCGGTCGCGGCTGCCGAACAGGGCGACCCGGACGTCGCGGCCGCGCTCCTTGAGCTTCTTGGCCGCAACGAAGCCGTCGCCGCCATTGTTGCCGGGGCCGCAGAGAATCAGCACCCGGCCGTCGGGGTAGCGCTCGGCGACCGCATCGGCGACGGCGGCGCCGGCATGCTCCATCAGCTTGAAGGACTGGATGCCGGCGGCGACGGCCAACTGGTCGGCGCGGCCCATTTCGGACGGGGTGAGCAGCAGGCTTTCGCTGTTGGCAGGCATCGATCCCTCCCCCGGACTGGGCCGTCAGCCTAGCCCATGGCGCTGCCGGGGAGAATGCGGCTCAGCGTGGCAGGTTCAGCGCGGCGTACCATTCGCGGAGGTCCGCGGCGATGGCGTCCTGCGCCGCGCCCTTGCGGTTGAAGGCCCACCAGATCTGGGCGCCCTGCCACTGGTTGACCATCAGCCGCCCCAGCTTGCGGCGCTGCGACGGCTCGTGGGTGATGCGGCGGCCGAGCGCCAGGGCGAGGGTTTCGAGCCAGGCGATGCCGCGGGCGCGCAGCACCGGGTCGCGCAGGTCCTCGCGCAGCAGCAGCAGGCCGCCGTCGAATTCGGACGCCGGATCGGCTGACGGCGACAGTGCCGCGATGATGGCGAGGGCGCCGTCGAAGGTCTCGGGTTGCCCCTCATCGGCCGTGAGGGTCGTCTCGCCGAGCTGGTCCCAGGCGTGTTCGAGTGCGGCGCGCTTCAGGGCGTCCTTGGAGCCGAATCGTTGCAGCAAGGTGGCGGCCGAAAGGCCCACTAAACCACCAACTTCTGCCAGTGTCAGCGCCTCGGGGCCGAGGCGGTTCATCAGCAGAAGTGCTGCTTCTACAATGAGTTCGTCGGGTACGGTGCGCTGTCTGGCCATTGTAAATGAACGTTCATTTATATATTCTGATCATCCTAGCTCAGGAGATTCCGAATGGCCAGAATTGTTGGGTATATCGCCGCCAGCCTCGACGGCTTCATTGCCGACCCGCACGAGGGGCTCAACTGGCTGACCGAGCGCAAGGACCTCGAGCTCGGCGAATTCGACTACAACCTGTTCATCAAGCGCATCCGCACCGTGGTGATGGGACGGGCAACATACGACTGGCTGGTGCGCGAGGGGATAAACTGGCCCTACGCCGGGCAACGCGCCATCGTCGTCACCTCACGCCCCCTGCCCGACCCGATCGGCGCGCTCGAGACACGCGCGGATGTCGATGCGCTGATCGCCGAACTCCGCGCGCTCGACGATGGCGACGTGTGGATGCTGGGCGGCGGCAAGCTGCAGATGGCCTTCATCGAACGCGGCGCGCTGGACGAGCTCGAGGCATACGTCATCAGCCAGTTGATCGGCGGCGGCACCCCGCTGTTCCCGCCGACCGGCTTTTCCCTAGGGCTGAAGCTGCTATCGGCGCACGCGCTGGGGAGCGGCGGGGCGCGGTTGCACTATTCGTTTGGGTAGGGGCTGCACAGGCATTGACGCTGATTGGCGCTGCTACGAGGTCCGCTGTGCGCGCCACAAGCCGCCGTTTGCCTCACTTGGCCAACTTGTGTTCCTCTCGGAATCCGAGCGGCGTTCGGCCCGTCTCGCGTTTGAAGAACTTGGTGAAGTTGGTTGCCTCTCCGAACCCCAGTCGCTCGGCGATGAGGAAGATGGGGCCGTCGGTATGCGCCAGAAGCCGCTTGGCTTCGAGCGCAATGCGATCTGCAATGATGCTCTTGGCGCTCTTACCGGTCGCTTCCAGCGCTGCCCGCGTCAGGCTCTTTTCGGTGCAGGCCAGCGCATCTGCATACTCAGCGACCTGATGCCAACCAGCGTAGTTCTGTTCGACGAGTGCCCGGAAACTGGCGAATCGCTGCAGTCCCGGGGTTCGTCCGACAGTCGGGCCAACATGTTGATCCTGCAGGATGGTAAGGCGAACCAGCAGGGCGCAAAGCTGGTAACGCAGAAGCGCATGAACGTCCTTGGGAGAAGCATCGCTTTCGGCGTCCTGTCGCATTCTGGCGATGACCTCGCTGATCGCCTCGAAGTCACCCGTCGACAGCGACAGATGATCCGGCAACCGGTCGAGCCCGAGGCCCGGCAACAGGTCGGCGGTCGTCTGCGTCTCCGAGGGCAGGAAGTCTGCCCGGAACAGGACCATCCACCCGTCCCAACCTTCGTCACGACCAAAACTGTGGACCTGGCCGGGGCGGAGCACCAGCAGCGACCCTGCTGAGCAGGCGACCGACTGGAAGTCCACCAGCTGGGTAACCTCGCCCTCGGTCACGCAAATCAGCGTGTGGAACGAGTAGTGGTACAGCGCCAGCAGGTCTGCGCGGGAGACCCGCCCGCGCAGGTCGGAAAACAGGAACACCTCAACGTCGAGCCCGCGTCCGCGCGGACGGTACTCGATCTTGCCAACCTTGGCCCGAGCCCCAGCCATTCCTGCTCCCTAGCTGTCATGATGTCCGATTATTATCATAAATCGGCACCAAACCACCACGACAGAGTGAGGTCCGGACCATTATTACCACTCTCACGCACTGCATCGCAGTCAGTGCGACAGTCCCGCCATCGGCAACCAGAGAGATAGACATGACAGAAATCGACATCGCAAAGAGCTACATCAAAGCTGTCCAGAGCGGCGACCAGGCGGTCCTTGGCAGCCTGATCTCACCCCAGGTCGTCTGGCATCAGCCTGGCGACAACCAGTTCTCGGGTGTCAAGAACGGCATTGCAGAGTTCGGCGAGATGTTCGGAGGCATGATGGCGGCGTCGGGCGGAACGTTCGCCATCACTCACGCCCATCGCTTTCTCGCCAACGGCGATCTCGTGGCCATCGAGATCGAGTTCGCAGCCCAGCGGGACGGCATCAAGCTCGACCAGCCCGGCATCGACCTCCTGCGTATTGCCGACGGCAAGATTGTCGAGGTCTGGCTCTTCTCCTCGAACCCCGAGCAGGAAGACGCCTTCTGGGGCAAGTGAGCCACCAGCGCCGGGGGGGGGCCGAACCCTACCTTGACCGCCCCTCACAACGCCCGCGTCTCCACCACGATCTGCCACTTGTGGCCGATGGCCACCTGCAGCTCCGAGATCACGAAAGGGAGCAGTGCGTTGAACTCGTTGCGGTCGCGGTCGGAGATGCGCCAGGTGCGGTCGGATGGGTTGTCCCAGTTGACCTGGCGGTCGTAGAGCTCGTTGAGGCGGGCGAGGCGGCGGAGGATGTCGTTGGAGAAGCCCCAGAACCGAAGTTCGGTGGCGACTCCATCGACGTAGAGCGGCGCGAGGCCGTGGCTGACCATGCCGTAGTCGAGCTGGAAGATGACCTGTTTCATGGCTCTGCGCCTCAGCGCGCCGGGTCCATCCCCCCCGCTGTCGCGCGGCCGCCCATCCACTGGCCGGCCTTGTCCTTGAGCTCGGTGAACTTTTTCGACACGCCGGAAATCCGCGCGTCCCACTCGGGGTCGGGCCGCTGGCCGGCGGTGGTGCGGAAGAACACCTGCAACAGGCAGGCGATGGCGAAGGGCTCGATCAGCGCCGCCTTCACCGCCCAGGCGAAGATCAGCGCGAACACCACGCCCGCCGCCGACCAGCCGCCCGGCATCAGCCACACGATCGCCGCCGCGGGGGCCAGCATGACGAGGAACACGATAAAGGCGAGGCCATAGGTGATGACGGTGAGCCAGGCCGCGTTCTTCAGCATGGTGGGGTAGTTCTGCGCGTAGAGCACCAGTGCCGTCTGCGCCGAGGCCCAGGGGTTGGTGGCATTGGTGCGGATGGCGTGGGCGAGGATCACTTCGTCGACGAGGCCGACGGCGATCTTGAGGAAGGCGCGGACCACCTGCACCAGATTGGTGAGGCCGGGAATCGGCAGGAACGAGGCCACTCCCTGCACGAGGCCGACAATGGCGTTGAGCACACCCTTGACCAGCTGGTCGATGGCGAACAGCACGTTGGCCTCGATGAAGCGGTCCTTCACGATGGTGGTGGCGTAGGTGACCTGGTTCTGCCCATCGGGCACGGCCTCTCCGTCGATCAGCTTCACCAGCACGGCGATGTGGCCGGCCTTGACGATGTAGAGGATGTACTCGCGGGCGAAGTAGAGCACCCCGGCCGTCAGCGCGAAGCCGATGCCGCCGCCCCAGATGGTGGAACCGGCGCGGAACTCCTCGTCGCCGAAGGCCCCGATGCCCCAGCCGACCCCGGCTCCGACACCGGTAACGAGAACGTATGCGATGGCAATGCCGGCATAGACGAGCACGCGGAGCACGATGAAGGGCATGGTGCGCCCCATCAGCGTCAAAGCCTGCCCGATGGAGAAATCCCACATCGGTAGTTCACCCCAAGTCACGCCGCCCGCGTACCCTGACGTTAGCCGTTACGCAGTGCTACGGCAAACTGCTTGGGCACAGGGTTGCCGACCTGTGAACAACCCTCAGGCAAACCACACGCCGATCATCGCGATGGCCGCGGGAATGGTCTGCACGAACAGGATCTTGCGGCCGGCGGTGGCAGCACCGTAGAGCCCGGCGACGGCGACGCAGCCGAGGAAGAACAGCTTGATCGGATCGCCCGCTTCACCCAGCCCGATGCCCCAGATCAGGCCCGCCGCGAGGAAGCCGTTGTAGAGGCCCTGGTTGGCGGCAAGCACCTTCGTCTGCGCGGCGAACTCGGGCGTGGTGCCGAAAGCCTTCATGCCCTGCGGCCTGTCCCACAGGACCATCTCGAGCACGAGGATGTAGAGGTGGATGAGGGCAACGACGCCCGCAAGGATGCTGCCGATCATCTGCCGACTCCCGCTGCTGGAGCACCGAGCATAGCAAAAGGCCGCCCGTTGGGCGGCCTTTCAGATGGCGCTGCAGCGCTTCCGCGTTTTGCTGGATCGGCGTGGTCTCCGTGCCGATCCGGGCGTTGTGCCCTCACCAGCCCGGTTCCCACGCCGGCGAGGCAATCGCGGTGCCGCGCGGAGCGCGGCTTTGGTTATTTCTTCAGCGCGTCGGCCGCGTCGTCCTTCAGCTTGCCAACGTTCTTCTGCACGTTGCCTTCGACCTTGTCGGCGGCACCATCGACGCGCAGCTTGTCGTCGCCGGTCACCTTGCCGATCGCGTCCTTGACGTGACCACGGGCTTCCTTGGCGGCGCCTTTGACTTCGTCCTTGTGCATCTGAGGTCTCCCTGTTGGTTGTGCTAGGGAAATGCACGACTTGGGCAAAGCGTTCCGGGGACGAGGAAATTCAGGGCGACACGAGTTGGTGTGCGCAAAGTTACCCGGTCGGAGCGGGGCGTCAGCTGCACCCCGCGACCAGCCCGCCCAGCGCCGCAGCCGAGCCCTCGAGCGAGAAGGTCCTGACCGGGTAGCGGCCCGGCTCGTCCTTGACGGTGACGGTTTCACCGGCCTTGAGCAACTGGATCAGCGGGTCGTCGAGGGTCGCATCGGCGGCATGGGTGCCGTCCATCGCCTGGTAGGCCATGGTCAGGGTGACGGCGTCGCTGCCGGTCGAGAAGGTGACGTCGGTCACCTCGTCCAGCGCCGGTTCCGCTTCGCCGCCGAGCCCGAGGTCGTAGCGGACGAAAACGCTGCCGGCAAAGCAGCTAAGCCCCAGATACGCATCAGGGCGATCGGTGGAGCAGGCCTGCGCCGTGAGCACTTCGCCGCCCTCGTCCTCGACCATGCCGACGGTCCAGATGGTGCAGGCCGCATCCTCGGCGAGGACGGGTGAGGCAAGAGGCGCGGCCATGCCAAGGGCGATGGCGGCCAGAGCGATCGAGTGGCCCTTCATGCGGCGTCTCCGAGATAGCTGACTTCGATACGCTGGAAGATCGGGCCTTCCTTCATGGTGGCCAGCCACTTGCGGAAGGCCGGCACGTCGGCAAAGCCCGCCGCCTTGGCATCGGCATCGCTGACGTCGTCCGGCGACATCTCGTCGACCCGGCCGATCTGCAGCAGCCCGACCTTCGTCTTCAGCGTGCCGCCCGGCTTCACCGTCGGCCGCGACCAGCGCCGGAACTGCAGCGTGATCTCGCCGCGCCTGATCGCTTCCAGCACTTCAAGCTTCAGCAGCATGATGTCTCCCTCGATGCCCGATTTGAGCGTACCCCCGGTGCGATGAAAAGCAGAAACCGGGCCGGCGTGTGGCCGACCCGGTCGATAGTGATCAACAGCCTTGGCCGGTGACGGTCAGTGCTGGGCGACGCCCTGTCCACGGACTTCGTCATAGACCTGCGCCGCGCCGTCCTTGCCCTTTTCGTAGAGCTCGGCGGCCTTGGCCTTGCCGTCCTCGTAGACTTCGGAGGCGGCCTCGACGGCCTTGCCCTTCACCTTGTCGGCGACCTTGCCGATGGCCTGGTCTTCCTGGTCGGTGTGCGGCAGGGCCGCGCCGATCGCCGCGCCGGCGGCGAAGGCGAGCGCGCCGGCCACCAGCGGCTGGTCGCGGAACAGGTCCATGGCCATGCGGGTGGTGCGATCGACCTGGTGCTGCGCCTCCCCACCCAGCTTCTGGGCCTGGTGCGTCACCTCGTCGATGGCATGGCTGACGCCCTGCTGGGCATCGTGGAGCGTGTGCGAGGCCCAGCCCATGGCGTCTTCGAAGCGGTTGCCTGCCTCGTCCTGGAAGTCGCGGACGCGGTGGCCGGCCTCATCGATAAAGCCGCCAAACTTGCGGCCGGTATCGTCCATGAACTCGCTGGCACGGTGGCCAAGCTCGTTGGATTCCGCCTTGTAGCGCTTGCCCGAATTGTCCTCGAAATGGCTGTACCACTTGCCAGAGTCATCGGCCGCGTGGCCGACCCGGCGCATGCCGCCCGAGACGGAGGCGTAGGGATATTCGTTGAAGCGCGAGTAGTCGGTGTTGCGCGGACGAGCCGGCTCGGGATGCGAAGCCGAGAGCTTCGGGCCCTGCCCCGACATCAGCCAGACGAGACTGATACCGAGCAGCGCGGCGGGCATCGGGTTGTTCGACACGGTCTGGCCGAGATTGGCGGCAAAGTTCTGGCCGCCGTTCTTGGTGTAGCTCAGCAGCTCATCGACGATCTGGCCGGGCGACAGGCGCTCGCGGATCTCGTCGATACGGCTTTCGACCTTCTGGCGCTGGGCCTCGACCTCGCGCTCGAGCTCGGCGGAATCCTTGGAATAGGTGCTCATCAGAAGCTCTCCTTTACGACCTCGGCGTCACGCGCCAGGGAATGGGTTGTCTTGTCCAGATTGAGGTCGGCCTTCTTCAACTCAGCGAGGCTGCCGGAGATGAAACTCCAGGCGATACCGCCGACGACGAGCGCCACGACCAGCGACGAAACGAAGCTCGCGGCAGGCTCGGAAAAGCCCATCGCCATCAGCAACCAGCCGAGCCCGGTGACCATCGCGGTGAGGAAGACGCCCACGGCACCGATGGCGAGAACGCCACCGATGGCGAGGCCCTTCGACGAGCCGACGACATGGTCGACCTTCTCGGAGACTTCGGCCTTGGCGAGCTGGATTTCCTTGCGGAACAGCCCGGAGATATCGCCGACGAGCCCGCCGACCAGATCAGTGATCGAGCGTGGCTGTTCAGATGCCGACATCATTGCCTCCCACCGGGCGGTTATACGAGGGCGTGCTGCTCGGGCTGACGGTGTCGGCGGCGTAGGAGTTGTTGGCGACCGGCGGCTGGTACTGCTGCGAGGTGGTTACCGGCGCCTGGCCGGAGCGGCGCGAAGCGCTCGCCACCATGAACCGGCTGGCGACGAAGCCGAGCAGTGCCGCAGCGCCCATGAAGGCGACCGGCTGCTTGCGGCCGAAATCCTCGGCCATGTGCATGATGTCATCGACATTGTTGTCGCGAACCGTCGAGGTCAGCTTGCTCGCGCCATCGGCGACCATGCGAACGTAGTAGGCGGTGCTTTCGCCCTTCTCCTCGAGTTCGCCGGCGACCTTGTCGAGCGAGCTGGAAACGCCGTCGAGCTGGTTGACGATGACCTCCTTCTGGTCCTCCGCCATGCCCTTGGCCTTCTCGGCGACGTCGGCGAGCTGCGACTTGGCTTCCTCGCCGAGCGCGGCTGCCTCCTGCTTCACCGTGTCGGTCACATCGGCAAGATCGTGGCGGGCGGTATCGGCGAGATCGGCGGCATCACGGCGGATACGGTCCTCCGCCTCAGTGCCGGTCAGCGATTGCGAGGGAAAATCAGAGGCGCTCATCGCACAACTCCATATGGGTTGGGGTGACGGCTGCACGACTGACGCTCTGTCGGTGCCGGTTGCAAACTCAATGAGTTGCAACGGCGGCGGTTCCCCCACTGTGGCGGCTCTTTGCCAAAAGATTGGCGCAAGCGGTACGTTTGGCCCGTCGGAGAGCAGTGGTGCGGGCGGCGGGACTCGAACCCGCACGGGTGTACACCCTCGGGATTTTAAGTCCCGTATGTCTACCATTCCATCACGCCCGCAGGGCGGCACCGTGTGACACGATCGGACGCGGATTGTCCATGATCGGATAACCCTGGCATCGCCGGTGAGGAGTATGGATTATGGCGGGCGACGCAAGCCAGGGGGGCCGCCATGGAAAATCTCGACCGCCATCCGATCATCGGCAGCAACGCGGTGTCGGCGTTTCTCGACGAGCTCGATCCGGTTCGCCGGACGGATGCCGACCGGCTCGTGGCGATCATGTCCGCCGCCACCGGCGAACCGCCGGCGATGTGGGGCAGTTCGATCGTCGGGTTCGGCCGCTATCGCTACCGCTATGATACCGGGCGGGAGGGCGACAGCGCGCTCGTCTCGTTCTCGCCCCGGAAGTCGGAGTTCTCGATCTACCTCACGGGCGTCTATTTCCCGGAGAGCAGCCAACGCGCCCCCGAGCTGCTCGGTCGGCTCGGGCGGCACCGGATGGGCAAGGCATGCCTCTATGTGAGGAAACTGGAGGATATCGACGCGGCCGTGCTGCGCGAACTCATCGACTTTTCGGTGGCCGAGCTAAGGCGCCACTATCCGTGAGCCGACATCATCGCGTCACGCCAGCCAACTAGGCAGGCCGCCGAAATCAATTGGCCCCGACACTGTTTCCAGTGTCAGGGCCTTGAGAAGCGCCCGCCGCACTATTGAGGGCTTGGGGGCAGCGGCAGGCAACTTCTCTAGGGTTCACCGGTGCATGGGTCGTTTGCAGAATTCCAGTGAACTGACCTTAAGATGGTGCGCCAATGCGGCAGGAAAAGTCCCCTCGCTCGAATGTGAGATTCATGAACGGCAGGTAAGGTAATTGCCTCGCTACCGCATAGACCCTAAGGATGGCCTGCAAGGCGCCGCCGCGAGGCGCGCATTGCCAACGAGAACACCATGGATACCATCACTCCCGAGCCCCTGGCGAAGAAGGCCTTCACCGACCCTGTCGAAGCGTGGGCCTACATCGCGGAGATCTACCGCCGGAACACCGGCTTCATCCGCGCCCAGTTGCTCAGCCTGACCAAGGGCCATGTGCCCAAGGGCCGCGTCCGCGCCTTCTACCCGGAAGTCCAGGTCACCTCGAAGAGCTACGGCAAGACCGATTCCACCCTGCCCTATGGCTACCTGCACACGCCCGGCATCTACCGCACCACGGTGACGGCACCCGACCTGTTCAAGAGCTACCTCATCGAGCAGTTCACGGTGATCCTCGCCAACCACGGCGGCGCCATCGAGGTCGGCGAGTCGACCACCCGCATTCCGCTGCATTTCGCCATCCCGACGACCGAGCGCATCGACGGCGAGGCGATCAACGCCCTGCCCATCCCGCTGCGCGACCTGTTCGACGTGCCCGACCTGCAGGATACCGACGACGAGATCGCCAACGGCACCTTCGTGCCGCCGCCCGGTGGCCCCTACCCGCTCGCCCACTTCACCGCCCCGCGCGTCGACTATTCGCTGCAGCGGCTGGCGCACTACACCGGCACCGAGCCCGATCACTTCCAGAACTTCGTGATCTTCACCAACTATGCCTTCTACATGGACGAGTTCGCCCGCGTGGCGCAGAAGTTCATGCAGGACGGGCATCCGGAGTATGACGGGTTCGTCGAGCCCGGGGGTTATACCACCCACAATGTCCGCCTCGGCGGCGGCAATACCGGGGTGCGCGCCACCCGCATCCCGCAGATGCCGGCGCTGCACCTCACCATGCCGCGCAACCGCGGCATCACCATCGTCAACATCGGCGTCGGCCCGTCGAACGCCAAGACGATCACCGACCACATCGCGGTGCTCCGCCCGCATGCCTGGATCATGCTCGGCCACTGCGCCGGCCTCCGCAACTCGCAGGAACTTGGCGACTACGTGCTCGCCCACGCCTACCTGCGCGAAGACCACGTGCTCGACGCCGACCTGCCGGTCACCGTCCCCATTCCGGCCCTTGCCGAAGTGCAGGTGGCGCTCGAGCAGGCGGTGGCCGAGATCACCGAGACACACGGCATCGCCACCAAGCGCATCATGCGCACCGGCACCGTTGCCACTTTCGACAACCGCAACTGGGAGTTGCGCGACCAGGCGTCCATCACCCGCCAGCTGTCACAGTCGCGCGCGGTGGCACTGGACATGGAGTCTGCAACAATCGCCGCCAACGGCTTCCGCTTCCGCGTCCCCTACGGCACCCTGCTCTGCGTTTCCGACAAGCCGCTACACGGCGAGCTGAAACTCCCCGGCATGGCGTCGGACTTCTACCGCACCCAGGTCAACCGCCACTTCCAGATCGGCCTGAGGGCAATGGAAATCCTCCGCGACCAGCCGCCGGAGCGGCTTCATTCGCGGAAGCTGCGGAGCTTTGCGGAGACGGCGTTCCAGTAGCCTGCATCTTTGACCCCGAGGGCAAAGAGCTTAATAGTTTCTAGGCACTAGTGTGTCAGGTTCGGCGGACAGCACTCAAGGATCGTGATGTCTGCCGTACGCCCCGACGATACCAACTCCGCCACCACCATGCGCACCGTCATCGACGCAATCGATGGCGACCTGCGCCACTTCGGCAATGCCAATCGGCAGGTCGTGGTCCAGACCAAATTGCTGGCATTGAACGCGGTGATCGAAGCGGCCCGCGCCGGCGATGCCGGACGGAGCTTCTCGGTGGTTGCGCAGGAAGTGCAGCGGCTGTCACAGCATGCTGCCGAGGCCGCAGACCGTTTCCAGCTGTCGATGCAGGCCCGTATCGATCGTAGCCGCGACATGGTCGGCGACCTCGAGGGCGCCCGCCTCACCGACCTGGCGCAGGGGTTGGTGCAACTGATCGTGCGCAATCTCTATGAGCGGACCGCCGATGTGCGCTGGTGGGCGACCGACACCGCGCTATGGCAGGCACTGCTCGACCGCAATGCGGAGCCTGCTGCCTACGCCAGCCAGCGGCTGGCGGTGATCCACCGCTACTACTCGGTCTACTCGGACCTGGTGCTGGTGGACCTGCAAGGCAAGGTCGTGGCCACCGCAAACCCCACCTACCGCCACGGTCTATTGGGCGCCGACCTCGGTTCGGAGCCGTGGGTGCGTGCTGCTGCCGCCCTGACGAGCGGTGACGAGTACACGATGGACGAGGTTCGCCGCAGCAGCGTTCACGGCGACCGGCAGGTCCTGGTCTATGCGACGGGCGTCCACGAGCGGGGCGACAGCCGCGGCAAGCTGCTGGGCATGCTTGGCGTCTATTTCGATTGGGAATTGCAGGGCAGTACCATCGTCGAGACCGAGGCCGGCCTGTCCTCGGAGGCGAAGGACGACATCACCGTCATGCTGCTCGATGGCAGCGGCCGGGTTATCGCCTCTTCCGACAAGGAGCGGCTGTTCAAGCCCTTCCCGCTCCGCGCCAGCAGCGGACGCGGCTCATATCTCGACGACGCGGGCGGCCTCGTTAGCTACGCCTATACGCTGGGATACCAGGAGTATGACGGCCGCAACTGGTGCGGTGTCATCGTCCGGCACCGGGAAGGCTGACGACGGGTCACAACGGCACGTAGTCGATTTCCAGGAACCGCTCCACCTCACGCTCCCAGCGGTCCTGCACGAAGGCGACGTGCTTGGGGTGGACGTTGTAGGCGTCGTAGGCCGCCTGGTCCTTGAACTCCATCGAGAAGCCGAACTGGTAGTCGTTCTTCTTGCTCACCTGCTTGAGCTGTTCGAACTTCTCGACCCCCGGAATCTCCTTCAGCACCTTGGCATCGCGCAGGAACGCCTTTTCCTGCAGCGAACCGTGCGCGTGCTTCAGAACGAAGACAACCGTATGGCGGATCATGCACTTGTCTCCCCGAGCGTCACCGCTTCGCTGGCGGCGATCGCTGTCATATTGACGATTCCACGGCTGGTGGTCGAGGGCGCGAGGATGTGCGCCGGCGCGCGCGGCCCCATCAGGATCGGCCCGACCGCCAGCGCGTTGTTCATTTCCTTGAGCAGCGTCATCGACAGATTGGCGCTGTCGAGGTTGGGGAAGAGCAGCAGGTTCGCCTCGCCCTTGAGCACGGAGTCGGGGATGTAGCGCTCGCGCAGGTCCTGGTTAAGCGCCAGGTCGCCCTGCATTTCGCCCTCGACGATCATCTCGGGCGCCACGGCCTGCAGCAACCGGTAGGCCTCGCGCATCTTGAAGGCGCTGTCGCCGTCGCGCGAACCGAAGTTCGAGTAGCTGAGCAGCGCCGCCCGCGCCTCGATGTTGAAGCGCTTGAGGTGATCGCGCGCCTGCAGCGCAATCGACACCAGTTCCTCGGGCGTGGGGTCCATGTTCACGTACGTGTCGGCGAGGAAGAAGGCGCCGCGCGGCATGATCAGCATCGACAGCGCCGAGACCTCCTTGATCCCATCCTGCAGCCCAATGATCGAGCGGATGTCGCGCACATGCTTGATGTACCGCCCCTGGAAGCCGCAGAGCAGCGCATCGGCATCGCCCCGCTTCATGGCGAGGGCAGCGATCACCGTGGTGTTGGTGCGCACGATCGTCCGCGCGATGTCGGGAGTGACGCCACTCCGCCCGACCAGCGAGTGGAACAGGTCCACATAGTCGCGGTAGCGTGGATCGTCCTCGGGGTTGATCACCTCGAAGTCGCGTCCCGGCTTGATCGACAGGCCGAAGCGCTGCAGCCGGCTCTCGATCACCTGCGGGCGGCCGATCAGGATGGGCAGCGCCATGCGGTCCTCGATCAGCACCTGCGCGGCGCGCAGCACGCGTTCGTCCTCGCCATCGGCGAAGGCGACGCGCTTGGCGTGCCCCACCACCCGGTCGATCACGGGCTTCATCACGAGGCCGGAGCGGAAGACGAAGCGGTTGAGACTGTCCTTGTAGGCCTCGAAATCGGTGATCGGCCGCTTGGCCACCCCCGAATCCATCGCCGCCCGCGCCACTGCCGGCGCGATGCGCAGGATCAGCCGCTGGTCGAAGGGATTGGGAATGATGTGATCGGGCCCGTACACCGCGGGCTGCCCCGATGGCGACACTTCGAGCCCGGGGTCGTGCGCCAGCTTGGCGATGGCTTTCACCGCCGCCAGCTTCATCTCCTCGTTGATCGCCGTCGCCCCCACGTCGAGTGCGCCCCGGAAGATGTAGGGGAAGCACAGCACGTTGTTGACCTGGTTCGAATAGTCCGACCGCCCGGTGCAGACCATCGCGTCGGGCCGCAGCTCCTTCGCCACCTCCGGCATGATCTCGGGGTTGGGATTGGCCAGCGCCAGGATCAGCGGGCTCGGCCCCATCTTCAGCAGCATCTCGGGCTTCAACGCCCCGGCCGCCGACAGGCCGAGAAACACATCCGCCCCGTCGATCACCTCGGCGAGCGAGGTCGCCTCGCTGTCGTGGCGGCAGAACTTGCCGCGCCACTTGTCGTTCACGTCGTTTCGGCGATAGGTCAGCAGGCCGTCCTTGTCCGCCACCCAGATGTTCTCGATCTTCGCGCCCAGCGCCAGCAGCACGTTGAGGCAGGCAATTGCCGCGGCCCCTGCCCCCGAGGTGCAGATCTTCACCTCGTCGATCTTCTTGCCGCTCAGTTCGAGCCCGTTCAGCACCGCCGCGCCGACGATGATCGCCGTGCCGTGCTGGTCGTCGTGGAATACCGGAATCTGCATGCGCTCGCGCAGCGCTTCCTCGATCATGAAGCACTCGGGCGCCTTGATGTCCTCGAGATTGATGCCGCCGAAGGTCGGCTCGAGCGGCCGCACTACTTCGATGAACTTCAGCGGATCCTGCTCGTCGATCTCGATGTCGAACACGTCGATGCCGGCGAACTTCTTGAACAGCACCGCCTTGCCTTCCATCACGGGCTTGGAGGCCAGCGCGCCGATGTTCCCGAGCCCCAGCACCGCCGTGCCGTTCGAGATCACCGCCACGAGGTTGCCGCGCGAGGTGTACTTCGTCACCGAGTCGGGATTGGCTGCGATCTCCTCGCATGGCGCCGCG
The DNA here is from genome assembly GCA_903842455.1 of uncultured Hyphomicrobiales bacterium. GTDB lineage: Bacteria > Pseudomonadota > Alphaproteobacteria > Rhizobiales > Devosiaceae > Devosia_A. The sequence goes on along the minus strand of CAIMLX010000256.1, from coordinate 62,150 downwards.
ACGCCGGGCGAATAGGCGAGGCTCAGGTCGCGCTGGTTGCCCAGCGGCTTGGTGGCCTGGATCTCCAGCTTGCCGGGCTTGGGGAACTCGTGGAAATGCAGTGCGGCTTCGCGCAACGCCCTGCGCTGTTCATTGATGTCGGCAGACATTCAGGCCCTCCCCGAGAGTTTGGATGAAGTGCCACCAAACTCGGTCCAAGGGAAGGCGAGACGCGCGGGAAACTGTCGGGTTCGTTGCTCAGGCCGCCGAAATCGCCGGCCGGGCGGTTTCCACCTTGCCAGCGCCGTTGAGCGCCCGCGCCAGGTCGCGGAAAGGCGCTACCCGAAGCGCCGGCGCAAACAGGTACCCCTGGGCATGCACCACGCCCCTCGCCCGAAGGTACAAGGCCTGTGCCTCGGTCTCGACGCCCTCCGCCACGATCTCGGTACCGAGGTCGTGGGCCATCACGATCAGCCCGTCGAGCACCGGCACCTGCGTCGTGCCCTCCTTCACCATCTCGGTGAACACCCGATCGATCTTGATTACGTCGACGCCCAGCGTCTGCATGTAGGCGAGGTTGGAGTGGCCGGTGCCCGCATCGTCCATCGCCACCCGGCACCCCAGCGCATGCAGCCCGGCAATCACCGAGTTTGCCGCCTGCAACTGGCTCAACGGCTGCCGCTCGGTGATCTCGAACACCAGTTGGCGGAACGAGATCGACGAGCCTCCGAAGATCGTCTGCACGTCCTCGACCACGTTGCCGTCGCGGAAGTGTCCCTCGAACAGGTTGATCGAGACCTTGATGTCCGGCATGTCGCGGCAGAGCTCGCTGAGGTCTGCCTTCACCTGCTGCATCAGGCTCACAGTCATCGGCACGGCAAGCCCGGTGACCTCCGCGTAGTCGATGAAGGCTCCCGGTGAAACCACTTCGCCATTCTTCTTTTCCCACCGGCACAGCACCTCGCAGCCGGCGAGCGCCCCGGTCCGCAGGTTGATCACCGGCTGGTAATACGGCTTCAGTTCGCCCGCCGCGATGGCCCGCTCGAGATCGAAGGCCGGCAGGTCCGAGCGCCGCACATATTGCAGTGCCAGCGCCAGGAACGCCCCGCACATCAGGCAGCAAAGCACCGTGAAGCTGGCATCGAGGTCGGAATAATCCGCGCGCACGATGGCGAACGGCACCGTCGCGTTCACCCTGAGCGGCAGTTCGCCGGCAAAGCTCTCAACGGTCAGGAACTCGGTACCGCCCTGGTCACCGAAGGCGTTGGGGTCACCGGCGGTCATCACCTCGGTGCCGTCGGCCAGCGAGAGCCGGACTGTGGTCGTCGGTTTCAGCCCGGCCAGCACGCTCTGCGGCGTCGAGGCAACCATCGGGGCGAAGGCCGATACCTTGCGGGCGTCGCCAAACCCCTGCATCACCTTCAGCACCGGCGCAGCCAGCCCACCGAGCCGCGCGATTTCCAGCGTCTCGGTATGGTTGGGGATCGGCAGCGGCTTCGAAAGAACCGAGTAGCTGACTTCCTTGCCCAGCGCGTCGCAGTACTGGACGCCGTTGTAGTTCTCCACCAGCACCTGCCGCAGGTAGAGGCTCTGCTCCATCTGCTTGTGCACGTTGGCGATGAAGCTCGGCGTGCACAGCGATGGGCTCTCGGCCAGCACGCGCCGCAGCGAGGCAATGGCATCGTAGGCACCAGTCTGGACGTTGGAGGCAATGGCATCGGCAGCGTTCTGCAGCACCGCCCGCTCCTTCACCCGCACGTAGGAATCGAGCAGGAAGTCGACCGCCATCACCGGCAGGAATGCCGCGATTGCTGCGAGCAGCATCAGCACATTGGCGTATTTCGACTTCACGTCACGCGAATCCGGCCCCCGAGCTAGGCAGAAAATGCCTATCGCCCACGTGCTTAAGGGATCGTTAACGACCGTTAACTCTCACCTGCCGACCCGGAAACAAAAAGGGCGCCCCGCGGGCGCCCTTGGCATCGTGATGGTTGTCCGCCTCAGCTCAGGTTGAGGCGGATGCCCAGTTCGCGCAGCTGTTTGGGCTCGGCTGGACTTGGCGCGCCCATCAGCAGGTCTTCGGCCTGCTGGTTCATCGGGAACAGCGTGATCTCGCGCAGGTTCTGCACCCCGCACAGTAGCATCACGATGCGATCGACACCGAACGCCGCGCCACCATGCGGCGGGGCGCCATACTGGAAGGCGCGGTAGAGTCCACCGAACTGCTCCTCCACCTCGGCCCGGCTCTTGCCCGTCTTTTCGAAGGCGGCGACCATTGTCTCCGGTTCCTGGTTACGGATCGAGCCCGAGGCGATCTCGAAGCCATTGCACACCGCGTCGTACTGGTACGCCTTGATGGTGAGCGGATCCTGCCCGTCCAGCGCCTCGCGGCCGCCCTGCGGCATCGAGAAGGGGTTGTGGGCGAAGTCGAACTTCTTGTCTTCCTCGCTCCACTCGTAGAACGGGAAGTCGACGATCCAGCAGAGCTTGTACTGGTCGAGCTGCGTCAGGTTCAGGTCGAGCCCGACCTTCACCCGCGCCTCGCCGGCAAACTTGTACATCTTCTCGGGACGGCCGAGCACGAAGAACACCGCATCGCCGTCAGCGAGCCCGAGCTGCGTGCGAATGGCCGTCGTCCGCTCTTCGCCGATGTTCTTGGCCACCGGGCCCGAACCGGCGCCGTCCTTGAAGAAGATGTAGCCGAGGCCAGGCTGCCCCTGCCCCTGCGCCCAGGCGTTCATGCGGTCACAGAATGCGCGCGAGCCGCCAGTCGGCGCCGGAATTGCCCACACCTGCACCTTGCTGTCGGACGCGAGCTGGTTGGCGAACACGCCGAAACCCGAACCGCGGAAATGCTCGGTCACTTCCTGCATCTCGATCGGGTTGCGCAGGTCCGGCTTGTCCGAGCCGTAGGTGCGGATCGCCGTGTCGTACGGGATGCGCGGCCAGTCCTTGGTCACCGGCTTGCCGTCGGCGAATTCCTCGAAGATCGAGGTGATCACCGGCGTCATGGTGTTCCAGATGTCTTCCTGGGTAACGAAGCTCATCTCGAGGTCGAGCTGGTAGAACTCGCCCGGCAGGCGGTCGGCGCGCGGGTCCTCGTCGCGGAAGCACGGCGCGATCTGGAAGTAGCGGTCGAAGCCGGCCACCATCAGCAGCTGCTTGTATTGCTGCGGTGCCTGCGGCAGCGCGAAGAACTTGCCCGGGTGGATGCGGCTCGGCACGAGGAAGTCGCGCGCCCCTTCCGGCGACGACGCGGTCAGGATCGGCGTCGAGTATTCGGCAAAGCCGATCTCGGTCATCCGCCGGCGCATCGATGCGATCACCTTGGTGCGCTTGACGATGTTGGCGTGCAGCGTTTCGCGGCGGAGGTCGAGGAAGCGGTAGCGCAGCCGGATGTCTTCGGGATAGTCCGGCTCGCCGAACACCGGCAGGGGCAGGTCGGTCGCCGCGCCGAGCACTTCGAGCTCGCGGATGAACACCTCTACCCCGCCGGTCGGCAGGTTGGGGTTCGCAGTCCCCTCGGCGCGCAGCTTCACTTCACCGTCGATACGCACTACGGACTCGGCGCGCAGCTTTTCGGCGGCGGCAAAAGCCGGTGAGTCCGGGTCCACCACGCACTGGGTGATGCCGTAATGGTCGCGCAGGTCGATGAACAGCAGGCCGCCATGATCGCGAACGCGGTGCACCCAGCCCGAAAGCCGCACATTATTGCCCACGTCGCCCGTCGTCAGCTGGGCGCAGGTATGGGAACGATAGCGGTGCATCTGGGTCATTTCAGATCTCGGCAAAGGCGGTTAAGGCGCGGGACAAGCGCATGCGACCGCTGCTTTGTCAAGGTTACCGGCCGTGAGGTAGATTCGACGCTGGAACCCCATGGATTCGCCTGTTATTCAACGTTCACAGTCCGGTTGAGAAAAGAGTCCTGATGGACATGATTGTTTCGACCGACGTGCTCGCAGCGTTCTGCACCAGAGCCGCCGGTTTTGATTACGTGACGGTCGACACCGAGTTCCTGCGCGAGACGACCTATTGGCCGAAACTCTGCCTCATCCAGGCAGCCACGGAAGACGAAGCGGTTCTCATTGATCCGCTTGCTCCCGGCCTCGATCTCGCGCCGTTCTATGTGCTCCTCGGCAACGAGAAGGTCCGCAAGGTCTTCCATGCGGCCCGGCAGGACATTGAGATCTTCGTGAAGGCTACCGGCAAGGTGCCCCTCAATATCTTCGACACGCAGGTCGCTGCTTCCGTATGCGGCTTCGGCGACAGCGTTTCGTACGACAACCTCGTGCGCGCCATCACCAATGTCGAGCTCGACAAGTCGTCCCGCTTCACCGACTGGTCGGCCCGCCCGCTCAGCGAAAAGCAGCAGATCTACGCGCTTGCCGACGTCACGCACCTGCGCGACGTCTACAAGGCGCTGCTCAAGCAGGTCGATGATACCGGCCGCTGGGACTGGGTCGAGGACGAGCTTGCGGTCCTCGAGTCCATCCACACTTATGTGGTGCAGCCCGAGCATGCCTGGGAGCGTCTCAAGGCTCGCCTCAACAAGCCGCGCGATGTCGCGGCCCTCAAGGCGATCGCCGCCTGGCGCGAGCGCCGCGCGCAGGATTCCGACCAGCCGCGTAGTCGCGTCCTCAAGGACGATGCGCTGATCGAACTCGCCATGCAGCGTCCGCTCACGATCGAGGCGTTCGACAAGCTCCGCGCCGTGCAGCGCGGCTTCGGGCGTTCCACCGCGGCCGGCGAGATCATCGCGCTGATCAAGGAGGTCGAGGGCCTCGGCAAGACCGACCTACCCAAGCTCCCCGACCGCTACCGCGGCCCTTCGGCCAAGGGCGCCGTCGGCGACCTCGTTCGCGTGCTGCTGAAGTCGGTGGCCGAAGAACACGGCGTCGCGAGCCGTATCATCGCCACCTCGGACGAGATCGACGCCCTCGTCCTCGACGACGATGCGGACGTGCCGGCCCTCAAGGGCTGGCGCCGCAAACTGTTCGGCGACAAGGCCCTCGCCATCAAGCACGGCAAGATCGGCCTCGCCGCCAGCAAGGGCGGTGTCATCGAGATCGATATTCTCGACGACGACGAGGATTGAGGGGCGCCGGGAGCGCCTTTCGTGCTCCCGCAGGCTCTATCGTTGACCCTGTCGAACGATGAGGGCGACTGCGCCGCCCTAGAAAAATCGACGGAAACGCGCTAGATTGCTGGCCGAAGGGAGCCGGCCATGCGTGACCTCGACCGCGAAGAACTCATCGCCGAACTGCGGCGTCTGCGGCCCACTTTCGAAGGCCGTGGAGTAACGCACATGGCCTTGTTTGGCTCGCGAGCCCGCCGAGACAACCGTCCGGACAGTGACATCGACCTCGTGATCGAAATCAGTGACGAGGCCGACGAGAAGTTTTCGCTCCTCGATCTGGCCGGCCTTTATGGCGTCATCGAAGACGAACTGGGCTTGGAGTCCAGCCTGGTAATGCGCAGGAGCTTGAACGATAGCTTCAAGTGGACAGTCAATCGCGACCAGGTCATCGTGTTTTGAGTACCGAGCGCGCCCTGTTCAGGGCGGAGCACATCAAGCTCGCGATTCTGGATGTCAGAACCATCCTTCACGGTGTCACCTACGATCGGATGGTGTCGGATGTCCTGATCCGCTCGGCCTTCGAGCGACAGCTGGAGATTCTCAGCGAAGCATCAAGACATCTGCCAGAGGCTTGGCAGAAGGATTTGGGACCCGAGGTTCCGTGGCACGACGTGCGAAACATCGGCAACATCCTTCGGCACACCTACCACCTGGTGGAGTACCCGATCCTCTGGCGAATCTACACCGATCACTTCGATCCCCTCGAAGCCGCCATCGACGCCATGATCGCGGCACACGGCCCTATCCCGCGACCACCACTTCGGTCGCCTTGATCACCGCCACGCCGGCCAGTTGTTCCAGCCGCGCCCGCAGGTGTTCGCCGTCGAGGAAGGCGAGGTCGGCGGGCAGGTGCAGCTTCAGCGCCCCCTTCTCCACCGAAAAGCCGGTGCGCGGCAGCACGCCGGGCATGGCGGCCGACATCGGGTAGCCGACGCGGAACGCCGCCCCGATCAGCCGCGCCCGGTAGCTCACCGCCGGACCGCCGAGCGCCATCAGTTCGGTGCTCAGCGACTTGTGCTTCAGCCCCATGTAGCGCACCGCCAGCACCTCCGCGAGGAACGCCCGGCCGGCATGATCCACACCGGTCGCCGAGCTGTAGGCCACCATGTCCACCGCCTGCTCGCCGCGGTAATCCGGATGACCGCGCCAGCCGATATCGGCGAGGTAGCAGGCCACCTTGCGCAACCGCGTCTCTTCGGGCGTCTCGGCGATGCCGATGGCGTCGAGGAAGGCCGAGGTGAAGCCGATGAGGTCGTCGGCGTGGCCAGGCGCCCGCGAGCGCAGGGTGTTCACGTCGGTCGCCATCTGGATCAGCGGGTCGACGCTGCGTTCGGCGTCATCGAGCAGGCCGTAGAGGTAGCCTTCGCGCACGCCCATCGCCGAGAACACCACCGTGTCGAACTTCCCCGCCTTCAGCACCTCGATCATCGCGGCCGCGCCGTAAGGCACCAGGTCGCGCCGGCCGGAACTCGCATGTTCCGATCCGACATAGGGCTTGCCCGCCGCCACCGCCTCGACGATGTCCTCGCACAGCTTCAGCATGTCCGGCGCCTTGACCGTGTAGTGCTGCACCATGTGAAGCGGATAGCCGCGCAGCACCTGGTGAATCTTGGCGAGCGAGCGCCATGTTCCGCCGATGGCGCAGAAGGCGCCGCCCTGCCCGCGCAGCAGCTTCGATTTCTTCAGCCGCTTGGCGGCAAGCACCTGGGCCTTGGGTGGTGAATTGGCGGCGTCGTCCTGCATGCGGATGACGCCGAGTTCGTGCGTCTCGCCCGTTTCGTCGTGACCCGAGGCGATCGGCGAAAGCTCCAGGCTGCCACCGCCGAGGTCACCCACCACGCCGGTAAAATCCGGCATCCCTGAGATCGCGCCCAGTGCCGCGAAATGCGCCTCTGCCTCGCCGCTCAGCACATTGACGGGTGCCCCCATCGTCGTTTCGACGGCATCGACAAAGGACTTCGAGTTCGACGCCTCGCGCACCGCCGAGGTGGCGAGCACGTGGATCTTGCCCACCCGCATCAGCTTGCATACCAGCGCGAACCGCTGGATTGCGGTCAGCGCCCGGTCGATGTTCTCGTAGGCAATCTTGCCGGTCTGCGCGAGGCCACGGCCCAGCGCGCAGGCAGATTTCTCGTTGTACAGCGGGGTCAGCGAGCGGGCATGCCGCTCATACACAACCAGACGCACGGAGTTCGAGCCGATATCGAGCACCGCCACCGGACGCGCACCCTTGATGCGGCCCTGTGCGGTGGGGTCGGCGTCAACGCCCCAGTATTGGTTCAATCGTCGCTATCCTCGGTGTCCCTTTGCAAGGCGCTGCCGCGTCCAGACAGGCTCGCATTGGTCATGAAGTAATCATGCGCGCTGAAGGGCTCTTCGCCCTCCCTGAGTCGCACCCGGTCCGAGCTTCCGTCGGGCAACACCTCCCAGCTCTGCTGGTTGTCCTTGAGGTAGTTGACCATCATCCGGTCCAGAATCTGCTTATGCACGGTCTTGTTGAGGATGGGAACCATCACCTCGACTCGCCAGTCGAGGTTGCGCTGCATGACGTCGGCCGAACTCATCCACACCTTCGCGCGCCGCGAGGGCAGTGCCTCGCCGTTGCCAAAGCAGAAGATGCGCGAGTGTTCGAGGAACCTGCCGACCAGCGAGCGCACCCGGATATTCTCCGAGAACCCCGGTATGCCGGGCCGCAGGCAGCAGATGCCGCGCACCAGCAGCTCGATCTTCACGCCCTTGGCGGATGCATCGTAGAGCGCGTCGATGATGGCCGGATCGACAAGCGCGTTCATCTTCAGCCAGATATTGGCCGGTCGCCCCTCTTCGGCATGCGTCACTTCGGCAGCTATGCTGTCGAGCAGGGTCTGACGCAGCGTCACCGGCGAAAAGGCCAGCGCCTCCATCTCGGCGGGCCGCGCATAGCCGGTGATGAAGTTGAACACCCGGCTCACGTCGCGGGTGATCGCCGGGTCGACGGTAAAGAAGCTGAGGTCGGTGTAGATCTTGGCCGTGATCGGATGGTAGTTGCCGGTCCCCAGGTGGCAGTAGCTCACCAGCTTGCCGTTCTCGCGGCGCACCACCTGGCTCATCTTGGCGTGGGTCTTCAGCTCGATGAAGCCGAACACCACCTGCGCGCCGGCGCGCTCGAGGTCGCGGGCCCAGCGGATGTTCGCCTCCTCGTCGAAGCGCGCCTTCAGCTCCACCAGCGCCGTCACCGACTTGCCAGCCTCGGCCGCCTGCACCAGTGCCTTGACGATCGGGCTGTCGCGGGAGGTGCGGTAGAGCGTCTGCTTTATCGCCACCACGTCGGGGTCACGCGCCGCCTGCTGCAGGAATTGCGCCACCACGTCGAAGCTTTCGAACGGGTGGTGCACCAGCAGGTCCTTGGCCCGCACTGCGGCGAAGATATCGCCGTTGTAGTCGCGCACCCGCTCGGGATGGCGCGGCATGTAGGGTGGGAACTTCAGGTCGGCGCGGTCGATGTCGCAGATCTTGCTGGCGTCGGCGAGCCCGAGGAACCCATCGACCTCGAAGGTTTCGGTCGGCGAGACGCCCAGCCGCTCGGAGATGTGGCGGCGCAGTGCGCGCGGCATCTTCTTTTCGATCTCGAGCCGGATCACCTGGCCACGGCGGCGCTGTCGCAGCGCGGATTCGAACTCCACCACCAGGTCGGCAGCCTCGTCGTCGATTTCGATCTCGGTGTCGCGGATGATGCGGAACGACCCTGCCCCGGTGACCTCGTAGCCGGGAAACATCTTGCCGATGAACAGGTTGATCATCGTGTCGATGGTCACCACCTCGACGCGGGATTCGAGCGTCAGGTCCTTGGGCAGCGTCACGAACCGGTCGAGATTGGACGGCACGCGAACGAGGGCCGTCAGCGTCTGCGTCGTCCCCGGCCGCACCATCTCGAAGGCGAGCGTGAACCCCAGGTTCGGGATGAACGGAAACGGGTGCGCCGGATCGACCGCGATCGGCGTCAGCACCGGGAAGATTTCCTCGCGGAACAGCTTCTGGAGGTACGTCACCTGGTCGGAGCTCAGGTCGTCGACCTCATGGATCACCACGTTGGCCGCGAACAGCTCCTCGCGTAGCTGCTGCCAGTGGTCCTGCTGCTCGAGGTGCAGGTGCTGGGCGAGGTTCGCGATCTCGTCGAGCTGCTCGATCGGCGTCAGTCCGTCGGCGCTCAGCTTGGTCATTCCGGCACGCTGCTGGCCCTTGAGGCCCGCGACGCGCACCATGAAGAACTCGTCGAGGTTGTTGGCGGAGATCGACACGAAGCGCAGCCGCTCGAGCAGCGGATGCAGCTTGTTTCCGGCCTCTTCCAGCACGCGCATGTTGAACTGCAGCCAGCTGACCTCGCGGTTGACAAACCGCGCGGGGCTCTGCCGCAGCTCCTGTGCGTCGGGGGCAAGTGCGCTGGCGTCGGCGATGTCGCTCATCTCATTCATCATGGTCGCCTTCCGGCCCCTCGAAATTCAGTTTCATCTGATCGCTGGCGGCCGCAGCGCCGCGCCGGGCCAGGGCCTCGGCGGCAATGCCGCGCCCAATGGCCACTCCGCGCTCGAGCGCCAGCCTGTCCATGATTTCGGCAAGGGCAACGGCCTCGGCCGGCGAGCGCTCCATTCGCGCTACCAGGTAGCCGATGGTTCGGGGATCGACCGTCACCTGACGGTCCTGGAACAGCTTCACAAACATCTGTGACAATTGAATGTCGTCGCTCAACGCCATGCCGAAACGGGCCGCGAGCCGGGCCCGCGACTTCAGATCATCGGTGGTGAACGGCCAGTTGGCAACCGGCTCCCTGGCGGTCAGCAGCAGTGGCCGCCGGTCGCGCATCGACTGGTTCAGGAGGTGGAACAGCGCCGCCTCCTCGAAACCCGCCCGCTCGACATCCTCCACCACCAGCGGCGCCATCCCGCCGGCACGGGACAGCTCCTCGGCGCTGTCGGGCTCCGCGTATCCCGCCGCCGCCCGCTCGGCCCAGATCCGCGCCAGGTGCGACTTGCCGACACCCGCCGGACCTTCGATCAGCGTCAGCGGCCCGGCCCAGTCCGGCCATGCCGACACGTGGGCATAGGCCAGCCGGTTGCCGTCACCGACGATGAAGTCGGCCTCGGCATGCGACACTTCGTGGCCCAGTTCCAGCGCCAGCTGGCCGCGTCGGTCGGGCGCAGCGAAGGGAGCGCTCATTTCACCGTCGTGCGCCGGCGGCGCGGCCGGGTCGGCTTGGCCACGCCGGTCGACGTGGCCTCGGTCGCGATCACCGAAACGCCATCGGCAGCGGTGACGCCACCGGGCGGCGCGGCAGTAAGGATCAACCCGTCGTCCGCGCCCAGATACAGGCTCGACCCCTGGTACTTCTGGATGGCGTATCGCGTCAGCACGCCGGAGATCGCCGCCAGCGGCACCGCCAGCAGCAGGCCGACGAAGCCGAACAGCAGTGCGAAGGCAAACAGCGCGAACATCAGCCACACCGGGTTGATGTTGATGCTCTGCCCGACGAGCTTGGGATAGAGAATGTTGGCCTCGAGGAACTGCCCTACCATGTAGATGCCGAACACGATCAGGATGAATACCCACTGGTCGGGCCAGAACTGCACCAGCGCCACCGTCATCGACAGGGCAAAGCCAGTCAGGAACCCGACATAGGGGACAAAACTGAGCAGCCCGCCGATCAGCCCGATGGCGAGGCCGAAGTTGAGGCCCGTCACAGTCAGGGCGGTCGTATAGTAGACGCAGAGCACCAGGATCACGCCGCCCTGCCCGCGGATCACGCCGGCCATCGCCTGGTCGATCTCCCGGATCACCCCGCGAATTTCGGTCTGGTACTGGCGCGGCAGCAGATCGTCCGCCTTCCGCATCATTCCCTCCCAGTCGACAAGGAGGTAGAACGCCACCACCGGGGTGATGAACAGCACGGCAATGGTGTTGAGGACCGTGAGCCCGCTCGCCGCCAGTCCTGCCGTCACCGTGCCCACCAGTTCCACGCCGCGGCCGATCAGGTCGGCGAGGCTGCCCTCGAGCTGCTGCGCCCGCTCCGGCCCCAGCCATTCGTTGAACTGCGGCGCCCATTGCTGCAGCAGCCCCTGCAGGTCCGAGATGTAGCCCGGCAGCCGGCCGGTCAGGCCCAGGATCTGTTGCAGCACCAGCGGCACGAACGCCAGGAACAGGCTGATGATCAGCCCAAACACCAGAGTCAGCACGATCATCGATGCCCAGGGACGGCTGACACGGATCTTCTGCAGCCAGTTGACGACCGGATTGAGCAGGTAAGCCAGCGCCAGCCCCACCACGAAGGGCAGCAGGATGGAGCGGAACACCCACAGCAGCAGGATGGCGGAGAGGAACATCCCCACCCAGATCAGCACTTGGTTTCTAAGGCTCATCGACCGTGCCATGCTTGCGCGAGTAAGGTGGAGCGGCTATCAGCGCCGCAAAGTTCCGACAGTCGCATTTGACCCTATTGAGCGGTCCCCGAAGGAAACCTGGCTAAGCCCATGTCCGACGCGCAGAATCTGCCACCAAACGGTCTGTCATACAAGCAGGCGGGCGTCGACATCGATGCAGGCAACGCCCTTGTGGAAGCGATCAAGCCTGCGGTTCGTTCCACGCGACGCCCCGGAGCCGACGCCGAGATCGGTGGTTTCGGTGGCCTGTTCGACCTCAAGGCGGCTGGTTTCGTCGATCCGATCCTCGTCGCGGCCAATGACGGGGTCGGTACCAAGCTCAAGATCGCCATCGATACCGGCAACCATCGCACCATCGGGCAGGACCTGGTGGCGATGTGTGTCAACGACATCATCGTGCAGGGCGCCGAGCCGCTGTTCTTCCTCGACTACTTCGCCACCGGCAAGCTCGATGTGGCGAACGGCACCGCCATCGTCGAAGGCATCGCCGAAGGTTGCCGCATTGCCGGCTGCGCGCTGATCGGCGGCGAGACCGCCGAGATGCCGGGCATGTACCATGGCAAGGACTACGACCTCGCGGGGTTCGCCGTCGGCGCCGCCGAGCGCGGCACCCTCCTACCCCGCGCCGATATCGCCGCGGGCGACGTCCTGGTCGCCATCGCCTCCTCCGGCGTCCACTCCAACGGCTATTCGCTGGTCCGCAAGATCGTCGAGATTTCCGGCGTCGACTGGTATCTCGAAGCGCCGTTCCAGCCGGGCGTTACCCTTTCCGAGGCCCTGCTCACCCCTACCCGCATCTACGTCAAGCCGCTGCTCTCGGCGCTGAAGGCGAGCATCGGCATCAAGGCCCTCGCCCACATCACCGGCGGCGGCTTCATCGACAACATCCCGCGCGTCCTGCCGGACACGCTGGCCGCCGATATCGACCTGTCGCAGGTCATGGTGCCGACCGTGTTCGCCTGGCTGGCGCGCGTCGGCGGCATGGACCAGCGCGAGATGCTCCGCACCTTCAACTGCGGCGTCGGCATGCTCTGCGCCGTCGCTCCCGAGGATGCCGAGGGCCTCGTCGCCCATCTCAACGCGGCCGGCGAGACGGCCACCATCGTTGGCAGCCTCACCGAACGCACCGGCGAACCCGTCACTTTCAGGGGCGCGCTGGCACTGTGAGCAGGAAACGCGTCGCCATCCTGATTTCCGGTCGCGGCTCCAACATGACCGCGCTGATCGAAGCCGCCCGTGATCCGAACTATCCGGCGCAGATCGTCGGCGTGTTCGCCAACAAGCCCGACGCCCCCGGTCTCGCCACGGCCGCCACCTATAACATCCCCACCGCCTGGCGCTGGCACAAGGATTACCCCAGCCGCATCGGCTTCGAACTGGCCATCGGCGACGTGCTGAAGCTCTGGCGCCCCGATTATATCGCGCTCGCCGGCTTCATGCGCCTCCTCACCCCCGAGTTCACCAGGAAATGGGCGGGGAAGATGATCAACATCCACCCTTCCCTGCTGCCGCTGCACAAGGGCCTCCACACCCACGAGCAGGCGCTCAAGGACGGCGTGAAAGAACACGGCTGCACCGTCCACTTCGTCACCCCCGGCATGGACGAGGGCCCTGCCATCCTCCAGGCCCGCGTCCCCGTCCTCCCCGGTGACACGGCAGAAACGCTGGCCGCCCGCGTCCTCATTGAAGAACACCGCATCTACCCCGAAGCCCTCGCCATGCTGGCGCGCGGCGACGTGATTTACGAGGGCTGAGCCCACGTCCCCCGCGCCTCCGCCACGATCGCGCAGAAGTCACTGGCTTCCGCCGAAGCCAGCGCCGGGTAGAACCGCATTTCCCCGAACCCGCATTCCTCAAGAAGCGCGCTGTATTCGGCCTCCGTGTAGGCTTGCTGCGAACTGGCCCAGCGGGTGACTGCACCGGTCTCCGTCTCGATCCGGTAGTACCGCTTCGTCGCCGCCTGCCGCGCCTCGTCCCAGAAGGACTCCACCAGCATCAGGTGCGGCCGGTCTCCGAACAGCCCCGATTGCGCCGACCACCAGGCCGGCGCCTCCGAGCCCATCTTTCGCACCGCCGCCTGCGTGGCCGGCTCGAGCAGCAGCCGTCCTCCCGGCTTGAGCGCGCGACACGCCCTGCGCAGGATGTCCCGGGCGGCGTCGGGCGTGAAGACGTTGAGCTCGCCGAAAATCAGCGTCACCGCATCGAATTCCTCATCCGGCCCGAACCCGGCGACCCGCAGGTCCGCCTCCTCATAGTCGATCGATAGTCCGGCACCGGCTGCTTGGCTGCGGGCAGACGCGATCGACGCCGGTGAGAAGTCGATCCCTCGGCACCGGTACCCAATCGCCGCAAGCTTCTGCAGGTAGAGCCCCGGACCGCAGCCAAGGTCCAGCAGCCGCGCCGGCGCCGGCCCGAGCACCTCACGCGCGATCCAGTCCGCATGCCGCGCGATCGTCTCGCTCCGGCGCGACGCCAGATCGTGCCCCTGGCTCAGATGCTCCCTGAGCATCCGCGCACTGAACCCCGGCTCGTTCCACGGGATATTGTCACCCTCGGCCCAGGGCTCGGGCGCGGCGTCGCGGTCAACGATATCGCTCAGGTTCATGCTTGCCTCCGACCTCGTTCGTACGCGGTATGCGAGGCATTTTGAACTGTCCCCTGCCGACGAGGCCACGGCGCGAATGTGATTTTTGCGACCTGCCCGAAATGGGTATCGTTCGCGCATGGGGGCAGAGCACGAACAGGTCGAGGTTCGATCACGCGCGGAGTTGCGCGGCTGGCTCGCGGCCAACCACGGGCAGGTCGAGAGCATCTGGCTGGTCACCTACAAGAAGCCCAGCCCCTGGCATGTTCCATATGGCGACATCGTCGATGAGGTGCTCTGCTTCGGCTGGATCGACAGTCAGCCGCGCCTGCTCGACGAGGCGCGCTCGATGCTGCGCCTATCTCCCCGCAAGCCGAAAAGCGGCTGGTCGAAAGTCAACAAGGACCGCATCGAGCGGCTGATCGCCGACGGCCTGATGGCCGCTCCCGGCCTCGCGCGGATCGAGGAGGCAAAGCGCAGCGGCACCTGGACCCTGCTCGACGCTGCGTCCTCCGAGACCCTGCCTCCCGACCTCACCGAAGCATTCTCGCGCCATCCGGGCGCCGAGCAGAACTTCATGGGCTTTCCGCCGTCGACGCGCCGCGCGACGCTCGAGTGGATCACCCTCGCCCGCCGCCCCGAAACCCGCGCAGCGCGCATCGAGCAGACCGCCAGCCTCGCGGCAAAGGGCGAACGCGCCAACCAGTGGCGCAAGTAGCATCACCGGAAACGATCACCGCCATCGCCAAAATCGGTTCGACCCGGCACGTCCGCTGCTGCACTGTCCGGCCGCACTGGAGTCGCCGACGCATGAAACCGCAATACTGGGCCCTGATCATCCTGCTCGGCGCCGTCTGGGGCTGTTCGTTCCTGTTCAACGCCATCCTGATTCGCGAGATCAGCCCGCTCTGGGTAGCGGCCGGCCGCGTCAGCATCGGAGCGGCCATCTGCTGGGTGGTGTTCCTCGCCACCCGCAAAAAGCTGCCCACCGACTGGCGGGTCTATCCGCAGCTCCTGCTGCTCGGCATCCTCAACTACTCGATCCCCTTCGCGCTCTTCCCCTACGCCGAACTCACCGTCGCCAGCTCGATCGTCGGCGTCATCAACGGCATGACGCCGATGACCACGGTGATCGTCTCCCAGCGTTGGCCGGGCGGCGAGCGGGCGACCTGGAACAAGGTCGTCGGCGTGCTGATCGGCTTCTTCGGCGCGGTGATCCTCGCCCTGCCCTCGTTCGATCAGGGCGCCAGCGCGCAGGTCGTCGGGCTGCTCGCCGCGCTTGCCGCCACCTGCTGCTACGCGCTCACCCTCAACTACGCGCGCCGCTTCGCCGGCAAGGTCGAGCCCTTCGCCGTGGCCTCGGCCTCGCTGACCGGCGCGGCGCTGGTTTCGGTGCCGCTGGCACTGCTGTTCTCGGGCATGCCGGTCATCACCCTGCCCGAAACCTGGGCCGCGCTGATCGGGATCTCGGTGTTCTCGACCAGCTTCAGCTTCCTCTTGGTCTACTGGCTGCTGCCGCGCGTGGGCGCCACCAACCTGTCGCTCAACACCTTCATCACCCCGATCTCGGCCATCCTCCTCGGCGTGCTGGTGCTGCACGAACGCTTCGAGTTCACCCACGTGCTGGGCATCCTCGTGGTGTTCTTCGGGCTCGTGTTCATCGATGGCCGGCTGGTGAAATGGCGGCGCAAGGCCGTGGCCTGAGCCTACTGCGCGGCTGGCGGCGTCAGCATCTGGGGCCGTGCAGTCTCGTCGGTCAGCAAGGCGGGTTCAGCCGGGGACAACCCCGGTCTCAGCGTGCTGTCACCCTGCATCAGTTCGTCGATGAACAGTGACAGCAGTTGCGGGCGGCCGCTGACGCCAGCCTTGCGGTAGATCGCGTTTGTCTGGGCCTTCACGGTGCCCTCGGACGTCTGGCGCAATGCAGCGATCTCGGCCGTCGACAGTCCCTTGATCGCAAACAGTGCAACGTCCGCTTCGGCCGGGGTCAGTCCCCATTCGCGGAACCGCTGGGCCAGCAGGTCGGCGAAGGCGATCGAGGCAATTCGCAGCTTTTCCTCGGCGGCATGCCGGTGCCGATTGGCATTCCACAGCGCAGCCGCCCCGAAAATGACGCCGATCCCCAGTCCGGCCGCCGCCCCGATCTCGATCAGTTCGCGGAGTTCCCAAGGCAGAGGATCGGTGGAGAGGCCGATATAGGACGACAGGATATCGGAGACGAAGAACGTCGCGCAGGCCACCTGCACGACAAGAATAGCGACGATCCCCCAAGCGCGCGCCTTCATGATGATCGGTCAGTCGTCGTCCGAGTCATCGCCACCGTCGTCCGACCCGCCGCCATGGTCATCGTCGTCGTCATCATCATCGTCATCATCGTCGTCGCTGTCGTCACCGCCACCGCCGTCGTCGTTCGAGCCGGAGCCGCCACTCGACGACCCCTTGTTGCCCATCGATGACCCCGGAGAAGACTTTTCGCCCTCGGCGACCAGCGTCACGTCGCGGAGGATTTCGCCGGTGCGCGGGTTGATGACCAGTTCACGCCGGACATTCCCCTTGAACGCCACGATGCGGATGCGGCCCAGCAGCGTGCGGGTGACTTCGATCTGCCCGAACCCGGCTTCGACCAGCCGTTCGACGATGTCGTCTTCCTCGTCCGCCAGGGCCGGCAAGGTGCCGGACAGGGAGAACGCTGTCACCAGAACGAGAAACTTGCGGCGATCCATTATGTCCTACCCTGCCGGCAGGGTAGCGCGGAGCCGGTCAGCCATACAAGGCCCGGTTATCCGCGCTTCCCTTTTTCATGGAGCGTCAGTCGTCGTCGGAATCGTCCGAGTCGTCGTCGGAGTCATCATCGGAGTCATCCGAGTCGTCATCGGAATCGTCGGAATCATCATCGGAGTCGTCGTCCTCCGAGTCGTCGTCGCTACCGGAATTGCTGTCGTCGTCATCGTCGCGACCATCATCATCGCTATCGTCGGAGTCGTCGCTGGTGCGAACGAAGTCGCCCGAGCGGTTGCGGACGAACACGCCGGGACGGGTGTTGTCGTCTGACTCAACCGCTTCGGTCTCTCTCTTGAGCACGTTGCCCGTAGCCAGATCGTAGATCACCTCCAGCTTGGTGCCGTCCTTGATCGCCTCGACCTTGGCCTGGGTCGGCCCGATCTTGACCTCGACGCGGGTATAGCCGTCAGCGACGTACTGCTGGGTTACCGCATCCACATCCCAGGCAGCCAGGGCGGGCGTTGCCATCATCAGTGCCGCCACGAGGCTCAATATCCGTGCTTTCATTCCACGTCTCCGGTTTGTCCGGACAGACCCTCCTGCCCGGTGCCCCTCCATCGATCAGTTGCAGCGTCGGCCGACCATCGGCCCGAGGTTTAGCCCCGGGCCGCTAGTCCGCTGGATATACGCGCATAAACCGCAGTTTATGGCTTCAGTGGCGCAATCCGGTGCCGCGAGCCCAGCGGTTCTCGTCGGCAGACCCTGGTTCGGCCGACTCGCTGCGCTCGCCGGTTTCCACCCCGCCCTCATCCCTGCCCGCCAGCAGTTCGGTCGGGGTCGAAATATCCAGCACCATGCCGTTGAGGTCGCAGATCAGGGCGCGCGTCTGGCCGTAGTCGAGCGCTACCGGCTCAGAGACCACCTCGGCCCCGAGCTCCCGCGCCCGCTCGAGGACGTCGTACACGTCATCGACGACAAAGGTGAGGTAGGTGCCCTCGTGCATGCCCCAGGCATGGCGCGGCGTGAACTGGCTCACCTGGTCGATCAGCCCGATGACGATCTCCGGCTGCCCCTTCGGACTCAGCGTCACGAACCAGTCGCTCTCGTAGGTCGTCTCGAGGTCGAGCAGCTGCTGGTAGAACGTCACGCTGGCACTGAGGTCCTTGCAGAGCACGTTGAACAGGACACGGGTAAGAGCGGGCATGGGATGCCTCCTGGATTCGGGTTACCGCACGCAACCCATCGCAGCACTTGGCACTCCCGATGGCCGAAGCGTGGCACCGGCATGATCATTCGCGGGCAAGACCGTCCGGCGAGTGGTTCCGAATAAATCCGCGGATCACCGCAGTCTTTGGCAAGTCATGAATGAAGGCTTGTAAATTCTGCCGGGGTGGCCCATATAGAGCTGGTACGTTGCAGCCAAGTTGGCTTTTGATCTACCGGCTTGCCGGTTGTTTGATCCCCCTAATTGCAAACGTTTATACCCGGAGGCATGTGTCGCCCGGGAACGAGACTGTTTGCCTTACGGCCGGCCTCACAATCGAAAGTTACCACCATGATCAATGGCACCGTGAAATTCTACAACTCCACCAAGGGCTTTGGTTTCATCCAGCCGTCGGATGGCAGCAAGGACGCATTCGTCCATGCCACCGCTCTTGAAGCAGCAGGCATCATGGGCCTCGCCGAAGGCCAGAAGGTCTCCTACGACCTCGAGAGCGGCCGCGACGGCAAGATGTCGGCGACCAATCTCTCGCTGATCTAAGCGACCCGGCAGCTACTGCTGCTGAACTTCAGGGAAGCCCGGCGTCGATGCGAGGCCGGGCTTTTCGTTTTCGAGGGATATTTATCCCAGAAAGGAGACACCATGACTGATTTCAACTACAGCGCGCCGGCCGAACTCTTCCCCAGCCGCCGCTTCGCCAAGACCCAGGTCACGCGCTATCGCCGCTTCGCCAACGCTGCCGTTGCCATTCAGCACTGCATCGAGGAAATGCCGGCCAAGGCTCTGGCCGGCTCCTACCTGGAAGTCGACGAGCGCCGTTTCGAGGGCGAAGCCATCCGCGCACTCTACAATTCGCCGAACTATCCGCTGAAGGCCGCAGCCTGACAGCCACGGCGTCGAGTCCAAAGGTCCCGGCGCTCAGTCCTCAAGACCCTCGACGATCGCGACATTGCCCGAGCTCCAGCTGAGTCGAAGCGCCCGGCCCTCCTGGTACTCGGTGGAGTGGTAGAGCCGCTGCGCCTCGGCGTAGCTCTCGAACTCGATGACGACGACACGCGGCAGCATCGTTCCCTCGACCACCTGCATGCGCCCGCCCCGCACCAGGAACTTGCCGCCATTGGCGGCAAGATAGGGCCGGACGAAGCCTTGGTAATCCCGATACCCGTCGGGGTCGGTGACCTCGAGGTTCACCACCCAGTAGCCCTTCGGCATTCGCCCCCCTCCCGGGTTACTCGATCCCCAGCTTCTTCTTCAGCAGTTCGTTCAGCGACTGCGGGTTGGCCTTGCCGCCACTCGCCTTCATCGCCTGGCCGACGAACCAGCCGAGCATGGTCGGCTTGGCCTTTACCGCCGCCACCTGGCCCGGGTTCGCCGCGATGATCTCGTCGATCACCGCCTCGATTGCGCCGAGGTCGGTCACCTGCTTCATGCCACGCCGTTCGACGATCTCGGCCGGCTCGCCCTCGGGCTCCTCGGCGATCAGGATCTGCAAGAGGTCCTTGGCGCCCTTCGACGAAATCGTCCCCGCCGCGATCAGGTCAACGATGCCCGCCACCTGGCGCGGCTGCAGGTGCGTCTCGTAGACGCTCAACCCCTGCGAGTTGGCATAGGCCGCCACATCGCCGTTGAGGATGTTCGCCACGGCCTTGCCGTCGCGCTTGCCGGTGCCGAACTTCACGCAGGCCTCGTAGTAGTCGGCGCTCTCGCGCTCCAGCGTCAGCACCATCGCGTCATACGGCGTTACGCCATACTCGGCGATGAACCGCGCCTGCTTGTCATCGGGCAGTTCCGGCAGTCCCTCGGCCATCTCGTCGATGAAGGCCTGATCGAACTCCAGCGGCAGCAGGTCCGGATCGGGGAAGTAGCGGTAGTCGTGCGCCTCTTCCTTGGACCGCATCGAGCGCGTCTCGCCGGTCTTGGGGTCGTAGAGCCGCGTCTCCTGGTCGATCTTGCCGCCATCCTCGAGGATATCGATCTGCCGCCGCGCCTCGAACTCGATGGCCTGGCCGGCAAAGCGGATGGAGTTGACGTTCTTGATCTCGCAGCGCGTGCCGAACTCGCCGCCGGGCTTGCGCACGGACACGTTGATGTCGGCGCGCATCGAACCCTGCTCCATGTTGCCGTCGCAGGTGCCCAGGTAGCGCAGGATGGTGCGCAGCTTGCCGAGATAAGTCTTCGCCTCGTCGGAGTTGCGCAGGTCGGGCTTCGAGACGATTTCCATCAGCGCCACGCCCGAGCGGTTCAGGTCGACGAAGCTGAGATTCGGGTGCTGGTCGTGGATCGACTTGCCGGCATCCTGCTCAAGGTGCAGCCGCTCGATGCCGATCTCGATCCGGCCTTCCGGCATGTCGAGAAACACCGAGCCCTCCCCGACGATCGGGTCCTTGAACTGCGAAATCTGGTAGCCCTGCGGCAGGTCCGGATAGAAGTAGTTCTTGCGATCGAATGTCGAGCGCTTGTTGATCTGCGCCTTCAGCCCCAGCCCGGTCCGCACCGCCTGCCGCACGCACTCGTCGTTGATCACCGGCAGCATGCCGGGCATAGCCGCATCGACGAAGCTGACGTTGGAGTTGGGCGGCGAGCCGAACTCGGTCGAGCTCCCCGAGAACAGCTTGCTCTCCGATGTCACCTGCGCATGCACCTCCATGCCGATAACGATTTCCCAATCGCCCATCGCTCCCTTGATGAAGTACTTCGGGTTCGGCGTGCGGGTGTCGATCAGGGTCATGGCAGAGGCTCTCGGTTCGTCCGGGATTTGTCTATGCATTTGGGGGGCGCAAGGCAACGTCTTCGGTATTTCACCAGTTTCGATCGGGTCGGTTGCGTCTGCCGCATTCCCCGACGTGTCACCCCGGCGAATACAGGGACCCAACTCGAAACTGGCGCTGGTTATGACGTGGGTCCCTGCTTTCGCAGGGATGACACCTCAGTGTTATGCCCCCTCGTCAGGGCACCAGAACAGCCACAGCTCAATCCTCTGGCCCAACGTCGAGCGGCCCGCGATAAGGCGAGAGCCGCTTTTCCAGCCGGACGGAAGTCTGCGGGTCGCGGCCTGAGCCGCCCTCATGTTTCAGCGCCAGGATCTGGTAGCCGAGGTGCTGGTAGAAGTTCACCGCCCGCACATTGTCGCTCAGCGTATCCAGGTGCACCCGGTCGCAGCCTTCGAGTTCCAGGACCGATTCCATCCGCTTGAGCAGCAGGGTCCCGATTCCCTGGTTCTGCGACAGCGGCGACACGAAGAGGTATGGTATATACGCCCTGCCGCGCGCCCGCGCGCACCAGCCAACCAGGACGCCATCACGCTCGGCAACGATGGTCCGGTCGAGCAGGTCGTGCACCGCGTGGTGCAGCCGCCGCCGCTCGGCCTGCCGGTTCTGCAGTTCACCGGCCAGAAACGGCCTCAGATCCCGCTCCCACGCCAGGTAGCCGATCTCTGCAAGGCGTTCCGCCTCGCTGGCCACGGCCTTGCGGATTGTCATGTCGAGAACCGTCATCGAGCCCTCCGTCCGGTGCGGGTCAGTTCACCCGTGCCGCTTGCGTGCGGCGATAATGCCCTTTTCGTAGTTCACATTCCAGTTGATCAAGGTGCGCCAGATCAGTTCGGCCTGATCCTCGTCGAGTTCCAGTTCTTCCGCCCGCTTGCGCTGCTTGGCGACGATGGCTTCGATCCGCGTCGGATCATAGGCCTCGTGCGGATCGGTCTTGATCTCGGCCATCCGCGTCACGTACGCGTGCCGCTCGGCCAGCAGGGTCAGCAGGGCCTGGTCGATGCGGTCGATCTCGGCGCGCACATCTTCCTTGGAATTGCAGTCGGCGGGGGCTTTGGTCACGGAACCTACTCAGGCGGGGAACAGCAGTGTTGCTGGTTTGCACCCTCCCCGCGACGATTGCAACCGGGCCTCTGGTCGAGTGCCGCACTGGCAGATATTCATGGCTCAGTCAGGTGCAGATACGCATCTGGACGCCGAAACTGCCGCCAGTTTGCGTTCATCAACGTGGCGAAACGGCAGCCAAACCTGGATAACGTCGCATGTCTAGCCAGTCGGAGATTGCGTAACACCCCGTCCGCTCGGGCTCTCTGAGAGTCCGCAAGTCGGCACGGGGTTCCGAACAGGTTGCCGCCAAGCGTGATGCTGGCCGCGACCCTCGTTGAACGCATCCCCAAGGCTATCAATTCATGGACATTTCCCGCGAGGAACAGCGGGTGCTGCACGCACTCGCGCAGGGTGGCGCCATCCACGCCACTAAATCCCCCAATGGCAAGGTCGCTGCCGTCGAATGCATCAACCGCGACGGTTGGCTGATGGACCAGTGTGACCTGAGAATTTTCAGGAAACTCAAGAGCAAAGGCGCCATCGCCAGCCACGATGGCCGCCCCTACCGCATCACCCGCCGCGGCCTCGAACTGGTCCGCAGCGAGGTGGACAACCGCTGATGGAGGGTATCCGGTTCGGGCCACATCGTTACATCACCCACGACGTGTCGCCCCTGCCGTAGAGCCGGGACCCACTCGGAGCCTGCACAGGCGGGCGATACGGGACTTCGACGCGTGGACAAGGGCCGAACGACCTTATCCCCGCTCCCGCCCCCGCTGCCATACTTCGCCCTAGGGTCGAATTGTGGCAGCGGACAGTAAGAGAGAATATCGAATGTAAACACCGATAACATCGCGGCCGGATCGACCTCGCACACCTCGGTCTGGGCTGGAGCCTAGTGCTGCGTGACGCCGCTGAGCTCGCGGGCAATGTGCTCCCACTCGGAGGACACGCTCGCCGTTGCGCGGCGCCTGCCGGCGCGGCGGTACCAGTAGTCGGCATTGCCCATGTCGGCTTCGATCCAGTGCAGCAGGGCATGCACCCAATCGAACTCGAACGTGCCTTCCATGGCCTGGACGATCCGGTGGGCTTCTTCCCATTCGGGACCGACGCGGAACTCGCCCTTCTTCATCCACCACAGCGCCTGCAGCGGCTTCGACATGTCCTTGGGCGGAGCCGACCAGTCGAGGGTGGTGAAAACGTCGGCCATGGAGCCAGTCCTTTGAAACGAAATCACCGGCTTCACCGGCATCTCGACAAGTCTCAATTTGCGCATGGGCGGCAAATAAGGCTGAAACCGCTAGGCTTCAAGCGGATTCAGCGTCTCCGCCGATCACCACCATTTGTCAGGCGTGAAGTCGATGCCCGCCGAGCGCTCGATGACACGGGCCGCGGCGAACAGCGTTTCCTCGTCGAACGGCTTGCCGATCAGTTGCAAGCCGAGCGGCAATCCGGCCGCATCCTTGCCCGCCGGCACGGCGATTCCGGGGAGCCCCGCCATGTTCACCGTCACCGTGAACACGTCGTTGAGGTACATCTTCACCGGATCGGCCTTCATGTCCTCGTCGCCGATGCCGAAGGCGGCCGAAGGCGTTGCAGGGGTCAGGATGGCATCGACGCCATCAGCGAACACCGTCTCGAAGTCGCGCTTGATCAGCGTGCGCACCTTCTGCGCCTTGACGTAGTAGGCGTCGTAGTACCCCGCCGACAGCACGTAGGTGCCGATCATGATGCGGCGCTTCACCTCGCGGCCGAACCCGTCGGCGCGGCTCAGTTCGTAGAGGTCGGTGATGTCCTTGCCGGTATCGCGCAGCCCGTATTTCACCCCGTCATAGCGCGCCAGGTTCGACGACGCCTCGGCCGGCGCCACGATATAGTAGGCCGGCAGTGCGTACTTGGTGTGCGGCAGCGAGATGTCGCGCACCGTCGCACCCTCCGCTTTCAGCCAGTGGATGCCGCGCTGCCACAGCGCCTCGATCTCCTCGGGCATGCCCTCCATTCGGTATTCGCGCGGAATACCGATGGTCAGCCCCTTCACGCCGCGCTCGACGGCCGCGGCGAAGTCCGGCACCGCAAGCTGCACCGAGGTCGAATCCTTCGGGTCGAACCCGGACATCGAGGTCAGCATGATCGCCGTGTCCTCGACCGTCCGCGCGATAGGCCCGGCCTGATCGAGCGACGAGGCGAATGCCACGACGCCCCAGCGCGAGCAGCGCCCATAGGTCGGCTTGATGCCCACCGTGCCGGTGAGCGCGGCCGGCTGGCGGATCGAGCCGCCGGTATCGGTCGCCGTCGCCGCAGCGCACAGCCAGGCCGAAACGGCCGAGGCCGAGCCACCCGACGACCCGCCCGGCACCAGCTGGGCATTGGAGTTGTTGGCCCGCCACGGGTTGATCACCGGACCGTAGTAGGAGGTCTCGTTTGACGAGCCCATGGCGAACTCGTCCATGTTCAGCTTGCCCAGCATCACCGCGCCATCGCGCCACAACTGCGACGTGATGGTCGACTCGTACGGCGGCTTGAACCCGTCGAGGATGTGGCTCGCCGCCTGGGTATGCACGCCCTTGGTCGCGAACAGGTCCTTGATGCCGAGCGGGACGCCTTCGAGCGGCGCACCATCGCCGGTCGCCAGCCTGCCGTCGCTGGCCTTGGCCTGCTCGATCGCCTGCTCCCCCGTCACCGCTACGTAGGCGTTGAGCTTGGGGTTCGCCGCTTCGATCGCATCGAGATACGACCGGGTCAGCTCGGTGGAGGTAAACTCCTTGCGCTTCAGCCCGTCGCGGGCGGCAGCAAGGGTAAGGCGGGTCAAATCGGTCAAGGCAAGCTCGCGGTGTGAGGCGCGGGAAGTATCCCGCCGTTCGTACAGATCAGTAGTGGCTGTCGCAAGCTACGCGACGGCCGGTGCGGCAAGCCGCTTCTCGAAAAACGCCGACCATTGGCTGTCGGGATAGTCCGAGAACGGCCCCCGGGCGATGAATCCAGAGCGCGTATAGAGCCGATGCGCCTCGGCCATCCCCTCGCCTGTGCCGGTCTCGAGCAGCAGCAGCGACATCCCCTTTTGCCGCGCCAGCCGCTCGATCGCTTCCAGCAGTGCCGACCCGACGCGCTGGCCGCGCACCGCTGGCGAGGTGAACATGCGCTTCACCTCACCCTCGTGCTCCGACATCACCTTCAGCGCACCAATCCCGACCGCCGCGCCAGCTTCGTCGCGCGCCACGAAAACCGTTGTGTCCGGCCGGGCCATCTGCTCGACCGTCATCTTGAACTGAAACTCCAGCGGCGACAGCGGTATCAGGTGGTCGTTGAGCTGGCTCACCAGCACCCGCACCTCGTCCTGCAGCGGCGATTCGATCGCAATCGAAACGGCCACGGCCCTTACTCCACGACCTTCGGGACCATGAAGAAGTTATCCTCGGTCAGCGGCGCGTTGGCGACGATCTTCTCGGGATAGCCGCCATCGGTCACCTTGTCCTCGCGGCGGCGCAGCACCATCGGCGTCACCGACGTCATCGGCTCGACGCCGGCCACGTCCACCTCGTCGAGTTGCGCCACGAAGCCTAGGATGGCGTTGAGCTCATCCTGGTACTTGGCCACCTCGCCCTCCTCGATGCGGATGCGGGCGAGGCGCCCAATACGCGTCACGGTGGCGGCGTCGACAGACATGGATCACTCCGAAACAGGCAATTGCTCAGCGCGTTCTAGCAATCTCAGACTTCGAGCGCCATCCCCGGCTCCAGCGCCACCAGCAAGGTCTCGCCAACCTTGTCGCGCAACGCCGCAACCGCCCGCTCGATCACGGCATCCCCGGCCGCAATCGCGATCAGATACGGGCCGATATCCTCGAGCACCTGCGCGGCCAGCGCATCCGCTGCATCTCCGAACACGACGACCATGGCATCCCGAGCCCATCGGCCCGCCCGTCCCATCGGCGCCTTCAGCAGCACCAATGGCGGCTCCCCCGCCGCGGCAACGAGCGCGCCCCCGGCGATCCCATGCACCAGCACCTCGGGTACCGCCTCGGAATCGATCATCGCCGCCGCCCGTCGCGGCTGCCACAGCGCCGGATCGACGGCCTCCCCCGCCTCATCGATAAAGAAGGTAGCGTCCGCGCCCGAGACCAGCTCCCCCGCATCCACCCCACTTATCCCCGCCGGATCGGCAACCAATATCCTGCCCCCGATATGAATGCGGATGGTGGAGCAGGCAAACCAGGTGAGTTTCATCGTTCCTCACGCATGTGAAAGACACGGGCGATACGGATCTCGTCCGGCAGCACTTCGTATTGAAGTTCGTAGTCGTCGACGAGAAACCGCCGCAGTTCGACATTGTTCGAATTTTCGAGACGCTCGCCCATTCGTGGATGTTCCACGAGTTGCTGCGGAGCGGCAATGAGACGACTCGGGCCGCCGCACGGGCGCTCTGGGGGCGCAGGAACTCTTCGAACCGAGCAAGATCGAGTCTCGCTTGCAGGGTCCAGCGGACCATCATGGCCTGCGCGGCTTCGGGGGAGGCAACTCGTCGTCCGTACCAAGGCTGTTTGCCCAGGCCACCATATCCTCGTGGGAAATTGTACCAATGCGATCAGCTTCCTCGAGCGCCTCCAGCGAGAGCCGAATCCTCTCCTCTTCCCGGTACACCCAGTTCGACAGCGCCTGCTTGACGATCCATGCCCGCGAGCGATCCATGCTCTTGGCGTAGCCATCCACTTTCTCGGCGAGCTCTTCGGGGATATGTGCAGTAAGGACTCGGGTGCTCATGGCAAACGTCTCCAATTGAAACCAATCATAGTGATTGAGACTGATTGATACAATGTCCGACACTCTCGTCGCCCTCCCCCCCACCGGCAAACTCCTCGGTCTC
The DNA here is from genome assembly GCA_903842455.1 of uncultured Hyphomicrobiales bacterium. Classification (GTDB taxonomy): domain Bacteria; phylum Pseudomonadota; class Alphaproteobacteria; order Rhizobiales; family Devosiaceae; genus Devosia_A. The sequence continues at coordinate 35,422 of CAIMLX010000256.1, read as the reverse complement.
GACCTCGGCACGAAAACCATCGGCGTCGCGATCTCCGACGGCATGCGCTACTCGGCCACACCGCTCGAAACCATCAAGCGCACCAAGTTCACCGAGGATGCCAATCGCCTGCTGGAGCTGATCAAGGAGAACAACGCTGTCGGCCTCGTGCTCGGGCTGCCGCTGAACATGGATGGGTCGGAGGGTCCGCGCGTCCAGTCCACCCGCGCCTTCGCCCGCAACCTGGCGCAGAAGACCGACCTGCCGATCGCCTTCTGGGACGAGCGGCTCTCCACCGCCGCGGTCACCCGCACCCTGCTCGAGGCCGATGTCCGCCGGAACAAGCGCGCCGAGGTGGTGGACAAGCTGGCGGCCAGCTACATCCTGCAAGGCGCACTCGAGCGTCTCCGCCGGGGCACGCTGTAGACCCACGACCAGAGTGGAAAATCCACGGACAGGCTGTACATCGTCGCCTGCCCTGCGCTAGACCCCGCCGAACCTGAAGGACCCGAGCGCATGGCACTGACTTCGCCCGCATCGTCCCCCGGCGCCGCTGGCGCCTTCCGCGTGCCGTTCCGTCATCGGCACCTGCTCGGCATCAGCCAGCTCAACCAGTACGAAATCGTCGAGCTGCTGGATCGCGCCGCGGCGATGATCCCGGTCTCGCGCCAGCCGCGCAAAACGTTGCCGACGCTGTCGGGCAAGACGCAGATCAACCTGTTCTTCGAGCCGTCCACCCGCACCCAGTCGAGCTTCGAGATCGCCGGCAAGCGGCTGGGCGCCCAGGTCACCAACATGTCGGTCCGGACCTCGTCGGTGAGCAAGGGCGAGACGCTGATCGATACTGCCGCGACCCTCAACGCCATGCAGCCCGACGTCATCATCGTCCGGCACGGCTCTTCCGGTGCGGTTGAACTCCTCAGCCAGAAGGTCGGCTGCTCGGTGATCAATGCCGGCGACGGGGCGCATGAGCACCCCACCCAGGCGCTGCTTGATGCCCTCACCATCCGCCAGCACAAGGGCGACCTGGCCGGCCTCACCGTCGCCATCTGCGGCGACATCGCCAATTCCCGCGTCGCCCGTTCGAACCTGCTGCTGCTCGGCGCCATGAATGTTCGCACCCGCGTCGTCGCGCCGCGCACGCTGCTGCCCCGCGGCGTCGAGGCGCTGGCCACCGAAGTGTTCACCGACATGCGCGAGGGGCTGGCAGGCGCCGATGTGGTCATGATGCTCCGCCTGCAGCACGAGCGGGCCAGCGGCAGGATGATCCCTTCGGTGCGAGAATACTACCGCTTCTACGGCCTCGACGAGGAGAAGCTGGGCTACGCCAAGCCCGACGCCATCGTCATGCACCCTGGCCCGATGAACCGCGGCGTCGAGATCGATCCCGCCATCGCCGACGGGCCGCGCTCGGTCATCACCGAGCAGGTGGAGATGGGCGTCGCCGTCCGCATGGCCGTGCTCGACCTCCTCCTTGCCGACCGCGAGGTGGCGCAATGACCGCACCCATCGTCATCGCCAATGCCCGCGTCATCGACCCGGCGACGGGCCGCGACGCTCCCGGCGCCGTGCTGGTCGAGAACGGCCGGATCGCCGGAATCGCGGAGGGAGCACCGCAAGGCGTACCCGACGGCGCCACCAGGATCGATGCCCGCGGGCTGGTCGTGGCCCCCGGACTCATCGACATGCGCGTCTTCACCGGCGAGCCGGGCCACGAATATCGCGAAACCCTCGCCTCGGCCGCCGACGCCGCTGCGGCGGGCGGCGTCACCAGCTTCGTGCTGATGCCCGACACCACCCCGGTGATCGACGATGGCGCGCTGGTCGATTTCATCCTGCGCCGGGCCGAAGCCAAGGCCAGCGTCAATATCCTCCCCGCCGCCGCCCTGACGCGTGGCCTCCGTGGCGAGGAAATCACCGAGTACGGCCTGCTGCAGGAGGCGGGCGCTGTCGCCCTGACCGACGGCCGGGCCTCCATCCAGTCGGCCGGCCTGCTGCGCGCCGCCTTCAGCTACGCCCGCAACTTCGACATGCCGGTCATTCACCAGCCGGCCGAGCGCTCGCTGATCGGCGATGGCGTGATGAACGAGGGGCTGCTCGCCTCTGTCTCCGGCCTCAAGGGCATCCCGGTCGAAGCCGAAACCATCCCGCTCGCCCGCGACCTGCAGCTCGCGGCACTGACCGATGTCCGCTACCACGCTGCGCAAATTTCGACCGGCGCCGCCATCGAACTGATGGCGGCGGCCCGACGCCGCTCCGACCGGATCTCGGCCGGCGTTTCGATCAACAACCTGTCGCTCAACGAGAACGACGTGGCGCCCTACCGCACCTTCTTCAGGCTGTCGCCGCCGCTCCGCGCCGAGGACGATCGGCGCGCGGTGATCGACGGGCTCAACTCCGGCGCCATCGATACCATCCACTCGGCGCACGACCCGCAGGATTCCGAGGTTAAGCGCCAGCCTTTCGCCGAGGCCTCCGATGGCGCAATCGGCCTTGAAACGCTGCTCGCCGCGGCGCTCAGGCTCGTCCACTCGGGCGACGTCCCGCTCCTCACCATCCTGCGGGCCATGACCAGCCGCCCGGCCGAAATCCTCGGACTTCACTCCGGCCGTCTCGCCGTTGGCGCTCCGGCTGACCTGATCGTGTTTGACCCGGATTATCCCTGGGTGGTCACCGAGAGCAGCTTCCGCTCGCGCTCACGCAATACCGTCTTCGAAGGCGCACGCATGCAGGGCGCCGTCATGCACACCTACGTTGCGGGCCGCCCGGTCTTCAGCCATTCTGCGACCCGGGAGGGCGCCGCACCATGAATTTCCTTATTGCCACCGTGCTGGGGTACTTTCTCGGCTCCATCCCCTTTGGCCTGTTGCTCACGCGCTCCGTCGGCATCGACATTCGCTCGATTGGTTCGGGCAATATCGGCGCCACCAACGTGCTGCGTACCGGCAATCGCTGGATGGCCGCCGCCACGCTTCTCCTCGATGCCGGCAAGGGCTTCGTCGCCGTGCTGATCGCGCGACAGTTCCTTACTGCCGGGGCGGATTCGGCGGCCGCTGCCGACTTCATCGTCTACGGCGCAGGCGTCGGGGCGTTCTTCGGCCACGTCTTTCCGGTCTGGCTCGGCTTCAAGGGCGGCAAGGGCGTCGCCACCTATATCGGCGTGCTGCTGGCCTGGAGCTGGGTCGTCGGCCTGGTCTTCTGCGGCGTCTGGCTGTTGATTGCCGTCACTCGCAAGTTCTCGTCGCTCGCGGCGCTCACTGCCGCGGCGACCGCGCCGGTCTTTGCCTTCGGACTGAGCGGCTTTGCTGCCGGCGGGCCGTCCAGCGAGTCCGCTGCCTTCGCCTTTGCCGCAGCCTGCGCGCTCATCAGTTTCGTCATCTACTTCAAGCACTGGCCGAATATCCGCCGGCTGATGGACGGCACGGAGCCGAAGATCGGCTCAGAGAAGAAGGCCGGCTGATCGATGCCCGACGGCGCCATCCTGCTGACGCCGTCGCAACGCATCGCCTGGCTCCGGCTGATCCGCACCGATAATGTCGGCCCGCAGACTTTTCGCCAGCTAATCAACCGTGAGGGCTCGGCCGAGGCCGCTCTCGTCGCCCTGCCCCAGTTGCTGCAGCGCGCCGGCACCCACGTCCGCATCCCCAGTGTTGCCGAAGCCGAGGACGAGATTGCCGGCCTCGAGCGCTATGGCGCCCGCCTCGTCGCCTCCGGCGAATCCGACTACCCCGCCCTCCTCAAGTACATTTCCGGCGCGCCGCCCCTCGTCGCCATCGCTGGTGGGCAGCGTGTCGATTGGCAGCACAACGTCGCCATCGTCGGTGCGCGAAATGCATCGACCGCCGGGCACAAGTTTGCCCGGATGCTGGCGAACGATCTTGGCCATGCCCGCTATACGATCGTCTCCGGCCTCGCCCGGGGCATCGATGCAGCCGCGCACGCAGCATCGCTGCAAACCGGCACCGTCGCGGTCCTCGCCGGCGGCATCGACCAGATCTATCCCGCCGAGAACCTCCCGCTCGCGAGGGAAATCCTCGAGAACGGCGGCGCGCTCCTCACCGAAATGCCGTTGGGGTGGGAACCCCGGGCCCGCGATTTCCCGCGCCGCAACCGGCTGGTTTCCGGTCTCACGCTCGGAACGGTGGTCGTCGAGGCTGCCAAGCGCTCGGGCTCGCTGATCACGGCGCGCCTGGCGCTCGAGCAGAACCGCGAGGTGTTCGCCGTCCCCGGCTCGCCGCTCGATCCGCGCGCCGAAGGCGGCAATGCCCTCATCCAGCAGGGCGCCCACCTTATAACCAACGCCCAGGACATCATCGATGTGCTGCGCGAGGCCGACCCGTCGCGAACCAGCCTGCTGGAACCCGACTGGCTGCCCGAGACCGATTTCTTCGAGATGGCGCCGCCGTCCGAAAACGAGCGTGCCGTTCTCATCGAGTCGCTCAGCGTCACGCCGGTACCGGTCGACGACGTCATCAAGTCGACCGGCATCGCCACCGGCCGGGTCCAGACACTGCTGCTGGAACTCGACCTAGAGGGCCGGATCGAGTGGTCGAGCGGGCAACTCGTCGCGCTGCGCCCCTGACGGCCGCTCCCTCAGTGTCACAAGCAGCAGGAAGCCGGCGCACGGGACGATGACATTGAGCATCCTCACCCATGCCCCCTCGTGGACGATCACCTGCAGGATCGGATCGAGCAGCGGAGCCGGAAACCGGACGTCGGCGAACATGTAGGTGCTGGCGCAGGCCGCCGAGATCAGGACGCTTGCCCCGAGCACCGCCAGCGCCCCCGCCCTGCCCTCCCGGCTGCTCGGCCAGCCGAACGCCAACACCAGCCCGAGCACCGGCAGCATGCCGATCAGGTGGCGAGGCCCGGTCGACGACCCGCCGTCCCAGTAGAAATAGCTGGCGTTGACCAGCAGGAAGCTGAGCGCAACGCCGATCGTCACCAGAGTAACCGGGCGGAGGTCCGGCCGCTGCCACATCCGCCACCAGCCGAACGGCAGCAGCAGCAGCACCGGCGCCAGCGGCAGCAGCCCGCGATGCAGGCCGAACAGCACTTCGCCCATGACCACCAGATCGGGGAGCGTGAGGCCGAACAGACCCTGCTTCATCCCCTCGAACCCGACCACCTGCGAGTAGCCAAGGGTGATCGGCGAGCCGAAGACCAACTGGTTGTAGACCAGCAGCGGCAGCAGCTCTGCCACCCCGCCGAAACCGGCACCCACCAGCCGCGCCGGCAGCCGCTCCCGTTCGCCGAACACGTAGTAAAGTCCGATCACCGCCACGGCGGGGGCCGCCACCAGGTCCATCGTCAGGGTGTAGCCGAGCAGAACGCCCAGCACCGGCGGGATCCAGCCATCTGCCCGCCCCCGCGACCAGATCGTCAGCGCCAGGCCCAGCAGCAGCAGGCTGCCCGTGGCGGCATGGGCAAAGAACGCCGTCGACCAGCCGAAGAACGGCGTGCCCAGCGCCAGTCCGGCCGTCGCGAACAGTGCTGCCGCATCCGGGACACCCAGCCTCCGGCACACCAGATAGAGCGCCGAGGTGGCGAGCGCCGCCAGCAGGCCGACGGTCGAGAGCACCGCCGCGATCATGGCGATCGGGAACTGCTCCCGGTCCAGCACGCCCGTCGGCGCGCCGAGCAGGGTTCGGGTCGGCGCCACAGCCGGCACGGCCAGCAGCGACAGTCCCGGCGGCTTGTCGGCGTAGAAGTGCCCCTCGTGTTCGGCGAGGTCCACCGTCAGGGCGGCGTAGTCATCGATGTCGAGCTTCCCCTCCGTCATGGCCAGCGTGAGGGCGAGCCGGGTGACCTGCTGGGGGTTGTAAACGTCCTGCGGGGTGTAGCCGGCGAACGCGAGCAGCGTCAGCAGGAAGATGATGCCGGCCTTGAGGTAGCGCATGCGCCTGGGGGTCCATATCCAGATGGCCGCATGATGCCACGGGAGCGTGAATATTCTTCCCCCATAGGGGGAATGGCGGGATCGCCGTTTTCGGCCGGTTGACAGCCCCAGACCGCTTCACCATGTTGCGCCCCGTTCGAAAGCCACTCCCCCGAAAGTCCTGTCCCCATGAAGCTCGTCATCGTCGAAAGTCCGGCCAAGGCCAAGACGATCAACGCCTACCTGGGCAAGGACTACGAGGTCCTGGCGAGCTTTGGCCACGTCCGCGATCTGCCGGCCAAGGATGGCTCGGTGCTTCCCGACGACGATTTCGCCATGATCTGGGAAGTCGACACCCAGTCCAAGAAGCGCCTCGCCGACATCGGCAACGCGCTCAAGAACGCCGACGAACTGATCCTCGCCACCGACCCGGATCGCGAAGGCGAGGCCATTTCCTGGCACGTGCTCGATGTCCTCCAGCAGAAGAAGCTGATCAAGGACAAGCCGGTCAGCCGCGTCGTCTTCAACGCCATCACCAAGGCGGCGATCACCGAGGCGATGCAGCACCCGCGGCAGATCGACGAGCCGCTGGTCAACGCCTACCTCGCTCGCCGCGCCCTCGATTACCTCGTCGGCTTCACCCTCTCCCCGGTGCTGTGGCGCAAGCTGCCAGGGTCGCGCTCGGCTGGCCGCGTGCAGTCCGTGACGCTGCGCATCATCTCGGACCGCGAGCGCGAGATCGAGAAGTTCAAGGCGCAGGAATACTGGTCGATCGGCGCCCGCCTCAGCGAGAAGGGCAAGTCCTTCGAGGCCCGGCTCTATTCCGTCGATGGCAAGAAGACCGACCGCCTCGATGTCGGCAACGCCGCCGATGCCGAAGCCCTGCGCGCCGCTATCGCCTCCGGCACCTTCTCCGTCAGTTCGGTCGACCGCAAGCCGACGAGGCGCAACCCCTACGCTCCCTTCACCACCTCGTCCCTGCAGCAGGATGCCAGCTCGCGCCTCGGCTTTTCGCCAAGCCGCACCATGCAGATCGCGCAGCGGCTCTACGAAGACGGCAACATCACCTACATGCGAACCGACGGCGTGCAGATGGCGCCCGAGGCGATCGACCAGGCGCGCCGCGCCATCGTCAAGGAATTCGGCGCCGACTACGTGCCCGAGAAGGCCCGCATCTACCAGACCAAGGCGAAAAATGCGCAGGAGGCCCACGAGGCCATCCGGCCCACCGACATGTTCCGCCACCCCGATACGCTGCGCGGCGATGCCGACCAGCACCGGCTCTACGAGCTGATCTGGAAGCGCACGCTCGCCAGCCAGATGCGGTCGGCCGAAATCGAGCGCACCACGGCCGACATCGCCGTCTTCGCCACCACCCGCGACATCGCTCTGCGCGCCATCGGCTCCGTCGTCACCTTCCCCGGATTCTTGGCGCTCTACGGCGTGCAGGCGAAGGAAGATCGCACCGACGATGCCGAGGATGACGAGGATAGCCGCGAACTGCCGCCGCTGAACGTCGGCGACCGGCCCAAGCTCGAGGAAGCGCTGATTGAGCAGCACTTTACCCAGCCGCCGTCGCGCTATTCAGAAGCCAGCCTGATCAAGAAAATGGAAGAGCTCGGCATTGGCCGGCCCTCCACCTATGCCGCCACCGTAAGCGTCCTGCAGGACCGGAACTATGTGCGTCTCGAAAAGCGCACGCTCATCCCCGAGGACCGCGGCCGCATCGTCACCGCCTTCCTCGAGAATTTCTTCGCCAAACTGGTGGAGTACGGCTTCACCGCCGGCCTTGAGGAGAAGCTCGACGAGATTTCCGCCGGCACCCTCAACTGGAAGGACGTGCTGCGCGAGTTCTGGATCGACTTCACGCGGCAGACCGACGACATCAAGGACCTGCGCGTCTCCGAAGTGCTCGACGCGCTCAACGAGTCTCTGAAGGATCATATCTTCCCGGCCAAGGCCGATGGCTCCGATCCCCGCCACTGCCCGAACTGCGGCGAGGGCCAGCTATCTCTGAAGCTGGGCAAGTTTGGCGCCTTCATCGGCTGCTCGAACTACCCTGAGTGCCGCTATACGCTGCAGCTCTCCGATGCGGCCGCCGGTGGCGCGGCGGAGCCAGGCGCCGGCGACGGTGTGCTCGGCACCGATCCCGAGAGCGGGCTCGAGGTGCTCTTGAAGTCCGGCCGCTTCGGGCCATATGTGCAACTGGGCGAGGGAGATGAGCCGAAACGCTCGTCGTTGCCCAAGGGCTGGGAGCCCGGCAGCCTGACGCTCGAAAAGGCGCTGCAGCTGCTGTCCCTGCCCCGCGACGTCGGCCTCCACCCCGAGTCGGGCAAGCCGATCACCGCCGGCCTCGGCCGCTACGGCCCGTTCGTCCTGCACGACGGCAAGTATGCCAACCTTCCCGATGTGGAAGAGGTGTTCACCGTCGGCCTCAACCGGGCCGTCGACCTGATCGCCCAGAAGGCTGCCGGTGGCGGACGCTTCGGTCGCGGTGGGGCGACGCCAGCCGCCATCAAGACCTTCGAACACGAGGCAGGTCCGATCTCGGTTCGCGCCGGCCGCTATGGGCCATACGTGAATCAGGGCAAGGTGAACGCTACGCTGCCCAAGACGTTGAAGCCGGAGGACGTCACCCTCGAGCAGGCGCTAGAAATGATCGTCGCCAAGGGTGGCGCCACGCCGAAGAAGACCTCGTCGCGGACCGCGGCCGCCAAGAAGCCGGCGGCCAAGAAGACCGCGACGGCAAAGAAACCTGCGACCAAGGCGAAAGCCGCGACGGCTAAAGCCACCGCGGCGAAGCCAAAGGCCGCCAGCAAGAAGACCAAGGCGGAGACCCCCGCCTAAAAGAAAGAACCAATGGCCAGAGCGCCACGTACCACAACAAAGAAAGTCCCACCCAAGGCTGCCCGGCAGTTCGAAGTGGGCACCCTGCCCTCGCGGGAAGCCATCCTCGAAGCGATGGCGCTGTTCCCCGATCTCGATGGCAAGCGCGAGCTCGCGCGGCACTTCGGCATCAAGGGCGACATGCGCACCCCATTCAAGGTGCTGCTCAAGGAAATGGAAGGCGACGGCCACCTGGCCCGCAGCCGCAAGCAGATCCGGCGCACCGCCGCGTTGCCTGCCGTCACCGTCCTCGATATCCCTGCCGACGCCGACCCCGACGACCTGCACGCCTTCCCGGCACAGTGGAACGATGCCGAGGGCCCGCCGCCGCGCGTTTTCGTAAAACCGAGCTCGCGCGTCGCACCGGCCCCGGGCGACCGCATCCTGGCCCGCATCGATGCCGGTGAGGATGAAGTTCCGCACTACGTCGCCCGGCCGATGAAGGTGCTGGAAAAGCCACGCCGCGGCCAGATCGGCATCGTCCGCATGGACGAGGACGGCGCGCGCCTCATGCCCATCGACCGCAAGTCAAAGGAAATGCGGATCGACATCGGCGACCTCAAGGACGCCCGCGACGGCGACCTCGTGGAAGTCGAGGTGAAGTTCACCGGTCGGCTGATGATCCCGAAGGCGCGGATCACCAACGTCATCGGCAATCCCAAGACCGAGGGCGCGGTCTCGATGATCGCCATCCACAACCTCGAAATCCCCTACCGTTTCCCGTCCGCCGTGACCAAGGAAGCCGAGGCTGCGAAGGAAGCCACCCTCAAGGGTCGAGAAGACTGGCGGCACATTCCGCTCCTCACCATCGACCCGCACGACGCCAAGGACCATGACGACGCGGTCTATGCCGAGCCCGACACCGACGAGAAGAACGTGGGCGGCCATATCGTCTATGTCGCCATCGCCGACGTCGCCGCCTACGTCCGGGCGGGCACCGCGCTCGACCGCGAGGCCTATATCCGCGGCAACTCGGTCTACTTCCCCGACCGCGTCGTGCCGATGCTGCCCGAGCGCATCTCGAACGACCTCTGCTCGCTGAAGGAAGGCGAGAACCGTCCATCCCTCGCCGTCCGCTTGGTGATCGGCGCCGATGGTCGCAAGCGTTCTCACAGCTTCCACCGCGTGCTGTTCCGCTCCGCCGCCAAGCTGAGCTACCAGCAGGCTCAGGCCGCCATCGACGGCCGCCCCGACGACAAGACCGGGCCGATCCTCGAGACGATCCTCAAGCCGCTCTGGGCCGCCTATGGCGTGATGGCACAGGCGCGCGACAAGCGCGGCCCGCTCGACCTCGATCTGCCCGAACGCAAGATCATCCTCGACGGCAACGGCATGGTCGCCGACGTCCGCGTACCCGAGCGGCTTGATGCGCATCGCCTCATCGAGGAGATGATGATCGGCGCCAACGTCGCCGCGGCCGAAACGCTGGAGAAGCACCGCCAGGCGCTGATCTACCGCGTCCATGACGAGCCGAGCGACGAAAAGCTCACGGCACTCCGCGATTTCCTCGCCTCGCTGTCGCTCCCCGCCCCCAAGGGCCAGGGCGTGCGGCCGGTCGACTTTAACCGGATCCTCGCCAAGGCGCGGACGGACGGGAAGATCCAGCAGGTCTCCGAAATCGTCCTCCGGACCCAGGCGCAGGCCGAGTACGCGTCCGAGAACTACGGGCACTTCGGCCTCAACCTCGACCGGTACGCCCACTTCACCTCGCCCATCCGCCGCTACGCCGACCTGATCGTGCATCGCGCACTCATCAAGGCGCTGGGGTTCGGCTCCGATGGCCTGACCGAAGCCGAGGAGTCCAAGCTTCCCGGCATCGCCGAGCATATCTCGCAGACCGAGCGGCGGGCCATGCTGGCGGAGCGCGAGACGGTCGACCGCCTGCTCGCCCATTTCCTCGCCGACAAGGTCGGTGCCGAGTTCGACGCGAGAATCGGTGGCGTCACCCGTTCCGGCCTGTTCGTGAAGCTGCGGGATTCGGGCGCCGATGGCTTCATCCCAGCCTCCACCATCGGCCAGGACTACTATCGCTTCGTCGAGGAAATGCAGGCCATGGTGGGCGACAACACCGGCGAGACCTTCCGCATCGGTGATGACGTGCGGGTCAAGCTGGTGGAAGCGGCTCCGATCGCAGGCGCCTTGCGGTTCGAACTGGTCAGCGACGGAAGCCGCGGCGTTCCGTCATCTGGTGGACGGGGTCGCAAGGGCCCATCTACCGGTAAGGGCAAAGCGGGCGCCTATCGCAAGTTCGCCAGAAAGACGAGATGACGATGGCGGTCGAAATCCAGACTATCCGTGAGCAACGCTCGTTGGGGAAGGCAATCCTCAACGGCCTGCTGTGCCGTTGCCCCAACTGCGGCAAGGGCAAGGTGTTCTCCGGCTACCTGAAGGTCGCCGACAGCTGCTCCAACTGCGGCACGAAGCTGTCGAGCGCCCGCGCCGACGACTTCCCGCCCTACATCGCCATCTTCATCGTCGGCCACGCGCTGGTCGGCTGGATGCTGCATGCCGAAATGAGTGGTCCGGTGGATCCGATGTTCTACGTGTGGACGATGATTCCACTAGCCATCGTGCTGCCGCTCGCCATGCTGCCCTCGATCAAAGGCGGCGTGATCGGCCTGCAGTGGGCCAACTTCATGTACGGCTTCGACCCCGATCGCGCCGACACCTCCAGGTCCGACGTCTGAGGCTGCCCGGCACGTGACAGTGCCTTGACAATCGGCGGCAAATCCGTAGGTTGCGCGCAAATTCGAAGGGCCGATCGGCCGACCAATTCAATGCCGCGCGAAATGCACCGCGCGGCAAGCCGTTTCAAGGGACACGACCATGGCCAAAGCCGTATCGCTCAAGATCAAGCTGGTTTCGACTGCCGACACCGGTTTCTACTATGTGACCAAGAAGAACTCGCGTACCCAGACCGAGAAGCTCTCGTTCAAGAAGTACGACCCCGTCGTGCGCAAGCACGTCGAGTTCAAGGAAGCCAAGATCAAATAAGCTGGCGGCAACGCTGGTTCAGAAAAGGCCCGCGCCGTGTGCGCGGGCTTTTTGTTTGCGTGGGGTTATCCACAGGCGGCGTTTGCACATAACGAACGCAGAACGCCCGCCCCTGTAATAGGAGCGGGCGTTCTGAAAGGTGGCCGGTCCGCAGCGGTATGTCGAAGAGGCCACTCTTGACCACTGCGGACCAGCCTCCCTACGGACCCAGGAGTTGCGGCGGACCTGAGGAGAACCGTAGGGATTTGCTGTGAACTGCTGCTCAATTCCGGGCACCAGTTCGATAGGCGCAACCTATACAAGTCCTGGCGTGGCTTGGAAGTCCAAGGCCGTAACGTAACTAATCGGTAACCTTAATCCTCCCGGCGCTTCGGGAGAAATCACATCACGCGGCGTCGAAGACGACCCGGTTGCGGCCCTCGCGCTTGGCGCGATACAGCGCCACATCGGCACGCTTCAGCATGACCTCGGGCGTATCGGTGTCGCTATCGTTCAGCGCCAGGCCGACCGATACGGTTATCGCCAGCGGCCGCGAGGCGTTCGTGCCGAAGCCACGCTCTGCCACGGCCTGTCGAACCCGCTCGGCGACGCCCTGGGCCTGCCGCCAGTCCGTATCGGGCATCAGCACCACGAACTCCTCGCCGCCAAAACGGCAGGCGAGGTCGACCCCGCGAATGTTGCGGCGCAGCCGGTCCGAAAACTCCCGCAGCACCGAGTCGCCGATGTCGTGGCCATGCGTGTCGTTGACCGACTTGAAGAAATCCATGTCGATCAGCATCACCGCCATGTCGCGGGCCTGCTCCTGCGCCTTCTCGAGCATCAGCGACAGGTGCCGGTCGAAGTAGCGGCGGTTGTAGAGCCCGGTCAGTTCGTCGGTCACCGCCAGCGCCAGCGTATTGGTGACGCTCTGGCGCAGCTCGGCGGCGTAGCGCTGCCGCTTGATCTGGGTACGGACGCGCGCCAGCAGCTCGTTGCGCTCGACCGGTCGCATGATGAAGTCGTTGACGCCGAGGTCCAGTCCGCGGACGACGCGCGGCTTGTCGTCGTCCTCGGCGATCAGGATGATCGGCAGCGTGCGGGTTAGTTCCGCCGTCCGCATCTGCGAGCAGACGCGCAGCGGATCGAAGTCGCCCAGCGCCATCGAGACGATCACCAGCTCATAGTCGCCACCCGACACCGCCATGGCGGCGTCAGCAGGGTTCGAAAGCACGTCGATCCGGTGCCCGCCGGCGAGGTAGCCGCGAATACGCTCGGCCTGCCGCGGATCGATATCCACCACGAGGATCGAGCCATCCTCGGAGCTTACGGCATCCATCGCCCGCATCGCGTCCTCAATGGCGATTTCCTGGCCGGTCAGGGCGCGGGCGCGCAGTTCGTCGGTCAGGGCCTTGAGACGCACCAGGCTCTTGACGCGCGCCATCAGCTGCACGTCGTCCACCGGCTTGGTGAGGAAATCGTCGGCGCCGACATCGAGGCCGTGCACCCGGTCGGAGGGCTGGTCGAGGGCGGTCACCATCAGCACGGGGATATGGCTGGTCTTGCGGTTGGCCTTCAGTCGGCTGCAAACCTCGAAGCCGTCCATGCCGGGCATCATCACGTCGAGCAGGATGATGTCGATGTCGCCCTGCGCGCAGATGTCCAACGCTTCGGGCCCCGACGAGGCCGTCACGACATCATAATATTCGGCCGAAAGGCGCGCCTCGAGCAGACGCACATTCGTCGGAATATCGTCGACGATCAGCACGCGCGCCGTCAAAGACCTTCAACCCCACGATTTCGGGAAATACGCCCGGCTGCCAGCTAGTTGGCAGGCCCAATGTAGCGGGCAATGGTTTCCAAAAAGTGAGGCACCGAGATCGGTTTGCTGATGTAGCCCTCGCAACCGCCCTGCAGGATGCGCTCCTCGTCACCCTTCATGGCGAAGGCCGTGACGGCGATGACCGGAATCACCTGCAGCTCGTCGTCTTCCTTGAGCCACTTGGTCACCACCAGGCCGGAAACTTCCGGCAGCTGGATGTCCATCAGGATCAGGTCGGGCCGGTGCGCCCGCGCCAAATCAAGTGCTTCAAGGCCGTTGCGGGTCTGGATGACGGAATAGCCACGCGATTCGAGCAGATCGTTGAAGAGCTTCATGTTGAGCTCGTTGTCTTCGACGATCATCACGGTCTTGGGCATAAGGACTCGGCTCTTGCCCGGAAACGGGTCTGGAGGCACTCGTCTAGTGCCTGAATTCCAGGCTAACATCAATGTCGTTACGAAAGCGCGAAGCCATTGCCCCGATCCATTGAACTGAACGCCCAGACGCTGGGCGAAATGTGTCTCGGCTATCTTGCCGAGCATCCCGCACAACTCGCCGAATTCATGGGTCTCACCGGCTACTCTCCCGCCGCGCTGCGCCAGGTTGCCGGAACGCGGGAACTCGACGGCGGGCTCATCGACTATTTCGCGCAGAACGAAGCCCTGCTGCTCGCGCTGTGCGCCAACAACACTTTCCGCCCCGACGATTTCATGCGCGTCTGGGCGAAGCTGAACCCGTCCGACTGACATGCTGAGCCTCTGCCGCGATTGCCTGAAAACGACGCGCAGCCCGGAGCGCCCGCAGCGCTGCCGGCACTGCGGCTCGCCCCGGCTGATCGCGCATGACGAACTCGGCGCCCTGTCGATCGCCCATGTCGATTGCGACGCCTTCTACGCCTCGGTCGAAAAGCGTGACGATCCGAGCCTCGTCGACAAGCCGCTGATCATCGGCGGCGGCACCCGCGGGGTCGTCTCCACCTGCTGCTACATCGCCCGGCAATATGGCGTGCGGTCGGCCATGCCGATGTTCAAGGCGCGCGAACTCTGCCCCAACGCCGTGATCATCCCCCCTGATATGGCGAAGTATGTCGCCGTCAGCCGCCAGATCCGCACCCTCATGGACGAGCTGACTCCGCTCGTCGAGCCGCTGTCGATCGACGAAGCGTTCATGGACCTGTCGGGCACCGAAACCCTGCACCGCGCCCTGCCCGCCGTCACGCTGGCGCGGTTCGCAAGGCGGGTCGAAACCGAAATCGGCGTCACCATCTCGGTTGGGCTCAGCCACAACAAGTTCCTCGCCAAGATCGCTTCCGACCTCGACAAGCCGCGTGGCTTCGCGGTGATCGGCAAAGCGGAGACGGTGGAATTTCTGGCCCGCCACCCGGTGAGCCTGATCTACGGCGTCGGCAAGGTGTTCACCGAGACGCTGCGCAAGGACGGCTACCAGACCATCGCGCAGCTGCAGCAGGCCGACCCCACCGACCTCATGCGCCGCTACGGCGATTCCGGTGCACGCCTCGCCCGCCTGGCGCGCGGGGAAGACTCGCGCACCGTCGCGGTCGACGCCGAGATGAAGACCATTTCGGCCGAGAATACCTTCAACACCGACCTGCGGACGTTCGAGGAGCTTTCCACCGAGTTGCTCGCCCTCTGCGAACGGCTTTCGGAGCGGCTCAAGGCCAAGGAAGTTGTCGGCGACACGGTGACACTCAAGCTCAAATCTGCCGGATTTCGCTTGCGAACCCGCGCCCGGCACCTGATGATCCCGACACAACTTGCCAACGTGCTTTACGAATCCGGCCAGCAGCTGCTCGCCCGCGAACTCGATGGAACGGCATTCCGGCTCATCGGCATCGGGGTATCCGGCCTTTCCGCGGCGGATGGAAACGATCCGGTCGATCTGATCGAACCGGGAATTGCGCGTCGCAACGCCGCCGAACGGGCGATGGATGTGGTACGTGGGAAGTTCGGCAACGACGCGGTGATCCGCGGCAAGCTTTACGAGCGGGTGAAGGCACGCGCCGCCCGCGAACAGGAAAAACGAGACCAAGAGACTGATGATGACCAGCCCCATCGATAAGCTGCGAGAATATGGCTACGAGCTGCCGATGCCCAAGGCGCCAGTGGCCACTTATGTCCCGATCACGCGCACCGGCAACATCGTGTACGTTTCCGGCCAGATCTCCTCGGGAGAGGGCGGCGTGATGACCGGCCTGCTCGGCGACACGATGAATGTCGTGCAGGGCGGCAACGCTGCCGAACTGGCTGCGGTGAACTTCCTCAGCCAGCTGGTGCACAGCGCCGGCCTCGACCTTGCCAAGGTCCGGGTGCTGAAGCTCACTGTCTTCGTCGCCTCCACGCCCGATTTCGCCGAGCATCACCTCGTCGCCAACGGCTGCTCCAACCTCATCGTCGGGGTCCTGGGTGAAAAGGGCAGGCATGCCCGCTCGGCCATCGGCATGGCGGCGCTGCCGCTCGGTGCTGCGGTCGAGGTCGAGGGCATCGTCGAAGTCGAAGGCTGACGCGCCCTGTCATCTGGGAGTGCTAGCGGCGGCGCCCTGCCCTCCCTACATGACAAGCCGGATCCCATGAGCGCAAAGCCACATTTCGACCGTCCGATCGCCCACCGCGGCCTGCATGACCGCGCCAAGGGGATCATCGAGAACACCGCCTCGGCCTTCGAGGCGGCGTGCCGGCACGGCTTCACCATCGAGTGCGATGTGCAGCTCAGCCGCGACGGCATTCCGATGATCTTCCACGACGACGATCTCGATCGCCTGACCGGCGTCCATGGTCCGGTCAGCGCGAAGACGATGGCCGAACTGTCGAGCTACAAGCTGCTCGGCAGCGCCGCCGGCGACACGCCGCAGCGCTTCTCCGAGTTTCTCGCCCAGGTCGATGGGCGGGTGCTGCTGCAGGTGGAGCTGAAGCAGCAGCCGGATCAGGCGACCACGGACGTCCTGGCACAGACCGCGCTTGATGCGCTTTCCGCCTATCGCGGCCCGGTAACGATCGAGTCGTTCGATCCGAGGCTGCTGGTCGCCCTGCGCAAGCGCGGCGCGGCCTACCCGCTTGGTATCGTCACCTACGGCTACGACGAGCCCGAATGGGAAGCCGGCATGTCCGCCGGCACCAAATTCATGCTGCGTCACCTGCTGCACTGGCCGTCGACGCGCTTCGACTTCATCTCCTGCCGCGACAACGCGCTCGACCTGCCGGCAGTGAAACTGTTCCGCTCCCTTGGCGTACCTGTCACCACCTGGACCATCAAGTCCTCGGCGGCGGCGCTCGCGGTCATGGGCAAGGCCGACCAGATCGTGTTCGAAGGGTTCATTCCGCCAAGTGCGTGACATGGTGCAAAGTGCCTGAGGCCGCCCTGATCGCCAGTGTCGTCAGTTCGGCGGCGGAAATTCCCGCCGACGTGTGGAATCGACTTGCCCCCAACCACGATGGCGTCGTCGACAATCCCTTCGTCGATCACGCCTTCTTTCTCGCCGCCGAGCGATCCGGCTCCTCCAGTGCTCGCACCGGCTGGCAGCCGCAGCACCTGCTGCTCTCCGACCCGTCGGGCGAACCCGTCGGTGTGCTGCCGCTCTTTCTCAAGTCGCACTCGCAGGGCGAATACGTCTTCGATCACGGCTGGGCCGATGCCTTCCAGCGCGCCGGCGGCGACTACTACCCAAAGCTGCAATGCGCCGTGCCGTTCACCCCGGTCACCGGACCGCGCGCCCTCGCCAGCACTCCGGCGCATCAGACGGCGCTGCTCAGTGCCGCAGAGCAGCTTGCCACGCAAAACAACATCTCTTCGGTCCACATGACCTTCCTCACCGAGGAGGAAGCCGAACTCGCTCGCGTCAATGGCTGGCTGATCCGTCACGACACCCAGTATCACTGGCGCAACCATGGCTTTTCGGGTTTCGACGACTTCCTCGAAACCCTGTCGTCACGTCACCGCAAGGTTACCCGACGCGAGCGCCGCGATGCCCTTGGGGCCGACGGACTGACGGTCAAATGGCTTACCGGCAAGGACCTGACCGAAGCCGTCTGGGACCAGTTCTTCGAATTCTACCAGGATACCGGCAGTCGCAAATGGGGGCGCCCCTACCTGACCCGCAGCTTTTTTTCGCTGCTCGGCGAGGCGATGGGCGACCGGGTGCTGCTGATGTTCGCCTATGACGGCGACGAACCGATCGCAGGCACGTTCAGCCTCATCGGCCACGACCGGCTCTATGGCCGCTACTGGGGCGCCACGCGCAACGTGCCGTTCCTCCATTTCGAGCTCTGCTATTACCAGGCCATCGACTTCGCCATCGCTCACAAGCTCAGCGTCGTCGAAGCCGGCGCGCAGGGCGAACACAAGTTGGCTCGCGGCTACGAGCCCACCATTACCCGCTCTGCCCACTGGATCGGCCACCCGGGCCTCCGCGACGCTGTCGCACGCTTCGTGGCGCAGGAGCGTGCAGCGGTAGCGCGCGATCAGGAAGTTCTCGACCAGTACACACCCTTTCGGCATGGCGACCCGCCGCAGCGTTGAAAGGTTGCGAACCATCGACAGCTATGATGCAAGCAAGCCGACTGGACGCCAGCAGGCTCCACGCGGTATTTTCCGGCCCCAAGGCTTCGGCCAAACGGGGGCCACACTCTGAGTGGATGGCAAAGCCACCAGAGTTCAGGGAGACGGAATGAGCAAGCGCATCGCGATCGCGGCGATCGGTACGATGGGTGACGTCCAGCCTTTCGTGGCGCTGGGACGTGCCCTGACCAAGCGCGGCCATTCCGTCGTCATCGCGACAACCCTGGACTTCGAAGAGTTCGTCAAGTCGCACGGGCTCGAGTACCAGACGCTCGGGACCGACATCCAGGCGTTCCTCCGCCAGAGCCAGTTCGACACCGTGATGCAGAAGAACTCCCTGCTCTACGCGCCGAAGCTGCTGCGCGACGGGCAGAAGATCCTCAAGGTCGCCACCCGCCACCTCTGGGCCGTCGCGCAGGACTGCGACGCCATCGTCTTCCACCAGACCACCAACTTCGCCGTCGATATCGCCGAGGCGCTCGACATCCCGTCGATCATGACGGCGTTTCAGCCGCTCAATCCCACCGGCGAGTTCCCCTATTTCGCCTACGAGGGCACCACGCCTGAGCCGCTGTTCAACCGCATCAGCCTCGATCCGCTGTTCAACCGGCTGAGCTACGTCATCCAGGCGGCCTACCAGACCTACTACGATTTTCCGCGCGACCGGATGCGCGCCAAGCTGCTCGGACTACGCTCCCGCAAGCGCTCGGGCTTTTCGAAGAACGCCCGCGGCGAGCCGATCCCGGCGCTGCACGCCTATTCGCCCATCATCTCGCCGCGCCCCGGCGACTGGCCCGATTCGACCATCGTCACCGGTTTCTGGCGCCTCGACGACGATACCGGCTGGGAGCCGGATGCCGCGTTCCGCAAGTTCCTCGATGCCGGCGACGCGCCGATCTACCTGGGCTTCGGTTCGATGCCCTGGGGCGCCCAGCGCAACACCGAGATCGTCACCAGGGCGCTGAAGGCCTGGGGCGGTCGTGCCGTCGTCGGCAAGGGCTGGGGCGGCATCCGCTCCGAGGACCTGCCTGACACGGTCTATTCGATCGAGAAGGCGCCCCACACGCGGTTGTTCCCGCTGATGAAGGCACTGGTGCATCATGGCGGCGCCGGCACCACTTATGCCGGCCTCTACGCCGGCAAGCCGACCTTTGTCGTCCCGCACTTCTTCGACCAGCCCTACTGGGGCCGCCGCGTCTATGAACTCGGCTGCGGGCCGCAGCCGGTGCGCCTCAGGAAGCTCACGCCGACCATCCTCGCAGCGGCGCTCGACGAACTCTCGACCGACACATCCTACGAACTGGCGGCTGCCGAACTCAGCGACCGCCTGCACCACGAGGACGGGACGAACCTTGCGGCCGACATCGTCGAGGAGACGATCGAGGGCTATCCCGGCAATTTCGACGAATCCGATCAACTGCTGGGAGCCGCCTCGTGACCGCCTACGACCCCGCCAATATCTTCGGCAAGATCATCCGCGGCGAGATTCCCGCCCACAAGGTCTACGAGGACGCCGATGTCTTCGTCATGATGGATATCTTCCCGCAGTCGAAGGGCCACACGCTGGTCATCCCGAAGGCCGCATCGCGCAACCTTTTCGATGCCGATCCGGCCGTCCTCGCGCGGGTGATTGTCCAGGTGCAGCGCGTCGCCAACGCCGTGCACAAGGCCATGGACGCCGACGGCATCCGCATCGCACAGTTCAACGAAGCGCCGGCCGGCCAGTCGGTGTTCCACCTCCACTTCCACGTCATCCCGGCCTATGATGGTCACGAGCTTGGCCGCCATGCCGAAGGCAAGGCCGACGATGCCGAGCTCGCCGCGCAGGCGAAATCGATCGCCGCCGCCCTCGAATGAACCGGAGGGGTAGAGAGTGACTCCTGCCCCGCACCTCGGCCTCGGCCTCGCACTGACCGCTGCCGCCGGGATGATCGACGTCGTCGGCTTCATCGAGCTGGGTGGTTTCTACACCTCGTTCATGAGCGGCAACACCACGCAACTGGGCGCCGCCTTCACCGGCATGGAAGGCATGCTGCTCGCCCTGCCGTTGGGCCTGTTGATCATGTTCTTCCTCGGCAGCTTCCTCGGCGCCCTGCTGGCTGGCTTCTCGTGGGGCGGCGGGCGGGCGGCAACGGCGCTGGTGCTGGCGGGGCTGACCGTCACCCTCGCCCTTCACCTGCTTGGCGTGCCCTCGACCCAGTCGATGCTGGTGCTGGCCGCCTCGGCCGGGGCCCAGAACGCCATCCTGACGCAGAAAGGTGCGGCGCGGCTCGGCGCCACCTTCATTACCGGCACGCTGTTCGCAGCCGGGCAGGATCTGGCGCGGGCCGTTCGCGGCCAGGCGCCACCCCTGCGCTGGATGCAGCACCTGATGGTCTGGCTGGCGCTGCTGCTCGGTGCCCTGGTCGGCGCCACGGCCTACGCCCCGTGGAACCTCTGGGCCCTGCTGCTGCCCGGTGCCGTCTACCTCGCCACGCTGACGGGTTTCCTGCTACGGCGCATCGAATAGAAAAGGCCGGGATCGCTCCCGGCCTTCATCATGAAATGCATCCAGCCTCAGC
This sequence comes from uncultured Hyphomicrobiales bacterium, assembly GCA_903842455.1. Taxonomy (GTDB): domain Bacteria; phylum Pseudomonadota; class Alphaproteobacteria; order Rhizobiales; family Devosiaceae; genus Devosia_A. Next base: position 14,754 of record CAIMLX010000256.1, on the reverse strand, counting down.
TGTTCTCTTCGGCCGGCTTGTCCTCGGCCTTGTCGGCCGCCGCCTTCTTCTTGGTCGCCTTGGGGCCGGGTATGGCCTTGGGGCGTGCCGGACGCGGCGGGATGGCGATCAGCTCGAGCTTGGCATCCGGGCCGACGCCGACGACCGCGACGGTCACCGAGCCACCGTTCACCAGCTCGCCGAACAGCACCTGGTCGGCCAGCGGCTTCTTGACGTGCTCCTGGATGACCCGGCCCAGCGGCCGGGCACCCATGCGCTCGTCATAGCCACGGATGGCAAGCCACTCGGCGGCTTCCGGGGTCAGCTCGATGGTCACGCCACGCTCGGCCAGCTGGCCTTCGAGCTGCAGCACGAACTTCTCGACCACGCGACGCACCACGATCGGCGGCAGCGGGCCGAACGAGATGATGGCGTCGAGGCGGTTGCGGAATTCCGGCGTGAACATCCGGTTGATCGCTTCCTCGTCGTCCCCCTGCTCGCGCTTGCGGCCGAAGCCGATCGGCGACTTCTGCAGTTCCATGGCGCCCACGTTCGACGTCATGATCAGGATGACGTTGCGGAAGTCGACCGCCTTGCCGTTGTGGTCGGTCAGCTTGCCGTGATCCATCACCTGCAGCAGGATGTTGAACAGGTCCGGGTGCGCCTTCTCGATCTCGTCGAGCAGCACAACGCAGTGCGGATGCTGGTCCACGCCATCGGTCAAGAGGCCGCCCTGGTCGAAGCCGACATAGCCCGGAGGGGCGCCGATCAGCCGCGAAATGGTGTGCCGCTCCATGTATTCGGACATGTCGAAGCGCAGCAGTTCCACGCCCAGCGTATCCGCCAGCTGCTTTGCCACTTCAGTCTTGCCGACACCGGTAGGGCCAGTGAACAGGTACGAGCCGATCGGCTTTTCCGGTTCGCGCAGGCCGGCCCGCGCCAGCTTGATCGCCGAGGAAAGCGCCGTGATCGCCGCATCCTGGCCGAACACCACCGTCTTGAGATTGCTCTCGAGGTTCAACAACAGCTCGGAGTCCGACTTCGACACCGACTTGGGCGGGATGCGGGCCATCGTCGCGACGGTCTGCTCGATGTCCTCGACGTCGATGATGGCCTTCCGCTTGTCCGGCGTCAGCAGCATCTGGCTGGCGCCGGTCTCGTCGATCACGTCGATCGCCTTGTCGGGCAACTTGCGGTCGTTGATGTAGCGCGCGCTCAGCTCCACCGCGGCCTTCAGCGCCTCATCGGTGTACTTGAGCTTGTGGTAGTCCTCGTAATACGGCCGAAGCCCCTTCACGATCTCGATCGCGTCGGGGATCGAGGGCTCGTTGACGTCGATCTTCTGGAAGCGACGGACCAGCGCCCGGTCCTTCTCGAAGAACTGGCGGTACTCCTTGAACGTCGTCGAACCGATGCAGCGGATGGCGCCCGAAGCGAGCGCCGGCTTCAGCAGGTTCGATGCGTCGAGCGCGCCGCCCGAGGTGGCGCCAGCGCCGATCACGGTGTGGATCTCGTCGATGAACAGGATGGCGTCGGGGTGCTTTTCGAGCTCCTTCATCACGGCCTTGAGCCGCTCCTCGAAGTCGCCGCGATCGCGGCTGCCGGCCAGCAGCGAGCCCATGTCGAGCGAGTAGATGATCGACTCGCGCAGCACCTCGGGCACCTCGCCCTCGACGATCTTGCGCGCCAGGCCCTCGGCGATGGCGGTCTTGCCAACACCGGCGTCACCGACATAGAGCGGATTGTTCTTCGAGCGCCGGCAGAGAATCTGGATGGTCCGGCGCAGTTCGCTGTCGCGCCCGATCAGCGGATCGATCTTGCCGGCCTTGGCCTTCTCGTTGAGGTTGACGCAGAAATCGGCGAGCGCCGAACTCTGGCCGCTGCCGCTGCCGGCGCGCTCGCCCTCCTCGTTCGGGCCGTTGCCGTTCGGCTGGTCCGCGCCGCGGACGCGACGCTCTTCCCCCTGCCCGGACTTGGTGATGCCATGCGAGATGAAGTTGACGGCGTCGAGCCGCGTCATGTCCTGCTGCTCGAGGAAATACGCCGCGTGGCTCTCGCGCTCCGCGAAGATGGCGACGAGCACATTGGCACCGGTCACTTCTTCCTTACCGGACGACTGCACGTGGATCACCGCGCGCTGGATCACGCGCTGGAAGGCGGCGGTCGGCCGCGCATCCTGGCCGTTCGGCACCACGAGGCTGTCGAGCTCCTCGTTGATGAAATCCTCGAGGTCGCTCTTGAGCGCTTCGATCTCGACGTCGCAGCCGGTGAGAACCGCGATGGTGTCGCGGTCGTCGGTCAGCGCCAGCAACAGGTGCTCGAGCGTCGCGAACTCGTGGGCCCGCTCGCGGGCCAGGTTCATTGCCTGATGCAGGGCCTTCTCAAGTCCGCGCGAAAAAGATGGCATATGACTGGTTCCTATTGCTTTTCCATCACGCATTGCAGCGGATGCTGGTTCTTGCGGGCGGCATCCATGACGCGGGTGACCTTGGTTTCGGCCACCTCGAATGGATAGACGCCGCATTCCCCGACGCCGTGGTTATGAACGTGCAGCATGATGCGCATGGCGTCTTCACGCGATTTGTTGAAGACGTCTTGAAGCACCAGCACCACGAACTCCATCGGCGTGTAGTCGTCGTTGAGGATGAGCACCCGGTAGAGGCTGGGCCGTTTGCTCTTGGTCTTTGGCTTGGTGATGGTGGCCGTGTCGGACCGCCCTGCACCCGAACCGTCCTTGTCGCCGCCGTCTTCCTTGGCAAGACGCAGCCTGCTGTCGGGCTGGGCAAACGGAAAGGCAGCACGCATGGCTCGGGTCTCGGTAGGGTCAGTTCGAAGCAGCATGGTGACCGGCAGTATGTAGGCAAAACCGGCCCGGTGTTAAGTGCCTGGGAACCTAAACTTAGGAGCAGGTGGAGCGCGGCACAATTCGTTCACCGTGCCTCCTCAGAACCATCGCATTTTACGGAATGGTAAGGCGGCCTGCCTAATGTCGGCATTGCGATGGAAGCTGGCCGCTCGCTTGGGGGCAGAGGCCGGTTCCAGTGCAAGTGTTCTGAGTACGAGGCGAGTATGCCTCGATAGAATCTGGAGTTCCGGGTGGCTTCCCACAAGGCATTTTCCCAAGCGCGCGGGCTATTTTCTCGCCTGATCCTCACGCTCGTGATGATCGTGCCGTTGCTCGCTGCAACGGTGGCGCCCTCCGAGGCGGCATCGGTCCCCCGCAAGTTTGCCGGCATCGTGGTCGATGCCAAGACAGGCAAGACTCTCTACGAGAGCTCGGCCGACGCGGCCCGCTATCCGGCCTCCGTCACCAAGGTGATGACCCTCTACGTCCTGTTTCAGGAACTGAAGGCGGGCAACGTCACCCTGAAAACCAAGTTCAAGGTCTCCAAGCACGCCGCCTCCGCCGTGCCCACCAAGCTGGGTCTGCGGTCGGGGTCCACCATCACCGTCGAGAACGCCATCAAGTCGATCGTCACGCTGTCGGCCAACGACATGGCCCGCGTCATCGCCGAGAATATCTCCGGTTCCGAAAGCGCTTTCGCCAAGCGCATGACGGCGACCGCCAAGGCGCTGGGCATGTCCAGCACCACCTATCGCAATGCATCGGGCCTGCCCGACAGCGGCCAGGTCACCACGGTCCGCGACCAGGCCATCCTCGGCATGGCCGTCTACCAGCACTTCCCCGAATACTACGAGTATTTCCAGACCAAGAGCTTCTCGTACGGCAAGCGCACCTACGGCAACCACAACCGGTTGCTTGGGTCCAACGGCGTCGATGGCATCAAGACCGGCTACACCAATGCTTCGGGCTTTAACCTTCTGACCGCCGCGCGCTCCAACGGCCGCCACATCGTGGTCGTGGGCTTCGGCTTCGACAGCGGTGGCAGCCGCGACGCGAAGGTGCGAGAGCTGGTCAAGACTTACCTGCCCAAGGGACGCTCGGGGTCCTACCAGTCGGCGGCCGTCATCCCGCAGCCTGGTCGCAAGGGCGCGACCGTGATGGTTGCCGCCGCGTCCGATCAGCCCGTCATCCCGATGCCCTATCCGAAATTCCGGCTCAATGGTGCCGTCACTGCCAGGCTGCAGCCCGTCGATGCTGCCCAGCAGCCTGACGATATCACCGTCGCCTCCATCGGCACCGGTGCGCCGCTGCCGGCCGCGCGTCCGGAAGACCTGCAGGCGGTTCAGGCGGTCAACACCCTCGCGGCCCCCGTCGGCGACCGTCCGCTCGACGTGATCGGTGCATGGATCAGCGACACCTTCGAACTCGGCGCTGCGCCCGCACCGCTTGGCTCTACCGCCCCCTCGGCCCCGCTGCTGCCGCCTGTCGGCATTGGCGAAGAAGGTGAGCCGCTCGACCTCATGACCTCAGGTGCCGTCGGCGATGCGTCGCCGGCCCCGGTCGCCAACCAGCCCGAGCCGGCGCCGATCATGGTCGCCGCCGTCGAGGAAACCACGGCTCAGACGCTCACCGGCGGCTGGATCGTGCAGATCGGCGCTGCCCCCACGGAAGGTGGCGCCAACCAGCTGATCACCGATGCTTCCGGCCGGATCGATACGCTGGCGAGCTTCCGGTCCTACGTCGAACGTTTCGAGAAGAACGGGCAAGTGTTCTTCCGGGCACGCTTCGGCGGCTTTGCGGCCCGTGAGCAGGCCGCCAGCATGTGCAGTGAACTGAAGAAAGCAAAGATGAGCTGCCTCGCCATGCAGTCCTGACCGGACCGCACGGAAAGGGGCAGCCGCCCCCAGGGAAGCGAATTGTGGCCTGTGTTTGGAGTAGCCCCAATGAGCGAACTATCCAGCCTGAGCGAGCTGGCCCGCTTTGTCGGCCAGTCGCGCCTGGCATCAGAAGACGGTGAAATCCGTGCCCAGGCGGTCAACGCCATGGTCGCGGCATTCAATCCCGGTCTCAAGCGCCGCAGTGTCACCGAACTGCTCGGCGCGGTGATGACCCTGTCGGCCCGCACCCGTCGCATGCTCATGCCTGCGGTGGAAATCGAGCTCGACGTGTTCAGCCCGAACGGCGGCAGAGCCGTGCGCGTCAGGCTGCCGCAACGGAGCGTTTGACGGAACCCACCGTCCCGGACCACGTTCGCCTCCGGGATTCTTCGGAGGCAGAACTTTGGAACTCGACGGAAAGATCGCGCTCGTCACCGGTGGTGGTTCGGGCCTCGGGGCAGCAGCGGCCAAAGCCTTGGCTGCCGCTGGTGCCGACGTAGTGCTCATCGGGCGGACGACCGCCCAGATGGAAGAGGTCGCTGACGCGATCCGCGCGGCTGGCGGCAAGGCACTGACGCTCAAGGCCGACATTTCGGACGAGGCGCAGATGCAGGCGGCGTTCGAGCGCATCGGCTCGGAACATGGCCGCCTCGACATCGTGTTCGCCAATGCCGGCATCAACGGCGTCTGGGCCCCGATCGAGGAACTCACCTACGACGAGTGGAACGACACCCAGCGCATCAACCTCGGCGGCACCTTCCTCACCGCGCATCTCAGCGTGCCACTGATGAAGCAGCACGGCGGCTCGTTCATCATCACCTCGTCGATCAACGGCACCCGGACTTTCACCTTGCCCGGTGCCAGCGCCTACTCGACCAGCAAGGCAGGCCAGGTCGCCTTCGGCCAGATGCTGGCCATCGAACTGGCCCAGTACCGCATCCGCGTGAACATCATCTGCCCCGGCGCCATCAAGACGGAAATCAGCGACAACACCACGCAGCGCAACAACGAGCGCGCGCTGATCCCCGCGATCTACCCACGCGGCAAGGTCCCGCTGACCCACGGCAAGCCCGGAACCTCCGAGCAGGTCGCCGACCTCGTGGTCTTCCTCGGCTCGGACCGCTCCAGCCACATCAGCGGCACCCCGATCTGGATCGACGGCGCCCAGTCGCTGTTGATCTAGGGGGGCACCCCCGCCCGAACATCGCCTTCTCCCCTTGTGGGAGAAGGTGGCGGCAGCCGGATGAGGGGTCGCAACCGCAGGTTGCCCCTACTCCGCCACGCCCTGCGCCATGTGCTCGAACTGCACCGGTGCCTGCGCCGTCTGCGCCAGCGCCCGGCTGGCCTCGATGCGGGCCTTGGCGCGCTCGCTCACCGGCAGCCGCAGCGCCTCGACGAGCGCCCGGTATTCCTGCCGGGCGCTGAGATGCGACATCGACGGCAGTCCGCCCAGCATCTCCTTGTCGAGCGGATCGAACACGGTCATCCCGGTGGGAAACAGCGAGCGGAAGATCACCCGTTCGGCAATGCCGTCGGCGACCCGGCAGCCCAGCCGCACCGCGATCTTCTCGATCGCTGACTGCACGATCTTGGCAGAGCGTGACGGCAGCATGGAAATGCGGTTGCGGACGATCACCCAGTCCACCGTCCGCCCGTCGATCGACAGCCGCTCGGTGCGCGCCCGCTGCACCAGGCGGGCGTAGTGGCTCATCTCGCGCGGATCGCCGGTCACCGGATCGACATGCGCCATCACGTCGAGGTCGATGATCGAATCGTTGAGCGGCGTCACCAGCGTATCGGCCAGCGAATGCGCCAGCCGCGTCAGGTGCGTATCGAAGCCAGGCGTATCGACGATCAGGAAGTCCGCATCCCCCTCGACCTCGATGATCGCCTGCCGGAACAGGTCGAACTCGAGCCGCTGGTTTTCCTTGATAGAATCCGACTTCGACAGCGGCAGGTGGTAATGCGTCGCGTGCGGCAGCTTGAGATCATGCGCCTGCGCCCAGTTGCGGCGGTTGCGCACATACTGCGTCAGCGTCTGCTGTCGGCTGTCGACGTCGATCGAAGCGACGCGGAAGCCCTGGTACATCAGGTAAACGGCAAGGTGGAACGCCGTGGTCGACTTACCCGAGCCACCCTTCTCATTGCCTACGACAATGACGTGAGTCCCGCTACGCGGCATACAACTTCCCCTGGCCGAACCTGCCGCCGACGCCCCGGCTGGATTCGGCAAATCACCTGCGCCCGATGCTCAAGCATGCCGGGATCGCGAGTCCCGCTCAAGACCTGTTTCAACATGGCACAGTGACCGTTGTGCGACTTAGCCTCTGGACTTCCCTCAAAGCCGCGCTTCGAGCGCTGCCCGGTCGGGCAGAAACATGGTCTGTCCGCGCTTGTTGCTCTCGTAGACGAAATCGCGCAGCGACAGGCTCTCGGCCGTGAAGCGCGAGATGTCGCCGAGCACGGCGACGCGGAAGCCATATTGCTGCATCTTCTGCAGCACCGCGCCAGCGAGGCCCGTGCTCAGCCAGAAGAAGTCATCAACGAGGTTCTCGACCGGCACCGCGATCAGGTCGACTTCGAGCCCGTAGGTCGCACCGATGATGTCGTTGGCGTCCAGTTCCCGGGCGATTGGCGGGCCGTCATATAACACCACCCGCACGCCCTTGATTGTCTCCACCTGCATCAGATCAGTCCCAGCCGCGAGAGCTCCAGCGCCAGCTCCGCCGAGCCCCCTTCGGCGAAGCCACCAGCATCGAGGTCCGGTGGAACGTCCTTGGGATCGAGGTAGCGCCAGCCCTGGAACGGCGATTTCGGTCGCGGCACCACCCGCACCATGTCGGGCGACATGATGATGTCGCAGCACTTGAGCCCCTGCCCGTCCGTCGCTTCGGCGAGGCGCAGGATCGGCTGGCGGCAGCGCACCACGCCGGCGATGACCCAGTAGATCGAGCCCTGCCCCTCCATCTCGTCCTTGCGCTTGGGCATCGTGCGGGTGCGATGGACATGCACGTTCTCGCCGTAGTCCGCGCCCCACCAATGGGCGCGCTCCTCCCGGTAGGATTCGAGCTCCTCCAGCGTCGAAACGCCGACGCAGAGCTTGATCATGTGCATCATGCGCGGCCGGCCGCCTCGCTGTTTGCCAGCTTTCGGGCGGCGAGGATCGCATCGATCTCGTCCTGCTCCACCGTCCACGGCTCCTTCACCGCCTCCACCAGCCATTCCTGGAAGGCCGGCAGGGCGTAGATTGCCTCGACATACTCCATCGCGAGGTCGGTCACCGCCAGGTCGTAGGTGCGGATGCGGGTCGCGACGGGGGCAAACATCGCGTCGGCCGCGGTGAAGCTGCCGAACAGATACGGGCCACCGGAGCGCGAGATCAGGTCCCCCCACAGCCGCTCGATCCGCTTCAGGTCGCCGGCCACCAGGTCGGGGTCGACCTTGCCGGGGTGCGATGCCCTGAGGTTCATCGGCGCCTCGTTGCGCAGGGCCGTGAAGCCGCCATGCATTTCGGCTGCCGCCGCCCGCGCCAGTGCCCGCTCGACCCGGTTCGACGGCCAGATGCCCTTGGCCGGATACTTGTCGTTGAGGTACTCGATGATCGCGATGGTCTCGGGCACCACGACATCGCCGTCCACCAGCACCGGCACCTTGCCCGACGGCGACTTCTTGCGGATGGTCTCCCGCCAGCCTTCGCCGTTCAGCAGGACCATGTCCTCGTCGAACGGGATGTTGAAGTGCTTGAGCACCAGCCAGGCGCGCAGCGACCAGCTTGAGTAGTTCTTGTTGGCGAAGATCAGCTTCATCACGTGCCTCAATGATCGAAGGGCGCCGAGTGGCCCGGCGCCCTTCTGAATTTCTTACTCTCGGAAGACCTGCAAGGTCCAGCGTGCGCCCGTTCTAGGCGCCTACGACGAGGATCGAGACGACGAGTGACATTGCCAGCAGGCAGACCAGTGTCCATGACACCGTCGGCAGTGCAGAACGCCACCACTCAGGCTTTGTTTGGCCGCGCATTCGGGGCTCCCTGGTTTCCAGTCGTTCAGCCGCCGTTCATCCGCATGTCGGATTTGCGACGGTAATGAAGCGTTAACCGGGAAGCCGGGGCTTGGGAAGTGGCGCGGATGCCACACCAATCGAGTCGACATTCCTGTGGAAAACCGGCTCAGAACAGGCCGAACCACAGCCCGGCAAGACCCAGGAACGCAAAGAATCCAACCACATCGGTCACCGTCGTGACGAACACCGACGACGCAATCGCGGGGTCGACCTTCATCCTGTTGAGCGTCAGCGGGATCAGAATTCCAGCGGTGCCGGCGGCGATCATGTTCACGATCATCGCCATGCCAATGACCATCCCGAGCCCGGGATTGAGGTAGCGCGTCGCCGTCACTGCGCCGATCAGCACCGCGAAGATACAGCCATTGATCAGGCCTCCGGTCATCTCACGAACGATGAGCCGGCGCACCCGGCTGCGGTCGAGGTCGCGAGTCGCGAGCGCCCGAACAGTTACGGTCATCGTCTGCGTGCCGGCATTGCCGCCCATCGAAGCCACGATCGGCATGAGGGCGGCGAGCGCCACCATCTGCTCGATCGAGGCATCGAACAGAGAAATGATGAAGCTCGCCAGCATCGCGGTTATCAGGTTGACCACCAGCCACGGGGCGCGGCTGCGCACGGCCCGGAACACGCTGTCGGAAATCTCTTCGTCACCGACGCCGCCGAGGAGCTTGATATCTTCGGTCGCCTCCTCGTGGATGACGTCCACCATGTCGTCCACCGTCAGCACGCCCACCAGCCGGCGGTTGTCATCCACCACGCCGATCTCGACGAGGTCGTAGCGCTCGAAGATGCGCGCCGCTTCCTCCTGGTCTTCGGTCGCTTCGACGGTGAGCACTTCGCCCATCAACGCCTCGATCTGCACCTGCCGCTTGGCGCGCAGGAACTTGTCGAGCGGGATCGTGCCCAGCACCCGATAGCTCGGATCGACGACATAGAGCTGGAAGAATTCGTCGGGCAGGTCCTGTTCGGCGCGCAGGTAGTCGATCGTCTGCCCCACCGTCCAGAACGGCGGAATGGCGATGAACTCGGTCTGCATCCGCCGGCCGGCGGAGTCCTCGGGAAAATCGAGGCTGCGCTTCAGGCTGAGCCGCTCGAACGCCGGCATCTGGGCGAGGATTTCCTCGCGGTCCTCGCTGTCGATGTCCTCAAGAATGTAAACGGCGTCGTCGCTGTCGAGCGTCGACATGCCGCGCGCCACGTCGCCAGCCGGCAACTCCTCGAGCAGCTCCGAGCGGATCGCGTCGTCGACTTCGGTGAGCGCCAGGTAGTCGAACTTGTCGCCGAGCATCTGCACGAGCTGCACGCGCTCGTCGGCATTCAGGGCCTCGAGCACGTCACCGGCGTCGGCGGCGTAGAGCGGCTCCATCATGTCGGCGAGGTCATGCTCGTCCCGCGCCAGGAGGTGCGAGCGCAGGCGGTCGAGCCAGTCCTGGCTGAGGTGTCCATCCGCCCCGCGGAACGCGTTGGGATCGATGCGGGTTACCCCGCCTGCCGCGATATCGGATTCTTCGGTCATGGGGACCCCGCTGGGCGTGGCGCTTCGGGTATGGAAGTGGTGTAGCCAATCGATGTGTCATGCGCCAGACTCGGCGACAGCATCAGGACGGTTTTTGCTTCACAAACAGGGAGATGGCGATGTCCGTTCGCGACGGGTCCGAATTGGCGCGCATGCTGCGGCTCTGCCAGGAACTCCGCCTGCCGGAGGTGACGGAGTCGACGAGCTACGGCGCTCCGTCGCTCAAGGTCCGCACCAAGAACTTCGCCTCGGTGCGGGGCCCGCAGGAAATGGTGCTCCACTGCCCGCCCGAGCAGAAGGAACTGCTGATGGAGATGGCTCCCGAAATCTACTGGCAGACCGACCACTTCAAGAACTGGCCCGGCCTGCTGGTGCGGCTCGAGATCATCGGCGACGAGGAACTGCAGCTCAGGCTCGAGGACGCCTGGCGCTTCAGGGCACCAAAGCGCCTCGCCGATGCCTATGCCGCAAGCAAGGGCATGCCGGTGGGGGACTGATCCCCCCTACGGCGTCAGGTCCTTCGGCGGCTCCAGCCCGTTGATCAGCGACGCCGTGGTCACCGTGTTGGCCAGCAGGCAGGCGATCGTCATAGGCCCGACCCCGCCCGGCACCGGCGTGATCGCTCCGGCCTGCTCGGCAGCAGCCTTGAACTCCACGTCCCCGACGATGCGGGTCTTGCCCTCGCCGCGCTCCGGCGCCGGCAGCCGGTTGATGCCGACATCGATGACCGTGGCGCCCGGCTTGATCCAGTCGCCCTTGATCATCTCGGGCCGACCGACGGCCGCGACGACGATATCCGCCCCGCGCACCACATCCGCGAGGTCCCTGGTGCGCGAGTGCGCCACCGTCACCGTGCAATTCTCCCGCAGCAGCAGCTGCGCCATCGGCTTGCCGACGAGGTTCGAGCGGCCGACGATCACCGCATTGAGCCCGGCGAGCGAGCCCAGCGTGTCCCGCAGCAGCATCAGGCAGCCGAGCGGCGTGCAGCTTACCGGGCCGGGCAGCCCGATCTGCAGCTTGCCGACGCTGGCCGGCGTGAAACAATCGACATCCTTGTCGGGCGAAATGGTCGCGATGATCTTGTTCGGATCGATGTGCCGGGGCACCGGCAACTGCACGAGGATGCCGTGGATCGCCGGATCACGGTTGAGTTTTTCGACCAGTGCCAGCACGTCGGCCTCCGGCGTCTCCTCCGGCAGCTCGTATTTTTCGGAGTGCATGCCGACTTCGACGGTCTGCTTGGCCTTCTGCGACACGTAGATCTGGCTGCCCGGATCGTAGCCGACAATCACCACCGCAAGGCCCGGCGTGATGCCGTGCTCGGCCTTGAGTCGCTGCACATGGCCCGCAATGCGGCCGCGCAGCCCCTCAGCGTAGGATTTCCCGTCGATGATCTTGGCGGTCATGAGCAGCTCCATGGCTTGAGGCCGCCATATGGCGCAGCCGGCGCGTGGACGCAACCCGTGCCCGCGCTACCAGGGCGCCGCGATCTCGATCCCCTCGGCCTCGAGCGCGTCCCGCACGCGCCGCGCAATGGCGACCGCCTCGGAATTATCCCCATGGATGCAGAGCGAGCGCGCTTCGGACTGGATCACCGTACCGTCGATGGCAACGATCTCGCTCTGCCGTGCCAGCCGCACGGCACGCTCGGCGATGAGGCCGGGATCGTGGAGCACTGCCCCCGGTTCAGAGCGCGGCACCAGCAGCCCGTTCGGCTGGTAGGCCCGGTCCGCATAGGCCTCGCGCACCACCGGAAAACCCATGGCGGTTGCCACCTCCACCTGGGCGCTCTCGTCGAGCGCGAGGATAGCCAGCCGGTCGGCGAGGCCGACCACGGCAGCAAAGCATACCGCCGCTACCGACGCTTCCTCCGCGGCCATGTTGGCGAGTGCCCCGTGCAGCTTCACGTAGCGGACAGGAACCCCCTCCTCCTCGCCGATCTCCACCAGTTGCCGCACCTGTCCCCGCACCTGTGCGTCCAGTTCCTCGGGCGGCAGCACCAGCCGCCGGCGACCGAAGTTCTCGGGGTCGGCAAAGCCCGGATGCGCCCCCACCGCCACGCCGCGCGCCTTCGCGGCGCGCAGCGCGACATGCATGGTGATCGCGTCGCCGGCATGCCCCCCACAGGCAATGCTGGCCGACGAAACGATCTCCAGCAGCGCCTCGTCGGCGCCCATGCCCTCGCCGAGATCGGCGTTGAGGTCGAACTTCATGGCGTCAGTCCCAGTGCATGTTTCAATGTAACCGGCTCGAACCGCACGTCGCTGCTCGGCCGCAGCTGGGCGAAGCGGTCGATATCGGCGGAAACCAGCGTCGCAATACGCGGATAGCCACCGGTAGGCTGATGATCCCGCATCAGCACGATCGGCGTTCCGTCGCCAAGGATCTGGATGTCGCCGGGCACGATCGCATCGGAGAGCAGCGACAGCACGCGTTGCCCGGCAAACACGCCGCCCGGATCGTCGAGCCGCGTCCCCATCCGATCCATGCGGGCCGACACGCGGAAGCTCCCCTCGATGAAGCGCCCCCGCGTCGCGTGATCGAAGGTATCGGCATGCAGCCCCCAGATCACCCGGAACGGCCCTTGCCCCTGCTCCGTCGCTCGCGGATGCGGCGCCCGGCTTCGCTCCAGCTCCGGACCGAACGCCAACCTGTCCCCCACCCCCAGCACCCGCCCCAGCCCGGCAATCGAGTTGGCAGCGCGGCTGCCGAGCGCTAGTTCCCCTTCGATCTCCGCCCCGAAGCGCAGATAGCCCCAGTTACCCCAGCTCCCCGGCCGGATATCGACCGCGTCGCCCGGCTTGAGCACGACCCGAGCCGGCCAGGCGATCGCCTTGTCGTTGATGGTCAGCGCGTAGCCGCCGCCGTCGGCTGCCATCGAGAGCGGACCGCCTTCCAGCACGAAGGCCAGGCCTGACGTAAACTCGATCGCCGTAGACCCGGCCCCACCCAGCCACAACCCGGCCCGCTCGAACGCCGCCCGATCCATCGGCCCGGAGGCACTTATGCCGTGGGCTAGCCAGCCGGGCCGCCCCGCATCCTGCAGCGTCGTCAGCGGCCCCACCCGGGTCATCCGTATGCCGCTCACCGCGCAACCTCGAAGCGTACCATGTCTCCAGCCGCCAGCCGGGTCGGCGGCTCCACAGTTGGATCGAAGTTCCGGAACTCGGTCCTGCCGATCACGTGCCAGCCAGTGGGAATGTCGGTGGAGGTGATGGCCGTCTGCCCCGCCGCGAACAGCACCGTCCCTGCCGGCACCTGGCTCCGCACCGCAGCCCGCCGCGGGACGCGCAGCGCTTCGGGATGAAACCCCAGATAGACGAAGCCCGGCGCGAAACCCGTCGCCAGCACCCTAAGTGGCTCCGCGCAGTGCATCGCCACAAAGGCGCTCCGGCTCACCCCGACTATCGCCGCCACCTCATCGAGATCTTCCCCGGCAAATTCGACCGCCACCGCATGCACCCGCCCATCGATCGTATCGACCTCCGACGCTGAGACTAGCAGCCGAACTTCTCCGGCCAGTCGCTCGAACTCCACTATCGAGGGCACGTACCGGATAAGCACCGAGGCCAGGTTGGGCACCACATCGACCACCCCGGAGAGGCTCGCCGCCTCTGCCTTCGCCGCAAAACCGACCGCATGCCGATTCGCCGCCTCCGACAGGGTCGTCCCAAAGCGCACCAGCAGCCCGCGGTCGCCAAGCGGCATGATCAGGGGAAGCGGGGCGGTTTGGTCGCTCATCGTCACTCCGGGTAGACGTGCTCCCTAGCACGACGCCCCACGGCAAAAAACCGCTTCCCCCGACCGGAGCGCGGCGATAATCCATCCGCCATGACCATTCCCGGCACATCGATCCTCGTCGAAGGCCACGCCATCGTCTCGTCCGACGGCATGATCGCCGATGCCACCGGTGCCATGCCGCCCGAGCTGCGCAACGAAGCCGACTGGCGCCTGTTCCAGGCCGCGCTCGACCGGTCGGCACTCGTCGTGCTCGGCCGCATCGGCCATGCCCGTCATCCCAACCCCGGCCGGCGGCGGCTGGTGCTGACGCGCTCGGTCGAGACACTGCAATCAGACCCGGCCGATCCGCTTGCCACCTACTGGAACCCGTCGGGGATCGACATTACCGAAGTCGTCGCTCGTCTTGGCATCAACGAGGGCACCATTGCCGTAACCGGTGGTACCGGGGCGTTCGACCATTTCCTGCCCTTCTACGACCGCTTCGTACTGGCAGAAGTTCGTGGCCTACACATGCAAAATGGCACGCCCTGCTTCACCAAAGGGCACCCGAGATTCGTGTTTCCGGGGGCCGGACTCGAGGCCCACGACATGCAGGCGATCGACCGCGGCGTCATCCAGAGCCACTGGGTCCGCACCGTCAAATCTGGACAGCCGGCAAGCTAGAAGCTAAACGCTCCGCAACGGGTAGGTGGCAGAGCGGTTGATTGCTCCGGTCTTGAAAACCGGCGAACGTG
>CAIMLX010000255.1 GCA_903842455.1 uncultured Hyphomicrobiales bacterium | reverse complement strand
GCCGGTGGCGGTGGTGGATATCGACGAGGCGTCGATCGCGGCGCTCGGGCAGTGGCCGTGGCCGCGGACGACGCTGGCGCAACTGGTCGACCGGTTGGGGCAGGCGGGCGCCGCGACGGTGGCGTTCGATATCGTGTTCCCCGAGGCCGACCGCACGTCGATGGCGGCGCAGGCCGACCTGCTGCGGCTGGCCGGGGCGGAAGTGACGCTGCCGGCTTCGGGGGCGGTCAGCAACGACACGGTGTTTGCCGAGGCGATCGCCCGCAATTCGGTGACGCTGGGCGTCGCGATTAGCAACGAGACGGATGCGCCGCTGCCGCCGCCCAAGGGCGGGTTTGCGTTCGGCGGAGCGGACCCGAAAACGTACCTCCCGAGTTTTTCGGGCGGGGTGGGGAATATCCCAGAGATCACCGGGCCGGCGCTGGGGATCGGGTCGTTTTCGTTTCCGACTGCGGCGGATGGCGTGGTGCGCACGGTGCCGCTGGTGTTTTCCGCGCAGGGCCACCTCTATCCGTCGCTCGGTCTCGAAGCGCTGCGGGTGGCGCAGGGGGCGGGCAGCTTCGTGGTGCGCTCGACTGGCGCGAGCGGCGAGGCCGATACCGGCCGGCCGGCCATGGTGGCGCTGCGGGACGGGGCGCTCGACGTGCCGACCGGGCCGATGGGCGATTTCTGGATCTACTATTCCGGCCTGCCTTCGATGCCGACGGTGCCGGCGATCGACGTGCTGTCGGGCGACATGGCGGCGCTGTCGGCGGCGGTGGGCGGGCGCATCGTGCTGGTGGGGACGAGCGCGGTGGGCCTACGCGATATCGTGTCGGTGCCGATGGGGTATTCGGTGGCGGGCGTGCGGGTGCATGCGGAGATCATCGACCAGATCGTCGGCCAGACGTTTATCACCCGGCCGGACTGGGCGCCCGGGGCGGAACTGGCGTTGGCGGGGCTGCTCGGGGTGCTGTTGCTGTTCGTCGCCGGGCGCACCGGGGCGCTGGTGACATCGGGCGTGGCGCTGGTGCTGATCGGGGTCGCGGTGGCGGCCTCGTGGTGGGCCTTCGCGGGGCAGCGGCTGCTGCTCGATCCGCTGCTGCCGGGGCTTGCGGTGGGGCTGAGCTTTCTCGTCACCACGCCGATCCTGCTGCTGATGAGCGACCGGGAGCGGGCGTTCGTGCGCGGCGCGTTCGGGCGCTACCTGTCGCCGACGCTGGTGGAGCGGCTTTCTGCCAACCCGCAGGCGCTGGTGCTGGGTGGCGAGGAGCGCGAACTGACGGTGCTGTTCTCGGACATCCGCGGCTTTACCTCGATGTCGGAGAAGATGAATCCGACCGAACTCACGGCGCTGCTCAACGGCTTCCTGACGCCGATGACCGATATCCTGCTCGATTCCGAGGGGACGATCGACAAGTACATGGGCGACGCCATCATGTGCTTCTGGAACGCGCCGCTCGATATCGCCGACCACGAGCGCAAGGCGTGCCTTGCGGCGCTGAAGATGGTGCATTCGCTCGAGGCGCTGAACGAAGGCCGGGAGAAGCCGCTGAAGGTCGGCATCGGGCTCAATACCGCGCCGTGCTGCGTGGGCAATTTGGGGTCGGCGCAGCGGTTTTCGTACTCGGCGATCGGCGACGGGGTGAACCTGGCGTCGCGGGTCGAGGGGCTGACCAAGGCGTATGGCGTTTCGGTGCTGGTGACCGAGCCGACGCGGCAGGCGGCGGGCGGGCTGGCGTTTCTCGAGGTCGACCTGGTGCGGGTGGTGGGGCGCGCCGATGCGGTGCCGATCCACACGCTTGTCGGGGACGAGGCGGTGGCGGCGACACCGGCATTCCAGGCGCTGGCGGCGGACCATGCGGAACTGATCGCGGCCTATCGGGCGGCGGAGCCGGACCGGGCAGAGGCGGCGCTCGGGCGGACGCGGGCGCATGGGTCGGAGGATGTGGCGAAGCTCTACGACATCTACGAAGAGCGGATTGCGGAGATGCGGGTCGATCCGCCGGCACCGGGCTGGGACGGGGTGTTCACGGCGAAGTCGAAGTAGGGACGCCTGCGACTGCCTCTGCCGTCTATTTGCCTGCGCCCAACCGGGGCCAGAAGAAGCCCGTCGTGGTGCGGTATTGATCGTAGGCTTGAGCCATGGCGGTTCTCGAGAATTTCCGCTCCTCGTCCCGCGCCGCGATCACGTAGATGGTGATGATGGCGATGAGGGGAGGCAGGGCCCACACGGACCAGATCGCCAAGGCCCAGGCAGACCAGAAGATGATGTAGGACGTGTAGAATGGGTGCCTGACGAAGCGGTAAGGCCCCTCGCGCACTAATGTGTCGGGGTTTTCGAGATCGAAGGCCAGCCTCAGGCGAGCGGCCCTCGAGGCGCGGATGGCGCTCCAGAACAGCCCCAACCCGGCGAGCTGCAAGACAAAGCCGGCGAGCGTTGCGAGCAGCGGCGGCTCCAGCAGCCAAGTCAAGGCGAGATACCAGAGCGTGATGGCCGAAACGGTCAGCGAGATCACCACGGTGCCGCGAGGCACGGTCTTGGACGAGAAGTGGGCCCGGAGCGCCCAGGTGTAGAAGGTTACGGTCAGCAAGCCGACGGCGGAGATCAGGATGTCGAGCCAAAGCTGAGAAATCAACGCGCACACTCCACCGAACAGCGACCGCCAGGCGGCCGTGGTTGCCCGCAGCAGTTAGTGATTGTTTCACCATGGATGAAAAGGGGGTCTTTGGAAGTTTCTGCTAGCAAAAGGGTCAGTCAATTGCCCCAGGCGCTCGCTGAAAAATGCCGATTTCCACCACGACCTGCCGAACGCGCCATGCTGATGTCAGTGTCCTGGATACGGGAGGAACCGGCTACCCGGTGCTGCTCCTGCATGGTTCGGGAAGCAGCAAGGATGTGTTCGAACATCAGTTTTCCAGCTTTCTTGGCGTCAAGAACCGGCTGATTGCCATCGATCTGCCGGGGCATGGGAAGTCCAGCGACGCCAACAACCCCGCAGCCGCCTATGCGATCGGTGGGTTCGCGGAGACGGTGTCCGATGTGCTGGAGGCGCTCGGCCTGAAGCAGGTCGCGGTGCTGGGTTGGTCACTTGGCGGCCATATCGGCATCGAGCTTCTGAGCAGCAATCCGGCGGTAACGGGCTTGATGGTCGTGGGGGCGCCGCCGCTCTCTCCGGGACCGCTGGGCATGCTGCGGGCGTTCCAGACCAACTGGGATCTGCTGCTGGCGTCCAAGGAAGTGTTCTCGGAGCACGATGCAGAGCGGTTCCATCAGCTCTGCTTTGATGGTCGCGGCACGGCAGGACAGCTTGCCAGTATCCGCAGGGCCGATGGCCGCGTGCGTTCGACCGTAGTCCGGTCGATGATGAATGGCCAGGGCTGCGACCAGCGCCGCGTGGTCGAAAAGGCGACGGTGCCGATCGCCATCGTCAATGGTGCCAGCGATCCGTTCACGCGATTGAGCTATGTCGCGAGCCTCGACTACGGCAATCTCTGGACAGGCCGCTGCCATGTTCTCGCCGACGCCGGCCATGCCGTGTTCTGGGACCAGCCGGTGCACTTCAACGCCCTGCTCGGCCGGTTTGTCGATGAGGTCGCGACCCTCGCGGTGGCCGAGAAGCGCAGCGCGCGAAAGATCGCATGAACATGGCCCACCCTCCGGCGTCACGCTGGCGCTGATCGCTCTGGCGTCCCGGGAAAGTCGGCGCGCGCAGGGGCGCTAGCTCGGGGTTGTGCAGCAGTCGCCGACCCCTCATCCGGCTGCCGCCACCCAGTTTGCCGTGAAGGGAAGCGGCCGAGTGTTCGCCTTCTCCCCCTGTGGGAGAAAGTGCCCGATGGGCGGATGAGGGGTGGTTTCAAGTGCCAGTAGCTAAACCGGCAGCACGCGCGAGTATTTCACCTGCGCCAGCGAGAAGCTGGACTCGATGGAGCCGACGCCTTCGAGCTGGGTGAGTTTCGAGCGCAGGAACTCTTCGTAGGCGCCAAGGTCGGCGCAGACGACGCGGAGCAGATAGTCGAACTGGCCCGTCATCAGGTAGCACTCCATCACTTCGGGCCAGCGGCTGACGG
>CAIMLX010000254.1 GCA_903842455.1 uncultured Hyphomicrobiales bacterium | reverse complement strand
GGTTAGCGCAGGGTTACTCGGCGCCTGTCCCGGCATTTTTTGCAGGACGCCTCTGGTGCCGACCCCAACCACGACACGGAGTCGCGACAATACAGGGTCGAAAGCCGGGTTCGGGGCAATGCAGCGGCATCGCCCCGAACCCGATGGTGTCGATCAGGGGACGGTGACGTCCAGCTTGGTCGAGATCTTGTTGAACAGGCCCGAGAGCCCACCGCCGAGGGTCGTCGCGGCGGCAATGATGCCGACAGCGATGAGCGCGGCAATCAGGCCGTATTCGATGGCGGTGGCGCCCGATTCGTCGTCGATGAACTTAGCTACAGTATTCAACCAAGCCTCCTGTGCGATTGGTAGGCCCACTATGGACCGCACAGGCTAAGGGCACGTTGTGAGATCGCATCGCACTTGGGCGGCGAACTTCATGCCTTGGGAACCATGCCCGACTGGCCGGCTCCAGGGGGGAGGGCAAATGCATCACTGCGACGGATGCCGGAAACAGCAAAAACGCCTCGAACCGGGGTTCGAAGCGGCAGGGGATGTCGGTGCGGGGCGACGCACCGGCGTCGCCCCGAAACCAACCGGGTCGATCAGGGAACGGTAACGTTCAGCTTGGTCGAGATCTTGTTGAACAGGCCGGACAGGCCGCCGCCGAGGGTAGTCGCGGCGGCAATGATGCCGACGGCGATCAGGGCGGCGATCAGGCCGTATTCGATGGCGGTAGCGCCGGATTCGTCGTTGATGAACTTAGCAACCATGTCTAACCAAGCCTCCTGAGCATCTGGTGAGGCTCACTATGCACAGGCCGGGCTAAGGGTAAGTTGTGAGGTCGCCACGAATTGGCCACAGATAATTTACGCCTCGAAAACCATAAGTGCCCGCTAGGGCATGATTTTTCAGGCAATTAGCGGGGCCGCATCGAGCCAGGCCGGGGCAGGCGCACCATTCTGGTACAAACTGCCCGCCGAAAACCCGCGAGACACGAACAAAAGCGGCAGAAATCCTTCAGGAACGCCGCAAAACCACAGTTCGTCGGCCTCCCGCAGCTGCCGCGCTCGGCTGTCCGCCGGCGCGAGGTGGCTACAGGATCACGCTGCCGCCCCTCGCCACCCACCCGCTTCGCAGATCAGGCGGCGGCTTCGACCGCCTTGGGCGTGGCGCTGAAGGTGAAGGTGTCGCCTTCGACCGCGATGCTGATTTCCATGTCGGTCATCCGCGCCAGGATGCCGGTGTAGAACGGCTGGATGCCCCGCGCGTCCACGCCGCCTTCGGGAGATCCCGACAGCAGACCCTCGACACCTGACGGCATCAGCGTCTTCTGCCGCTTTTCCGGGTCGGACTTGGAGATGAAGGTGAACACCTCGCTCCCCGCTGGGCCTTCCACCTTCGCCGTCACCACGCCACCGCGCGGCACCGCCATCGCGGCGATCAGCAGCATGTTCATCATGAGCTTCGCCTTGTGCTTGGGCAGAAGGATCAGCGGCACCTGCCAGTCGAGCTCGGCCTTTTCGACCTCGAACAGCAGCTTGGCCACCCGCTCGCACTCGCGCGTGTCGAAATCCGTGCCGGCCGTCGAGCTTGCGCCGTAGGCCAGCCGGGCGAATTCCAGCTTGGCCCGCGCCTGCCGGGTGGCGTTGACGATGAGTTCCTGCGCCCCGTCGGCCATCGCCGACTGGGTCGGGTCGGCCAGCACTTCGAGCCCGTTGCCGATCGCCCCCACCGGATTGATCAGGTCATGGCACACGCGCGAGCACAGCATTGCGGCCAGGTCCGTCGCCTTGAGCTCGATGAAATCCGCCATTCCTGCTTGCACTCCGGCCAGTCGAATCATTTTGCGCAGCCTAGCTGCAACCGTGCCTCTGCCCTAGTGTGGAATGCTCCCACCAACCCGCGGGCACCCGATGGACGATCTGTATTCCTGCGACCTGGTGGTCGTCGGCGCCGGTTTTTACGGCGCCACCGTCGCCGAGCGTGCGGCTGCGCGGGGCCTCAGGGTGCTCGTGGTCGATCGCCGCGATCATATCGGTGGCAACGCCTATACCGAGGTGCACCCGGAAACCGGGATCGAGGTGCACCGCTACGGCCCGCACCTGTTTCACACCCCCAACGCCGAGGTCTGGAACTACCTGAACCGGTTCACCGGCTTCACCGATTTCCAGCTGCGGGTGTGGAGCTCGCATCGCGGGCAGCTCTATCCGTTGCCGGTCAACCTCGCGACCATCAGCCAGTTTTTCGGCCGCCACCTGTCGCCCGCCGAAGCCCGGGCGCTGATCGCCGCCCAGACCGAAGGCCTCGATCCGCAGGCCGCGACCAACCTCGAGGACAAGGCGGTCGCGTCGATCGGCCGCCCGCTCTACGAGGCGTTCATCCGCGACTACACCGCCAAGCAGTGGCAGACCGACCCGCGCCTGCTGCCGGCCGCCACCATTGCCCGCCTGCCGGTGCGCTACACCACCGACACCCGCTACTTCTCCGACCGCTTCCAGGGCCTGCCGGTCGATGGCTATACCGCCATCTTCGAGCGCATGCTGGACAGCCCCAGGGTCGCCCTCCGCCTCGGCCTCGACTGGTTCGACATGCGGCACGCCGCCCCCGCCGGCCTGCCGGTAGTCTATACCGGGCCGATCGATCGCTATTTCGACTATGCCGAAGGCCGGCTCGGCTGGCGCACCACCCGCTTCGAGGCCGAAACGGTGGCCGTCGGCGATTACCAGGGCACCGCCATCGTCAACTACCCCGATGCCGGGGTGCCGTTCACCCGCATCGTCGAATACCGGCACCTCTACCCCGATCGCCCCTATCCGGCCGATCGCAGCGTCATCGTCCGCGAGTTTCCGCGCTTTGCTGCGGGCGACGACGAGCCGTTCTATCCGGTCGATACCGCCGAGGACCGGGCGCGCCTCGTCCGCTACCGCGCCCGCGCCGAAGCCGAGCCCGATGTGCTGTTCGGCGGACGGCTCGGCACCTATCGCTATCTCGACATGCACCAGGCCATCGCCATGGCGCTGCGCGACTGGGAAACGCTGGCGCCGCGGTTCGGCTAGTGCCCGCCCGCGGCCTCGGGGTGCTCGCCGTCGACGGCTTTGTCGCCCTCGGCCACCGCATCGGCGAAACTCTGCTCCTCGCCGGTCAGCTCGGGCATCAGCTTGTACCAGTTGGTATTGGCAGCCGCCGTCACCGACCTGGTGGTGGCGGCGAAGGCATCGCGGTTGGCCAGCGAATAGAACAGGTAGAGCTTCATCTGCTCGATCAGGTAGAGCCGCGGCTTGCCGTCCGAGAGGAAGCCACGCGACAGGCTGGTCACGCAGTGCCCGCCGAACTGCGGCGCATAGATCTCCGGGTTGCGGATGAACACGTCGCGATTGGCCGCCGAGGCGAAATACCAGGGTACGCCCTGCCACACATACTCGTAGTCCGGCCGGCCCGGCTGCGGCTCGGGCTCGGTGAAATAGCTCACCGCGTCATAGCCATCGATCGCCACCCCGCTGAGCGGATCGGTGACGATGGTCTGCACGAGCGCCGCCGCGCGGGCGCTCAGTGGCAGCAACAGCAACAGCGCACACAGAAGTGCCGCGATCACGCCGGTTATGGTTAAGTTTTGTTTACGCTTTTGCCGCATCATTGCCGCCATGAAGGCCTAGCCTGGGAGTTCCACAGGCGGTCTTGGGCGCCAGCTTACCCACCCCGGGGTAAGCAGCGCGTAAATGGACGCCGATCAAGTCCGGAGTGCCCGAATGCTCAACCGCATGGTCTACATCATCCTCGCGACTTTCGTGCTGATGACTGCCGCAACGCTGGTGCTCACCCCCACACTCGTTCAGGCCCAGGAGGGCTCGGTCTCCGACACCTTCTCGGGTGACGAACTGATCGATACGGGCGGCGAGTTCTTCGGCGGCGTCGCCCAGGGGCTCGCCTCGCTGGTCGAGCGCGCCGTCAGCCAGTTCGGCCTGCCCAACGCCTACATCCTCGGCGAGGAAGGCTCGGGCGCCATTTTCGCCGGCGCCCGCTACGGCGAAGGCCGGATGTACACCCGCAACCAGGGCGAGCACCCGCTCTACTGGCAGGGCCCGACCCTCGGCTTCGATTTCGGCGGCGATGGCTCCAAGGTCATGATGCTGATCTACAACCTCAACTCGGTCTCCGACGTCTTCGGCCGCTATCCCGGCGTCGACGGCTCTGCCTACGGCATCGGCGGCCTCGGCATGACGGTTCTCAAGTACGGCGACGTCGTCATGGTGCCCATCCGCTCCGGCGTCGGCGCCCGCCTCGGCGTCAATGTCGGCTACCTGAAGTTCACCCAGGAGCCGACCTGGAACCCCTTCTGACGCCGAGCCGCCGCCCTTAGCCTGACTACTCCTCGCCCGCTCGCTGCGGGCGTATCGCCTGCGGGTCCTGTCCGCGGAACTGGGCGATGCGGAGGCGAAAATTCCAGGCGATGCGCTGGGCGCGGTCGACGAAGAGGGCAGCGACATCTTCGGGGCAGTGCGCCTCGGCCGTGTCGCGGAAGAGCTTTAGCCAGCGGGCGAAGTGGGCATCGGTGAGTTCGGGGATGGCGAGGTGTTTTGGCATCGGGCGCCCCATGTAGCGGCCGGTGCCGAGCAGCATGGAACTCCAGAAATCGGTGATGGTGGCGATGTGGTGCGGCCACTGCGCCTCCGGGATCACCCGGTTGAATACCGGGCCGATAAGCTCGTCGGCGCGCGCCTTCGCGTAGAAATCCTGCACGACAGCGGCAACCATGGCTTCATCGAGTTCGGCCGGGATGAGGCGGCCGGTGGGGTGGAGGCGCGGGCCGGTGGGCGTGGTCATGGGTGGGCTTTCGGTGGGCGTGCGGTGGATGTCGTCCGCCTGGTGGGCGAGTTCAAGCACCGATCGACGATGGCCGGTTGATCCAGCGCAAGCGATGGTTCACCCGGAGTTCATGGCGGCGGGCGGCACACTGGGGCAGGGGCAGAGGCTCGAACCCGCCCGGGGAGGAATGACATGCACGGATTGGCGCGGATCGGCGTAGCAGCCCTGCTGCTGGTGGCCCCGGTGCTTTCGGCACTCGCGGCGGAAAAGGAAGAGCCGTTCAAGTACCGCAACCTGCCGATCGAGGCCTCATGCCTCGATGGCTATCACCCGACGGTGGATGCGCAGGGCAACAACGTGTTTCCGTGCATCGCGAATGCCGAAAGCGTGGCGCCCGGCCCGAGCGGCCCGACGGCGCAGCCAGCACCCAAGGGTGAGAAGTAGCGGACCGGAGACCCCGGGGGCGGTGGCACTGGCCAGTCCGGCCTCGTCGCGGCCGATGATCGAGACACGGGTCATTGCCGCACGGGATGAAACTGACTAGCAGTTCGGGGGCGAGCAGTGCCCCCGGAGTTTGCGATGCCCCGCCCCAAGACAGTCTCAGACGACGCAGTCCTGACCGCCGCGCTCGAGGTTCTGGGCCAGGAGGGTACCGGCTTCACGCTCTCCGATATTGCGAGGCATGTAGGGCTGTCGCGCGCCACGCTGATCCAGAGGTTCGGCGACCGTGAGGCGATCCTCTTTCGCATGGCCGAGCATCAGGTGGCGCAGACGCGTGCCTGGCTCGATAGCCTGCCGCAAGATCAGGGGAAAGCGGCGCTGTGGCAGTTTCTCGAGCGGATCGTCAGCAGCATGGGGACGGGCGAGGGGTTTTCGCTGCATGTGGTGATAGCCGCGCTGGAGACGGATAACCCCAGGCTGAGGATGCTGGCCGGGCAACGTTATGCACTGGTGCAGGAGGCCATCGCCCAGCGGCTGCCCGAGTCGAACCGGCGGGCGGACCTGGCTATACACCTGCACGCCATAATCGCCGGCGGCAGCATGCAATGGGCCGCATCGAACCGGGAAGCCGGACTATCGGACCTGATCCTGGGCCGGCTTCGGTGGGCGCTCGACAACCTGCGGGATTGACAATCACGCGCTCAATTTATAACCGACGTGTAGGTTATAAATTATTTGTGGATGGAGGCAAAGCGATGCCCGCGACCGAACAGCGGATGGTGCCGACAGATGGGGCGGTGCTGGCAACCGAAGCATGGGGCGAGGACGTCCGGGGCACCATGCTGCTGGCAATGGGGGCTACCGCATCGATGGTGTGGTGGCCCGAGACATTGATGCTGGCTCTTGCCGCGGGCGGCTATCGGGTGATCCGCTTCGACCATCGTGACACGGGCCGATCGACGACCAGCCCGCCAGGCGAAGTGGCCTACGACGTCCACGACCTCGCCGAAGACCTCATCGCGGTCCTGGATGCCTATGGAGTGGAGGCGGCGCACCTCGTCGGCATGTCGCTAGGCGGGTATGTGGGGCAGATCGCAGCGCTCGCGCATCCGGAGCGGGTGGCGACGCTGACGCTGATCGCGGCGGAGCCGCTGGGTGTCGCGTATGCCGGCGAGGGCCTCGCCCCTGAACTGATTCAGCATTTCGGGACCATGTCGGCGCTCGACTGGTCTGACCGGCGAGAGGTTACCCGCTTCATGCTCGGCATAGCGGAGTTGAGTGCAGGGCCCGGCCGGCCATTCGATCGTGACGCGAGCCTGGCACGCATCGAACTGGAGCTGTCCCGTACCAGCAGCATGCACAGTGCGTTCAACCACGCGATGCTGGCGGGAGCGGTGAAGCCGGGGCTGGCGGTCGGTGACCTGCGGATGCCGGTCCTCGTCATCCATGGTAGCGACGATCCGGTGATTTCGGTGCGCGCGGCGGAGACAACCGTGGCGAGCGTGCGACAGGCGGAACTGCTGGTGCTGCGTGGGACCGGGCACGAACTGGCCGAGCCGGACGTCCCACAGATAGCGCAGGCGATCCTGAGGATCGCTGGGTGAATGGCTGTGGAGGCGGCACGAGGCCGCCTCCCTTCGATAGCCTCAGCTGACTTTTGCGAGGGCCTGTTCGACGTCGGCGATGATGTCGTCGATGTGCTCGATGCCCACCGAGATGCGGACCAGATCTTCGGAGACGCCGGCTTTCGCGAGTTCCTCGGGGCCGAGCTGGCGGTGGGTGGTCGATGCCGGGTGGCAGGCGAGCGACTTGGCGTCGCCGATGTTGACGAGCCGCAGGATCATCTGCAGGGCGTCGATGAACTGGCCGCCCGCCGCGGCGCCGCCCTTGATGCCGAAGCTGATAATGCCCGACGCCTTGCCCTTGGTGATCTTCTGGGCGGTGGCGTTATACTTGCTGTCGGGCAGCTGGGCGTAGTTCACCCAGTTGATCTTGGGGTGCTGCTTCAGCCAGGCGGCGAGCTTTTCGGCGTTCTCGCAGTGGCGTTCCATGCGCAGGCCGAGGGTTTCGAGGCCCATCAGGAACAGGAAGGCGCTGTGCGGCGAGAGCGCGGCGCCGGTATTGCGCAGCGGCACGACGCGGCAGCGGCCGATATAGGCGGCCGGCCCGAGCGCCTCGGTGTAGACGACGCCGTGGTAGGACGGATCGGGCTCGTTGAGGATCGGGAAGCGGTCCTTGTTGGCCTTCCAGTCGAACTTGCCCGAATCGACGATGATGCCGCCGATCGAGTTGCCGTGGCCGCCGATATATTTGGTAAGCGCGTGGACGACGATATCGGCGCCGAACTCGAACGGCTTGCAGAGGTAGGGGGTGGCGACGGTATTGTCGACGATCACCGGCACGCCATGGCGATGGGCGATTTCGGCGAGGCGCTGGATATCGACGACGTTGCCGGCCGGATTGCCGATCGACTCGCAGAACACCGCCTTGGTGTTCTTGTCGATGAGCTTCTCGAGGCCCTCGAAATCGGCCTGGTCGGCCATGCGGACCTCGATGCCCTGGCGCGGGAACGAGTGCATGAACAGGTTGTAGGTGCCGCCGTAGAGCTGGCTGATCGAAACGATGTTGTCACCGACGCCGGCAATGGCCTGGATCGCGTAGGTGATGGCTGCCATGCCGGAGGCGACGCAGAGGCCGGCAATGCCGCCTTCCATCTCGGCGACGCGCGCTTCGAGCACGGCGGTCGTCGGGTTCATGATGCGGGTGTAGATGTTGCCGGGGACCGCCAGGTTGAACAGGTCGGCGCCGTGCTTGGTGTCGTCGAAGGTGTACGACGTGGTCTGGTAGATCGGCACGGCGGCGGCCTTGGTGGTCGCTTCGGCCGTGTAGCCATGATGGAGCGCGACGGATTCGAGCTTCATGTGGTTCTCCCTTGGTGTTGTTTCCCACTGCGGCCGTGTTGG
This sequence comes from uncultured Hyphomicrobiales bacterium, assembly GCA_903842455.1. Lineage (GTDB taxonomy): Bacteria > Pseudomonadota > Alphaproteobacteria > Rhizobiales > Devosiaceae > Devosia_A. Next base: position 80,046 of record CAIMLX010000254.1, on the reverse strand, counting down.
TAACACGGTTCGGGCCGGGAGGAAGCTCCTGCGCGCGGAAGGGTTTTCCGCGCCGCGGGGGAGGGCGGGGAAAGTTGGTGCCCTGCGGGGGAGCTTTCGCGTTCAGTGGTTTGGCTGTACGGTTGCCCCATCCAGTCTGGGGCCGACTGATGACCAAAACGATCCGCTTCAGTATCGATGCTTCGCTACGCGACTTCGTCGCCTCGCATGTCGGGGATGCCGGAACCTACGAGACAGCGAGCGAGTACATTCGCGACCTCATCCGGCGGGACAAACGCCGCGCAGACAGTGAGGCGCTGGAAATGCTGAAGGCCGAGGTGGCCGGGATCAACGGCAAGGACCACAAATAGAAAAACCCGCGGCGGACCGCGGGTCTTTGATGCCGATAGCGCCAGGGATCGGGCGTTTCGGCAGATGGCTTTCGACGTCAGGCGACGCTGGATTCGGCGAAGGCTTCGACTTCGTCGGGCTCGCGCAACACGTAGCCGCGGCCCCAGACGGTTTCGATGTAGTTCTTGCCACCGGTGGCCACAGAAAGCTTCTTGCGGAGCTTGCAGATGAACACGTCGATGATCTTGAGCTCGGGCTCGTCCATGCCACCGTATAGGTGGTTGAGGAACATTTCCTTGGTGAGCGTCGTCCCCTTGCGGAGCGAGAGCAGCTCCAGCATCTGGTATTCCTTGCCCGTGAGGTGCACGCGGGCCGACTGGACCTCGACGGTCTTGGTGTCGAGGTTGACGCTGAGGTCGCCGGTGTTGATGACCGACTGCGCATGGCCCTTGGACCGGCGCACGATGGCGTGGATGCGGGCGACCAGCTCGTCCTTGTGGAACGGCTTGGTCATGTAGTCGTCGGCGCCGAAGCCGAGACCGCGCACCTTGTCCTCGATCCCGGCGAGGCCGGACAGGATGAGGATGGGGGTCTGCACCTTCGCGACGCGCAGGGTGCGCAGGACCTCGTAGCCCGACATGTCGGGGAGGTTCAAATCGAGAAGGATGATGTCGTAGTCATAGAGTTTGCCGAGGTCGACGCCCTCTTCGCCAAGATCTGTCGTATAGACGTTGAAGCTTTCGGACTTGAGCATCAATTCGATGCTCTGCGCCGTTGCACTGTCGTCCTCGATCAAGAGTACACGCATGCCGTCGATCCCTTTTAACCGTTCCTCGCTGGAACCGGCCGAAGCGGTGATCGCTCCGAGCCCTAACCGAACCCTACTGGATATGACTCAAAGCTAACCGCAATTAGTTAACAAAGTTTAATTCTGATCCGCAAGATGCAAACGTTTAAGTGCTAACGATAAGTTAAGTAGTTGAAAACGCAGGATAATTTGTCGATCACCGACTTAATTTTTTAGGTTAAGAAGCCCTTGCAATCGACTCTGGCGACTCAAGGATTTTGCTGGGGATCAAGGTGGGGAAAAGCGGGTTGGCCGGAGGGTGAAAACAACCTGCTCGCAAGCCAAGGTTAGTGCGCGATGCTTAACGGTCAGTTAACCTGAAAAGCAAGCGATTCGAGGCTTCCGGAGCCCTATGCAGACCCTCGTGGCAATGATCGATGCGATAGACGAAGTCGAGGTTTTCGGCCGCGTCCGCACGGTGCAGGGGCTGCTGATCGAAGTGGTCGGCCCGGTGCGGGAACTGCGCGTCGGCGGACGCGTGGCGATCGAAACGACGGTCGGCGAGACGCTGAACGCCGAGATCATCGGGTTTCGCGACGGGCATGCGCTCTGCCTGCCGTTCGGTGCCCTGACCGGGGTGCGGCTGGGCTGCAAGGCGGTGTTCAAGGCGAATGCCGGCGCGGTGCAGCCGTCGGACGCCTGGCTCGGCCGGGTGGTGAATGCCGAGGGCAAGCCGATCGACGGCAAGGGCCCGATCCTCAACGGGCCGGCGGCTTATCCGCTGAAGCAGACGCCGCTGCCGGCGCATGAGCGGACGCGGGTCGGCGCTCCCATCGACATGGGGGTGCGCACGCTCAACACCTTCACCACCATGTGCGACGGCCAGCGCATGGGTATTTTTGCCGGCTCGGGCGTCGGCAAGTCGGTGCTGATGAGCATGCTGGCGCGCAACGCGCAGGTCGACGTGGCGGTGATCGGGCTGATCGGCGAGCGTGGCCGCGAGGTGCAGGAGTTCGTCACCGAGTATCTGGGCGAAGTCGGGCTGCAGCAGGCGGTGGTGATCGTCGCCACCTCGGACGAGGCGGCGCTGATGCGGCGGCAGGCGGCCTACCTGACACTGACGCTGAGCGAGTTCTTTCGCGACCAGGGCAAGAAGGTCCTCTGCATGATGGACAGCCTGACCCGCTTTGCCATGGCGCAGCGCGAGATCGGCCTTGCCATCGGCGAGCCGCCGACCGCCAAGGGCTATCCGCCGACGGTTTTCACCGAACTTCCGAGGTTGCTGGAAAGGGCAGGGCCGGGGCTGCATGGCTCGGGTTCCATTACGGGTCTGTTTACCGTTTTGGTGGAAGGTGATGATCACAATGAGCCCATCGCCGATGCCGTTCGCGGGATTATCGATGGACACATCGTGATGGAGCGTTCGATTGCCGAGCGGGGTCGCTACCCGGCAGTGAACGTTCTGAGGTCGATCTCGCGGACGATGCCTGGATGTGTGCCGGTCAGTTTCCGGCCCATCCTGCAGAAGGCGCGGGAACTCATGTCGACATATGCCGACATGGAGGAACTGATCCGGCTGGGGGCTTACCGGAAGGGATCGGATCCAGGCGTCGACCGTGCCATTGCGATCAACCCGGCGCTGGAGGCGTTTCTGAGCCAGCAGCGGGAAGAACGCACCTCGATTGCCGACGGCTATGTGATGCTGCAGGCGATCGTTGAAAAGGCCGGCGCGTGAGAGTGTGAGTGACTTGTTGTGTAAGGAGTACAAGTCTTGAAGTCGCGCAGCGAGAGCCTGATCCGGCTCAAGAAATTCCAGGTCGACGAGAAGCGTCGCTCGGTTACGCAGATCGAAATGATGATCGCGGACTTCGAGCGGATGGCGGCTGAGCTCGACCAGCAGATCGAGATCGAACAGCAGAAGACAGGTATCTCGGATATCGCGCATTTCGCGTATTCGACCTTCGCCAAGGCGGCCATCGCCCGGCGAGACAACCTGCTGAACTCGGCCCGCGACATGAAGGGCACGCTCGAGACGGCGCAGGATGCGCTGGCGGAAGCGGTCGAGGATCTCAAGAAGGTCGAACTGCTCGACCAGCGCGAGCACGGCCGCGAAGCCGAGGCGGCGGCGAAATCCGAGCAGGCCGATTACGACGAGATCGCGCGACTAAGGCACATGACGCGGCGGTGAGGGCTTCGCCGCGGGATGAGGGAGGGGGTCCGCGGCGTGGGCCCTTTTGCTTTGGGGGCGGGGTTCCGCGTTATGGACCCAGTGGCTATTGTGGCGGGGTATTTCGCGCCAGCCGGTTAGATGACAGCGCCCGCCCGACCCCCATCGTTCTTCAACAGCCTCACCGGCCGGGATAAGGACGCCGCGGGGTCCGGGCGTCAGGCCGGTTTCCTGATCGATGACCTGGCCAGCGACGCCAGAAACTGGCCGAACTGGTTGCTCGACGACGACAGCCAGCGCCGGATTACCCTCAGCCTCATCGAGCATGTGACGGAGCAGAGGGTGGTGATCGGCTTTGTCGTCGATCGCGTGCAGGGAACCGTTACCGCAACTCCTGACCCAACGGGATATCTGCGGGTGGTGGTGACATTCGAGGGCGCCGACTACCTCACCCTGTTCGTGGAGCGCATATGGGAAGAGTACGAACTCTGGCCCCCCGGAGCAGCAGCGGAGATCGGCGAGGAGGCCCCCGGCCATCTTGGAAAACACCGAAGCTGGGTGTCGATTTCGGCGAGCGGATGGCCGGTGCTCGCAGCGATTGCCAACACCCATGGGTGGCTGAACGTGCGGCAACTCGAATAGACGATGCTGGTCAGCTCGCCGGCGGTTCGGTGACGAAGGGCATGATGTCGATGGCGTCGCCGGGGAAGGGGCCGATATGGGGGTGGTTTTCGAAGATTTTTGCCGCGGCTTCGATGGTTTCGGCTTCGACGACCACGTAGCCACAGATCGGGTTGGTGGCGGGGGCGGTGCCGGTGCGGGAAACGCGCAGGGTCTTGCCGACCATGCCGCCGGGGTCGGCGAAACCGGCGGCATGCTGCTGCTCCCACACTTTCCAGAGCGCAATGCCTTCGGCGTCGATGCGATCCTGCTCGGACTTCGGCAGCGCGCGGAAGCTCGCGAGGTCTTCGGGCTGCAGGGTGTAGACAGCGAGGAAGCGGGGCATGGCGGCGCCTTTCGTGGGTGACCGACCGTAGGCTAGCGCATACCGCTTGCACAACGCAAGTGGATGGGGGCGATTGAAGGGAAGTTAATCAAGTTTGCGCAGGGTCGTTTACCGGCTGGAACGCAGGGCGTGGCACAGGTGACGCCCTGCTGAGGAGAGTGATGTGTCCGCACTGTCGATTGCTGCTGCCGGCATGAATGCCGCGACCGCCCGGTTCGAGCGCAACGCCACCAACATCACGCGTGCCGCCTCGGGAACGCCGGAGGGGCAGGGGGTGGACCTGGCGACGGAGATGGTCGACATGCTCGCGACCCAGCGCCAGTTCGAGATGCTGGCCGCCGTGGTGCGGCGGGCCGGCGAGATGAGCAAGACCGGGATCGATATTCTGGCTTAGCCGGCCTCGGTAGGACTTGAGACGACCCCTCATCCGCCCTTCGGGCACCTTCTCCCACAAGGGGAGAAGGCGAACACTCGGCGATTTCCCCTCACAGCACGCGGCGGCTCGGGTTCATCGCCTTCTCCCCTTGTGGGAGAAGGTGGCGGCAGCCGGATGAGGGGTGGGCTCATGTTCCACACGTTCAACCAATGGCCCATGGTCATCCCCCGCCACACCGCTAGCTTGGCGCACCTGAAAAACCGAGGAGAGTGCCGTGGCTTATCGTGGGGATGTGCTGGTGTGGGGCCATGGGGCGCGGGAGTTCGAGGTGTTTCTCGAGCCGACTTGTCCCTATTCGGGGAAGGCGTTCGGCAAGCTCGAGGCGCTGCTCGCGGCAGTGGGCGAGGATAAGGTGACGGTGACGATCCGGCTCCATTCGCAGCCCTGGCACATGTTTTCGCCCGTGCTGATCCGCGCCATTCTCGCGGCGGCGGCGGTGGGCGGCAAGGATGCGGCCAAGGCGGTGATGGCGGCGATCTATGCGCGCATCCCGGAGTTCGAGTTCGAGCGGCATGCGACGGGGCCGAACCGCGATGCGACGCCGAACGACCTGATCCGGCGGATCGAAGGCTATACCGGGCTCACGCTGATGGCGGCGTTCGACGACGTCGAACTCGACAAGGGCATGCGCTGGGAAGCGAAATATGCGCGGCAGAACGGCATCCACGTGTCGCCGAGCTTCCTGGTCGACGGGATATTCCAGGCCGACATGAGCAGCGGCGACGATGTGGCGAAATGGGCGGAGCGGCTGGCCTGAACGCAAAAAAAGAGGCCCGCCGGAGCGGGCCTCTCGTTTCACCTGACGATGCAGATTACATCGCGTTGGTGCGCAGGTACTGCGTGTTGCGGTCGGCGTCGAACGTCGCCGCATCGTAGGCCGGGGCCTGGTCGAGCTGCTCACGGGTCACGTTCACGAACAGATACTCGTTCGCCGACGCGTCCGTGGCGTAGCGCAGGTTCTCGATGGCCACGGCGACCGGCTTGGTGCCAATCCCGAGGAAGCCGCCGAAGTTAATGATCACGCCTTCGACCGAGCTGGCGTCGGCGCCGAGGATCACGTCACCGATGGCGCCGAGGTGTTCATCGGCCGGACCATAGGCGTTGGTGCCGATCAGTTCTTCGGCCGTCAGCGGCGCATCGGTCAGCGCGGTGCGATCGATCGGACCGGTCATCGGAGCCATGGCGTTGTTGTCGGCCGGTGCCATCGCATTGTTGGCAACCGGTGCGGCGTTCGGGTCGGCCGGGGCCATGGCACCATCAGCCGGAGCCATCGTGCCGTCAGCCGGAGCCATCGTGTCGTCGGCCGGGGCCATCGTGCCGTCAGCCGGGGCCATCGTGCCGTCGGCCGGGGCCATCGTGCCGTCAGCCGGGGCCATGGTGCCATCAGCCGGGGCCATGGTGCCATCAGCCGGGGCCATGGTGCCATCGACCGGAGCCATGTTTGCGTCGGTCGGACGGGTCTGGTCCTCGGCGCGGAAGTCCGGAGCGGCCTCGAGGGCTTCCTTGCTGGTGGGCAGGATATAGCGCTCGGTGTTGTCCTCGGCCACGACCCACTCCAGCTCGGAGTAGTTCACGGCGACGTTCTTTTCGCCGATGCCGAGGAAGCCGCCGACGCCGATGACCACTGCGGCCACTTGGCCGTTGTCGCCGATGACGAGGTTGTTGATGTCACCGATATGCTCGGCATCATCGGACTGCGACGAGTAGACCTGGCGGCCGATGATCTCGGTGGCGAGGTTGTCGACGTCGGTCACGGTGTAACCCGTGGCGAGGATGGACGTGGGGGCCTGGACCGTGGTGTCGGTCATGGTGGAATCGGCCGGTGCCATGTCGTCGGCAGGCGCCATCGGCGCGCTTTCGGCGGGTGCCATCGGCGCATCGGTCGCCGGAGCTTCCGTGGCGGGAGCCGCGTTCGGATCGACCGGGGTGGTGGTCTCCTGGGCTAAGGCACCGGCGGTGAGCAGGGTCACGATTGCGGTACTGGCAAGCAGGGTGCGGATCATAGTATGGTCCTTCCGTTCTAGTTTTCAGAACAAGGCCGTGCGGCACAACGCTTGGCTGTGGGGTGTCGCACGGCTCGATGTCAGAAGAACGTGCCGGAACGCCGAGCGTTCCCGCTGCGGCAATCGCGCGGCCAAAAAAAGACCGGCCCCGTTATCCGAGGTCCGGCCTTTTGCGCCTCCCAGGCGTCGGTGGGGAGACCGCGCCTCGCCGCGCAGACCAATCCCCGATGACGCCGACACTAGCGCGGAAATCAGGTTTGGCGAGCGGCACCCGGGTTAACCGGTGAATGCAAGGTTAATTCAATATGTCCGCATCTGCACGTGCAGGATGCCCGAGCCGTCGTCGGCGGGATCGCTGACCGGGTGGAATCCGAAGGTTTGGTAGAAGCCCGCTTTGTCGTGCTGGGCGTTGAGAGCAAAGCGGGTGTGGCCGGTGGCCCGGGCGTGCTCCATCGCATGCTGCATCAGCTGTCGGCCGATGCCGAGGCCACGGGCGGACTTCGCTACGGCGACGCGGCCGATCTTGATGTGCTCCGCCGTTTCGATGAGCCGCAGCGTGCCGACCACATCGCCCGCCACGATGGCGACGAAGTGGGTGGCGGTGAGATCGTGGGCGTCGAACTCCTCGTCTTCGACCTGCTGCTCATCGATGAAGACGGCACGGCGCAGCGCGAAGGCGAGGTTGCAGAGCGGGGAGAAGACGGGGACGGCGAGGATGGTGGGGTTGATCATGCGCCATACAGTGCATCGAACCGCCTTGCACGTGAAGGCGTGTGGCGCCGACGTGACCGGCTCGCGGCGGCGGCTGCCGCGATGAGCATCAGGCCCACCGCGGCATTACGCTACCCGCCCGGTCACACGCCGACTTGCAGTCGCAGTCGGTCCGCCGTTGCAGCGGCGTCTGCCGTCGAGGACGTGCGGGGCCAGGTCCAGGCTGAGCGCAGGATGAAGGCGAGGAGCAGCACCTCGAGCCCGATGGAGATGCCGAAAAAGTAGGTCCAGGACTCGCCCACCGCGTTGAAGATCGAGAAGGGGATGTACAGCGTTGCGGCGACGATGTTCGTAGCGCGGTTAACGCGGGCGGGCAGAGTCATCGAGAGCACTATCATCAGGATCGGGATTGCCAGCAATGCGATCGACGTGGTGACGAATGTCTCGCTGATCTCGAACTCCCAGACTATTCCCGCCAGGATGTTCTCGACGACGCCTGGTTTGTACAGGAACAAGTAGTCCACGTAGATGTAGAAAAACATGAAGCTCGTCCACGCTGCGGCGAGCTTGAACTGTACCGGGATCTGGGGGGTATCGAGCGGGCGGGAGGTCTTGGCCTGTGTTGTCATGATCTTGTCCTTCCGGAGGTCGTCCGCGGAGTGGCGGCCGAGTTGAGTGTGCGCTAACTGAGGCGGGTCGACCCAACGTCAGGGCGAGACGGCGACCTCACAACGATGCGATGATCGTACACTGTACGATTCATGTGCGATCGATAGTCGTACACCGTACGCTTTGTCAAGTTCGCGATTGAAGAGGAGCCCACATGGGTGCAAATGCCGGACCAGGCCCAGGTGCTTCTATCCCGCTGAGCAAGGAGCGCGTCATGCGCCAGGCCCTCGCTCTCGCCGACAACGAGGGCATCGACGCACTCACCATGCGCAGGCTAGGTCGAGAGCTCGATGCCGGCGCGATGTCGCTGTACCACCACGTCGCCAACAAGGAGGAGTTGCTCGACGGCATGGTGGACTTAGTCTTCGCGGAGATTCACCTACCGGACGGAGGGGATGATTGGCGGGCGACGATGCGAGCGAAGGCGTTGTCTGCTAGGGAAGTGCTGGCCCGTCATTCCTGGGCGATCCCTCTCATGGAGTCACGGACAACTCCAGGACCCGCCAACCTGCGGCATCGAGAGGCAGTGACGGCCTCCCTGCGCAAGGCCGGCTTCTCCATTCGCATGGCGACCCATGCAAACTGGCTTCTCGACAGCTACGTCTACGGTTTCGCTCTTCAAGAGATGAGCCTCCGCTTCGCCGACCCCGACCAACTCGCGAACATGGCCAACGAGGTCTTCCTGCCGCAGTTGCCCGCGGACGAGTACCCCTACCTGAACGAGTCCGCCTCAGAACTCATGCAGAGCGACTACGATCTCGCGGACGAGTTCACTTACGGCCTCGACCTGATCCTCGACGCACTCGAGCGCGAGCGCCTCTCGAGCGGACCCTGACTGCCGCTTAACCCGCCGCCGGAGCGTTGATGGGGATGGGACCTTTGGGGGCCGGGGACGGTCCACTGGACGGCGCCGGCTTCGTGGATGATGCGGGCGATGAAGGCGAGCTTTGCGATGACTTCGCGCGTGAGCACGAAGGGGTAGGCGTCGTGCTGGCCGACGGCGCGGTTGAGGTTGTTGATGAGCGAGCTCAGCGGCACCCAGTGCTCGACGAGTTCGTTGATCTCGGTCGAGGCGTAGGGGTCGAAGTCGATGCTGGAGGTCAGCGCGCCGCGGGTATCGACCTTCGGGCGGACACGAACACCATAGGCGGCGGCCATCTCGGTGGTGTCGACGAGGTGGAGGTAGTGGGCGAAAGTCTCGGCGAAATCCTCCCACGGATGGGCGGTGGCGTAGGCCGAGATGAAATGAGACTGCCAGTCCGGAGCCGCGCCGTTGGCATAGTAGGCCTGCAGCGCCGCCTCGTAGGGCTGGGTCTCTTCGCCGAACAGGCGGCGGTATTCGCTGAGGTTGCTCGCGTCAGGGCCGATCAGGATGTCCCAGTAGTGGTGGCCGATCTCGTGGCGGAAATGGCCGAGCAGGGTGCGGTAGGGCTCCTTGAATTGGGTGCGGCGGTATTCGCGCGCCGCGTCGTCGGCCTCGGCGAGGGCGATGGTGACGATGCCGTTCTCGTGGCCGGTCATCACCGGGTGCGGGGCGACCTTCTCGTCGAGGAAGCGGAAGCCGAGACCGTGGACGGCATCCTCGTTGCGGGTGGCGAGCGGCAGGCGAAGGCGCAGCAGGCCATAGACGAGGCGCTTCTTGGCGCGTTCGATGACCTGCCAGTGCTCGAGCTTTTCGGGGTCGTCGATGGGTGGGACGAGCGCGTTGTGCCGGCAGGCCTTGCAGTAGGGGTCGCACCCCGGGGCATAGGGGACGAGCCAGTTGCAGGCGCCGTGCGCGGCGTTGGCGCAGAAGACGAATTCGCGGTTGTCGAGGAAGGGCGCCGTCCACACGTCCGGGCCGCGCTCGAGCGAACAGAGGGCGTTTGCCTCCGGCTCGTAGCCAAGCGTGCGGCCGCAGCGTTCGCAGCGGGTGTTCTCGAAGTAGAGCAGGTGGCTGCAGTGATCGCAGCGGAACAGTTTCATCGGGGACCCCGGGCGTTGCGCGCAATGAGAATGCTCGACGTCAACCGGAGTTCCGGCGCGAAAGGGGTTTGTTAGGCGGGAGTGCGGCAAGCTCGTGCCATGGGGTCAATACCTACACGAATGTCGGGGCTGCCGCCGCGCTGGCGATGGGCGGTGCTGGGGCTGGTGGCTGCGGCGGTCGTGCTGCTGCTCGCTGTAGCGCTTTCACGCGCGCCCGCGCCGGTGGCCGCGGGCGCGGTGGCAGCGGGGGATGTCGTCAGCTACGGGCGGATCATCGAACGGATGCGCGGCGGCGAAGGGTACTACGCCGCGGCTCATGCGGTGCTGGTGGCCGATGGCTATGGCACGCTGTCGGTATTCAACTGGCGGACGCCGGCCTGGCCGGCGATCCTCGCGGCGCTGCCGGCGGGCGGCGGGCAGGTGCTGCTCGGGGCGCTGGCGATCGCCGGGCTGGCGCTGACCTATCGGATGCTGCGCCGAGTGGGCGTGACGGTCGCGGCGGTTTCGGTGCTGGCGGTGGGGCTGAGTTTCGGAGCGCTGCTGGCGCCCGAGGCGGTGGTGTTCTCCGAGGTGGCGGCGGGGGTGCTGATCCTCGTTTCGATCGCGGCCTACGGCAATGGCTGGCGGTGGTGGGGGCTGCTGGCCGCGGTCGCGGCGCTGTTCCTTCGCGAACTGGCGCTGCCCTATGTGCTGGTCTGCGCGCTGTTGTCGGTCCGGGAGCGCGACTGGCAAAAGTTAATGGCCTATGTAGCCTCTTTGGCGCTTTACGCGGCGTATTTCGGCTGGCACTGGTGGATGGTTTCGAGCCAGCTCGGCCCGATGGACAGAGCCTATGGCGAGGGCTGGGTAGCCTTTGGCGGGCTCGATTTCGTGCTGGCGACCGCCGGCTTCAACGGGCTCTGGGCGCTGGGACCCGACTGGTTCCCGGCGGTGCTGCTGCCGCTCGGCCTGCTCGGCCTCTGGGCCTGGCCGAAGGGGCGGGCACTGGCGATGGTGGGCGTCTACCTGGCGGCGTTCCTCGTTGTGGGAAAGCCGTTCAACGCCGATTGGGGGGCGGTCTACACGCCGGTGCTGATGCTGGGGCTGGGGTGGGTCTGGCCGGCAGTGGTTGGGGCTGTGGCGCGGCCCCCCTCACCTCGGCTGCGCTAGGCGGAAAAGCCGCCTAGCTGCGCCATCCTTTCCCCGACGGGGCGAGGAGGCGATGTTCTACACGCTGCCGATGGTCTTCAGCCTTACTCGTGGGTGGACTTCGTTCTGGCTCAGGACGACGGTCTGGGGGCGGAAGCGTTCGATGATGGCGCGGACGTGGGGGCGGATGCCGGGGCTGGTGATGAGGACCGGGATTTCGCCCATCTGGGCGGCATTCTCGAAGGCCTGCTGGACGCCGACGATGAACTGCTGCAGGCGCGAGGGCGCCATGGCGAGGTGGCGGTCGTTGCCCTCGCCGACCATGGCTTCGGCGAAATCGCGCTCCCACTGGGCGCCGAGGGTGACGAGCGGCAGGTTGCCGTCGGGGCCAAGATTGGCGGCGCAGAGCTGGCGGGCGAGGCGGGAGCGGACGTGCTCGGCGATCGACTGGGCGGTGCGGCCGGGGCCGGCGATCTCGGCGATGCCTTCGAGGATGGTCGGCAGGTCGCGGATCGAGATGCGCTCCATCAGCAGGGTCTGGAGAACGCGCTGGATGCCGGAGACGGAAATCTGCGAGGGGACGATATCCTCGACCAGCTTCTGCTGGTCCTTGCCAAGGCCGGTGAGCAGGGACTGGACGTTGGCGTAGCTCAGCAGGTCGGCGACGTTGGCCTTCAGCACCTCGGTGAGGTGGGTGGAGATGACCGTCGAGGGGTCGATTATCGAGTAGCCACGCATCTCGGCCTCGTCGCGCATGGCGGGCTCGATCCAGGTGGCGGGGAGGCCGAAAGTGGGCTCGGTGGTGTGGATGCCGGGCAGGTCGATCTCCTTGCCCATCGGGTCCATGACCATCAGCTGGTGCGCCCAGATCTGGCCGCGGCCGGCATCGACCTCCTTGATCTTGACCTTGTAGTCGTTGGGCTCGAGCTGCATGTTGTCGAGGATACGGACCGGCGGCATGATGAAGCCGAGTTCGGTCGCGAGCTGGCGGCGCAGCGCCTTGATCTGCTCGGTGAGCCGATCGGTGCCGCTGTCATCTTCCTTGACCAGCGAGAGCAGGCCGTAGCCGAGTTCAAGCTTCAGCTCGTCGATCTTGAGGCTGTCGGTGATCGGCGCCTCGCCCAGCGGGCCGCCGGCGGACTGGGTACCGTCGGCGCCAGGCTGGCCGAGGATGGCATCGAGGGCATCCTGCGCGGCCTTGGTGGCGTTCTTCCGGTTCGACTTGAAGGCCAGCCAGCCAACGCCACCGGCGAGCGCCAGGAACGGGATGATCGGCATGCCGGGCAGCAGCGCGAGGGCGGCGACCACCGCCGCCGACATGCCCAGCGCCTTGGGATAGTTGGTGAACTGGGTCACCAGCGCCTTGTCGGCCGAGCCGGTGACGCCGGCCTTCGAGACCAGCAGGCCGGCGGCAGTCGAGACGATGAGCGACGGGATCTGCGAGACGAGGCCATCGCCGATGGTCAGCAGGGTGTAGTTGTGGCCGGCTTCCTCGAAGCTCAGGCCCTGCTGCATCATGCCGATGATCAGGCCGGCGATGATGTTGATGAACGTGATGAGCAGGCCCGCGATGGCGTCGCCGCGCACGAACTTGGAGGCGCCGTCCATGTTGCCGAAGAAGGCGCTTTCGGCCTCCAGCGTTTCACGGCGCTTGCGGGCGGTGGCTTCGTCGATGAGGCCGGCCGACAGGTCGGCGTCGATGGCCATCTGCTTGCCGGGCATGGCGTCGAGGTTGAAGCGCGCCGCCACTTCGGCGATGCGGCCGGAGCCCTTGGTGATGACGATGAAGTTCACGAGAATCAGGATCGCGAACACCACGATGCCGATGACGAAATTGCCCCTGGTGATGAACTCGCCAAAGGCCTCGATGACGTGACCGGCCGCGTCGGTTCCGGTGTGGCCTTCAGCGAGGATGAGACGGGTGGTGGCGAGGTTCAGCGCCAGGCGCATCATCGCGGCGATGAGCAGCACGGTGGGGAAGGAGCTGAACTCGAGCGGGGTCTGGATGAAGAGGGCCGTCATCAGGATTAGGACGGAAAAGACGATCGAGATCGCCAGCAGCACGTCGAGCAGCAGCGGCGGCAGCGGCAGGATCAGCACGACGATGATCGCCATGATGCCGACCGCGAGGCCGATATCGGTGGACATCATCGACTTGCCGAAACCCCTGAAGGTCAAGGCGGGGAGCTTGATGCCACCGGCAGGCTGGTTGGAAAGGTCAGCCATGGGTGGTCTCGGTATATGAAAGGCTCAACGTGCCGCGGTGGAGCGACACGATCTCAGGATGGATCTGGGCCTTCCCCGGAATGACGCCGAGGAAGTCGAGCGAGAAGTGGTTCACGCTGCGCTGGTCCGCTGTTCGCCGGGGCCGGGCACGGGGACGCCTTCGTCGGTGTACTGGTTGAGCTTGTTGCGCAGGGTGCGGATCGAGATGCCGAGGATGTTGGCGGCGTGGGTGCGGTTGCCCAACACGTGATCGAGCGTATCGAGGATGAGGTCGCGCTCGACGTCGGCGACGGTGCGGCCGACCATGGTGCGGGTGATGGTCTCGGCGGCCTGTGCCGCCTGCATGGCGATCGAAGCGGTGGCGGCGATTTCGCCGAGGCCGGTGCCGTCGGGCATCAGGATGGCGTCCGAACCGATGAGTTCGCCACCCGAAAGCAGCACGGCGCGGTGGAGGGTGTTCTCCAGTTCGCGGACGTTGCCCGGCCAGGGGGCCTGGAGCAGGGCGGCGCGGGCCTCGTCGGAGAGGGTGCGGGGCGAGAGGCCGTTGGCCTTGCTGTACTTGGAGATGAAGAAATCGCTGAGCGCGGCGATGTCGGCCGGGCGCTCGCGCAGCGCCGGGAGCTTCAGGTTGACGACGTTCAGGCGGAACATCAGGTCTTCGCGGAAGCTGCCTTCGCGCACGGCCTCGGCGAGGTTGCGGTTCGAGGTGGCGATGATGCGGATATCGACCGGGACGGGCTTGGTGCCGCCGACACGGTCGATCAGGCGCTCCTGCAGGGCGCGCAGCAGCTTGGCCTGGAGGCGGACCTCCATCTCGGAAATTTCGTCGAGCAGCAGGGTGCCGCCCGAGGCTTCCTCGAACTTGCCGATGCGGCGGCCGACGGCGCCGGTGAAGGCGCCCTTCTCGTGGCCGAACAGCTCGGATTCGAGCAATTGCTCGGGGATGGCGGCGCAGTTGATGGAGATGAACGGCTTGCCGGCGCGCTTGCTGCGCGAGTGGAGATACTTCGCCATCACCTCCTTGCCGGTGCCGCTCTCGCCGGTGATGAGGATGGAGGCGTCCGAGGGGGCGACCTGCTCGGCGAGCTTCACGACGCGGGCCATGGCCGGGTCGCGGTAGAGGAAATCGGTCGATTCGCGGGCGACGGCGGCGATGATCGCGGCGATCAGCTCGGCGTCGGGGGGAAGGGGGATGTACTCCTTGGCCCCGGCGCGGATGGCGCTGACGGCAGCCGCGGCATTGCTCTCGGTGCCACAGGCGACGAGCGGGATGACGATGCGCTCGGCATCGAGGCTGGCGATGAGGGAGGCGATATCCATCATCACATCGACCAGCAGCAGGTCGGCGCCGCGGCCGGCGCGCAGCGAGGCGATGGCGATTTCGATCGAGGGCGCGTGGGCGACCTTGGCGCCGCCTTCCATGGCAAGCTTGGTGGCTTCGGTGAGCTGGCCTTCGAGCGGGCCGACGATGAGGAGCCGCATGGTCGTTTCCTAAGCCGCCTTGATGATTTCGGTCATGGTGACGCCGAGGCGGTTCTCGACGAGGACGATTTCGCCGCGGGCGATCAGGCGGTCGTTGACGTAGAGTTCGACCGCCTCGCCGACCTGACGGTCGAGTTCGACGATGGTGCCCACATCCATCTTCAGCAGGTTGGCGATCGGGACCCGGGCGCGGCCGAGGACGACGGAGATGCGGACGGGAACGTCGAAAACCGCCTCGAGGTCGGCGGCGAACTTCTCGCCGTGCTCGGGCGCGCCGCCGTCACGGGCGGGGGCGTCCATTTCTTCGAAGGAGACTCCGGTATCGCCGGTGCTCATGCTCAGGTCTCCTCAACGCGGTTTATGCCGCGGGCGGCGAAGTATTCGGTGATGCTGGCGTCGATATCGGCCGACAGCTGGCGGATATCGCGGACCACGCCGCCATCGGCCCATTCGAGCCGGGCGTCGCCAATGGCGATGTCCGGATCGCCGAGGACGACGAGGCGGCCGGTGAAGCCGGAATGGGTCATCTTGCTGGTGGCGATGTCGCGGACGCGATCGGCCAGGATGGGCTCGCAGCGGATGACGAGGTGGGGGACACCCTCGAGGCTCTGCAGGCAATCGGCGATCAGCGACTCGATCTCGGCGGTGGGCTGGGCGGCGATCAGGCGGCCGGCGAGCTTGCGGGCGATGGAAAGCGCCAGGTTGACCGCCTCGGCGATGGCTTGCTTCCGTGCGTCGTCGAGGGTGGCGGCCATGGCGGCGACCTTGCCGGCGAGCGCTTCGGCGGCGGTGGCGACCTGCTTTTCGGCTCGGGCGGTGGCGGTGCGCTCACCCTCGGCAAGGCCGGCGGCGTGTGCCTCGCGGCGGGCTTCGGCCAGGAGTTCGGCGAGCGCGTTGTCGGACAACGAGGATTTCCGCTCGCTGGAGCGGCCCATGTCGATGTCGAAGGTGAAGCGGACGGGCTGGGCGCTCATTTAGGCGATCATCTCTTCGTCGGCCTTGCCCTTGGTGATGACGATCTCGCCCTTGGCGGCAAGGTCCTTGGCGGTGGCGACCATGCGGCCCTGGGCCTCGTCCACGTCCTTGAGGCGAACCGGACCCATGGACTGCATGTCGTCCTTCATCACCTTGCCGGCGCGCGCGGACATGTTGGCGAAGAACACATCCTTGACGGTTTCGCTGGCGCCCTTCAGCGCGATGCTGAGGTCGCGCTTGTCCATCTTCTGGATCAGCGTCTGGATGGCGCCGGCCTCGAGGCGGGCGAGATCCTCGAACGTGAACATCAGCGCCTTGATGCGGTCGGCGGCGTCGCGGTTGCGCTCTTCGAGTGTCGTGATGAAGCGCGCCTCGGTCTGCCGGTCGAAGGAGTTGAAGATTTCGGCCATCTGCTCGTGGCTGTCGCGGCGCTTGGTGTGGCTGAGCGTCGACATGAACTCGGTCCGCAGCGTGGTCTCGATCTTTTCGAGGATTTCCTTCTGCACCGGCTCGAGAGTGAGCATGCGGTGCACCACTTCCATGGCCAGATGCTCGGGCAGGAAGGCCAGGACCTTGGAGGCGTGGTCGGTCGCGACCTTGGAGAGCACGACGGCAATGGTCTGGGGGTATTCATTCTTGAGGTAGTTGGCGAGCACGTCCTCCTGCACGTTGCTCAGCTTTTCCCACATGTTGCGGCCGGCCGGCCCGCGGATTTCCTCCATGATCGCATCGACGCGATCGGGTGGCAGGAACGAGAGCAGCAGGCGCTGCGTGGTCTCGGAATTGCCCGACATGGTGCCGTTGGTGGAAATGGTGGTGACGAACTCGACCAGCAGGTTGTCGAGCATGTCCTGGGTGATCGGGCCGAGGCGCACCATGGCGCGCGACAGCTGGCGGATCTCCATGTCATCGAGTTCTTCGAGGATCGGCCGGCCGAAATCCGGACCGAGCGCGAGCAGCAGCACCGCGGCCTTCTCGTCGCCGGCGAGGCCACGCTGGGTAGCGTCGCCGGAAATGGACAGTTGCCTGCCCTGCAGTTCGTTAGCTATCGGGACGGCGGGAGCGGCCATAATCTATCTCAGCTCGCGTTCGCCAGCCAGTCGCGCACGATCAGCGCGGCCTGCTTGGGGTTTTCGTCGACGAGATTGCCGACGGTCTTCAGGGTCTGGGTCTGCTGCTCGCCCATCTGGCGGGCGCTGTTCATCCAGGCGGGAACGCGCGGAATGCCGTCGCTGCTGACCGAGGGATCGTTGAGGTCGGCGCCCGAGAGGTTGGGAAGCTGCGAATTGACCGGCGAGACGCCGAAATTGCCCGGCCCCATGGCGCCGGGATTGTGCAGTTCGGCCGACTGCGGCAGGGCGAGGGCGCCGCCATCGGATGACAGCACCCGCTTCAGCAGCGGGCGCATGACGAACAGGACCAGCGCCAGCGCGATCAGCAGCGTGACGGCCATCTGGGCAGCGTTCATCAGATCGTCGCGGGTGAAATCGAACAGGCCGGGGGCCGAGGTGCCGGCAGCGGCAAGTTCGGGTCGGTCGGCGAACTGCAGGTTGGTAACCTGCACCTGGTCGCCGCGGGTCTCATCGAAGCCGACGGCGGAGCGGACGATCTGGGTCAACTGGTCGAGTGTCGCCTGGTCGCGCGGGGCGTAGGTGGAGTTGCCCTGGGCGTCGGTGGTGTAGGTGCCGTCGACGACTACCGCGATCGACAGGCGCTTTACGCCGCCGGCCTGGGTGAGCTCGTTCGTGGTGGTCTTGGAGATTTCGAAGTTGGTGGTTTCCTCGGTGGTCGAGCCCGTCTCGGAGGTGCCGCCCGTGGCCGAGTCCTGATTGGCGCCGGGGAGTTCGTTGGCCACGGTGACCTGACCGTTCTCGCCGGGTCCGACAGCCTGGTTGGCGAGGTCGCGGGTCTGGGTCGAGCGGACGACCTGGCCATCGGGATCGAAGGCCTCCGAGGTCTTGGTCATCTGGTTCATGTCGAGGTCGACCGCCACCTGCACGCGGGCCCGGCCGGAGCCAACCACATTGGACAGCAGGTCCTCGAGCTGGGTGCGCATCCGCTCTTCGATGCCGACCTTGCGCTCATCGGCTTCGCCGGCCAGCAACTGGTTGGCGTCGCCCCTGGCGCCCGAAGCCAGCAGGCGGCCGGTATCGTCGACGACCGAGACGCGCGAAGGGGTGAGCCCTTCGATGGCGGCGGCGGTGAGGTGCTGGATGGCGCGAATCTCACCGGCGGACAGTTCGCCGCGGACCGACAGCACGATGGAAGCGGTGGGGTCCTTCTGCTCGCGGCTGAACAGCGCGCGCTCAGGCAGCACGAGATGGACGCGGGCACTCTTGATGCGGGCGAGCGACGAAATGGTGCGGGCCAGTTCGCCCTCAAGGGCGCGGACATTGTTGATGTTCTGGACGAAGCTGGTGGCGCCGAGCGTCGACTGCTGGTCGAACACCTCGTAGCCGACCTGGCCGCGGGTAGGCAGGCCGCTGCCGGCGAGGGTCATGCGGATCTGGGTGATCTGGTCGCGCGGCACGAGGATGCTGTCGCCTTCGCCGCGGATTTCGTAGGCGATGTTCTGGGTCTGCAACTCGCTGACGATGGCGGCCGAATCCTCGAACGAGAGGCCGGTATAGAGCGGGGCCATCGAGGGGGCCGAGGCGCGCATGATGAGGAAAGCGAAGAAACCGAGCGTGAGTACGGCGACAACGGCCATCGCCGCGATGCGGGCCGTGCCGAGCCGATTGAAAAACTGAAGTAAACCGTCCACGCCAGAACCCGACTCTTGCACCCAGCGGTCCCGCAAATCGCAAGACCGAGCCCGTAGGCAAAAATTACCCAGCTGATGGTAAACAAGTTGTTAACCTTCGGACGCAGAATGCAAAAACCGGCAGGGTTTGCCGGGTAGCGTTAAGGGAGACTGAACATGGCAGACGAACCGCAACCCGCAGGCGAGTTGGTGATCCTGGGCCGGATCACCTCGATCAACGTGCGCAAGGTGTGCTGGACGGCCGACCTGATCGGGCTCAGCTATCGCACCGAAGTGTGGGGTCTGCCGCACCGGGACCCACGCGAGGCGGACTTCCTGAAGCTCAATCCCAACGCGCAGGTGCCGGTGATTCTGGACGATGGGTTCGTGCTGTGGGAGTCGGGGGCGATCATGCGCTACCTCGCCGACAGGCATATCAGCGCTCTGTGGCCTACCGACCTGAAGGAACGGGCGCTGGTGGACCAGTGGGTCACCTGGCAGGGTACGGAACTCAATCCGACCTGGATGTATGCGGTGAATGCGCTGCTACGGAAGAACCCGGCCTATTCCGACAGCGCGCGGATCGAGGATTCGGTCGCCCGGTGGAGTTCGGCGATGCGGATCCTGGAGGCGCACTTGCGGCAGACCGGCGCTTTTGTCGCCAACGGGCGGCTCAGCCTTGCAGACATCGTGCTGGGGTTGTCGAGCCATCGCTGGTTTTCAACACCGTTCGACAAGCCGGACCTGCCAGCGGTGACGGCGCACTACGCGATGCTGAAGGCGACCGATGCGGGGGCGAAGTACCTGGGCGAGGCGACGCCCTAGTCGGCTGGCCGCAACCTGCGGTTCGGGAAACGCAAAAGCACAAGGCCCGCCCCAGGTTGTTCCGGGGCGGGCCTTGAAGTTTGGTGCGCGCTGGATCAGCCTTCGCGGTAGTGCTGGATCCAGGTGGTGCGCAGACCGGCTAGGCCGTGTTTGTCGATGGCGGCCTGCCAGTTGAGAAATTCGTCGACAGAAAGTGTGTAGCGCTGACATGCCTCTTCGAGGCTCAACAGGCCACCGCGCACTGCCGCAACGACTTCCGCCTTTCGGCGGATGACCCAGCGGCGGGTATCTCGGGGGGGTAAATCCGCGATAGTCAAAGGGCTCCCGTCGGGCCCGATAACGTACTTCACGCGGGGTCGCATCTGTACGGTCATTGTACTCACTTACTCAACCTGACCACACCTCGAACCCTAGACCAACGCGCTTAAAATTCGGCTAAGGCATTACTTAGAATGCGTTAAAGACCGGGGCCTTCCGGGTCGCTTGGTGTTAACAGATGACACGTAGGGGCGCGGCAGCCACCGCTCAAGATTTCGGCGCAAGTCGAATGGAATTAGCATTGAATTAACGCTATCGCGGCCGTCGACACGCCCAGGATGAGGACCAGCAATGGCCAAGGACTTTCCGACACTGAATGCGCAGCATCGCGAGTTCATCGCGCGGCAGCATTTCTTCTTCACCGCCACGGCGGCGGCGGGAACGCGGATCAATATCTCGCCGCGTTCGACCGACCAGTTCAGGGTGCTGGGGGATAACGCGGCGGTGTATCTGGATCGCACGGGCAGCGGCAACGAGACCTCGGCCCACCTGCTGGCCGACGGGCGGATGACGATCATGTTCTGCGCGGTAGAGGGGCCGCCGCTGATCCTCAGGCTCTACGGCAAGGGCCGGGTGATCGTACGCGGGTCGGCAGAATATGACGCGCTGCTGGCGGGTGAGTTCGCGGCGACGGAGCCGCTGGGCGCACGGCAGATGGTACGGCTCGACTTCGACCTGGTGAAGACCTCCTGCGGCTACGGTGTGCCGCTGATGTCGTACGAGGGCGAGCGCGACACGATGGATCGCTGGGCCGACGCCAAGGGACCGGACGGGATCGTCGACTACTGGGCCGACAAGAACATGGTGAGCATGGACGGGCTGCCGACCGGTTTCCGGCAGGAATAGGCCTCCTCCCCGTCGGCGGGGAGGAGTGCAGGAGGCTAGATCGTGCTCTCGGTCGTGCCGGTATCGGCGGCGGTCTTCTGGCGGACGGTCAGGACGCTCGAGAGGTTGACGCGGGCGCCGCCGACAACGAGGACCGGCTCGGAGCCGGAGAAATCGACCCCGGTGACCTCGCCTGTCATCTGGGTGGCGACGTTCACCAGCTTGCCGTCGGCGTCACGGCCTTCGATGGTGACCGAATAGGAGCCGTTGGGCTTGCTGCGCCCGTCGCTGCCAATGCCATCCCACTTGAAGACGGTTTCGCCCTGCGCGACTTTGCCGGTCTTCATGAAGACGACGTTGCCATCCTTGTCGCGCACGGTGGCGGTGATGCTGGCGGCCTTCTCGGTGGCAAAGTGCCAGGTCGCCTCGCCATTCAGCAGCTCGGTCTTGGAGCCCTCCGCGGTGACGACCTTGCCGATATAGCTCACGGCCTGCGAGTTGTTGGCGCTCTGGGTCGAGGTCATCATGGCCTCGAGGAACTGGTTGGTCTTGAGCTGCTGCTCGACGCCGGAGAACTGCACCAGCTGCTGGGTGAACTGGTTGGTGTCGAGCGGATCGAGCGGGTTCTGGTTGCGCAGCTGGGTGGTGAGGATCTGCAGGAAGGTGTCGAAATTATCGGCCAGCCGGGTACCGGTGGTCAATGCTGACGACGATGAACTGGAGGCTCCGACGCCGCTGACAGCCATGCTGATACTCCTTACACGAACAGGTTGACGCCGCTGGCCGAGGCCGAGCCGCGATAGAGGGTCTGCGCCGCGAGTTCGGTGCTTTCGTCTGCCGCCGGGGTGCCGAACGGACCGAAGCCGGGCTGGCCGTTGCCGCCGCCCTGGCCGGTATCGGCGCCGGTGAACGGGTTCTGGCGCAGCGAGAATTCGAGGCTGGTCTTGCCGGCATCTAGGCCGGCCTGCTGCAGGGCCTGCTGCAGCGCCCGCTGGTCGCGCTGCATCAGGTCGAGGGTTTCGGGACGCTCGACAAACATGTGGGCGCTGACGGTGCCGCTCTTGTCGAGATCGAGCCTGACGTCGATGCGGCCGAGATCGGCCGGATCGAGACGAATCTGGAAGCGGGAATTGCCCGCTTCGAAGTGGCGGGCGACCTCGAAGGCGACCTGTGGGTAGTTGAGCTGCTGGACCGGGGCCGAGTAGGCGGCGTGGATGGCGCGGGTGGCGGTTGCGGCGGTGACGGCGGCGGCCTGGGCGGCTTGCACGCCCTGGGCCGCGGCGTCGGCATTGGTGGTGACGGGTGCAGCGACCGGGGCAGCCGTGTTGGTCCCCGCGCTGGCCGCCGGGACGGTTGGCTTGCTGTCGGCGACGGCGGGCTCGTCCGCGGGCCGGGTGGCGCGGATATCGAGCTTTACTTCGGCGTCGAGTTCGAGGTCGGCAGTGGGGACGAGAGGGTCGGGCTGCCGGGCCTCGGATTTCATTTCTGGCTTCGTCGCGTCGGACGTTCGCACCTCGGCAGTCCGTGCGCCGGTCTTCGCCTCGGACGAGCCAATGACTGCGGCGGGCTGGCCTGCGAGGATGTCGGGTACGTCGAGCACCGGGACAGCGATCGGCGCGGCAGTTGCCGTCGTAGTCTTTGCCGTGGGCCTTGCCGTGAGGGCGGCCACGAGCTGGTCGAGGACCGGGCTGGTGCTGCCGGGGGTACGGGTGAGGCCGAACTGTGCCATGGCGTCGTCGGCAATGTCGCCGACAGCGAGGCGGTCGGCGAGCTGGGCGAGGGCCCTGGAAAGCTCTGGCGCCGCTTTCTCAAGCTCGGCAGCGAAATCCTTCAGCGCCGTGCCCAGTTCGGCCAGCTGCAGCGGCACGATCTGCGCCTGCACCGCCTTCGGCGGCTCGGCGACATTCGCTGCTGCGAGATCAGGAGACGCGTCGCCCGTGTCGGCCGGTGCCGGGGGCAGGTCGCCTGCCGGAGGGGCGGGCAGGAGGTTGCTGCCGCTCGCCAGTTCACTGAGCCTGCTGGTATCGACCGGCGCCGGCTGCAGCTGCGGCGCGCCGGCGATGAAGGCGCCGATCGCCTCGACGATTTCAGTGAGCTTCTTTTCGAGCGCCTGGTCGAGCGGCTTGCCTTCGTCGAGGGCGGACCGCGCCGCCTTCAGGGCGTCGGTGAAATCCTTCAGCAGCGCCTTGCCGGCTTCCGACTGCTGCAGGTCGGTGAGCTGGGGCAGTTCCGGAGCGACGGGGATCGGCGGCTGTTCCGCAGGCGGCACAACGGCGACGGGGGCAGCCGCCACTGCCGCAGCGAACTGGGCGGGCGTGGCCGTTTCGGCGTCGGCGGGCAGCTGGGCGCCCGGCGCGAGCATGGCCAGCAGTGCAGCGAACAGCCCGGGCGTGCCGCCGCCCTCGGCACCGCCGTCGGCTGGAGCACCGTCCGGCCTGGTACCCGGCGCCGGAGCGATCAACGAAGTGGGAGCTTTGAAAAAGCCGACGGGAACCGACACGAATGCCTCGAAGGACGGAGTGCTGCGCCAAAGGTCTTGCAAGCGCCGTGCCGGAGTCTGAAGTGCAACGATTTCAAAGTGTTGGAAGGAGCGGCTGGAAAGTTGAATCGGCAGAATCCGCCGGTGGGCGGCAATTGTTGCCGGGAGGGGCGATAGGGCGTATATCGCCCCAATCCAAAGTGGCCCTTGAACCCATCCGGACGAGATAGAGATGCTGAATTCGCTTGATCTGCCCAAGCGCCCCGCGGACACGCGCGTCGTCGTCGCGATGTCGGGGGGCGTGGATAGTTCCGTTGTTGCCGGACTGCTGGCCCGTGACGGCTACGATGTCGTCGGCGTCACCCTGCAGCTTTACGACCATGGCGAGGCGACACACCGCAAGGGCGCGTGCTGCGCCGGTCAGGATATCCACGATGCGCGGCGCGTGGCGCAGGCGCTCAATATCCCGCACTACGTGCTCGACTACGAGGAGCGCTTCAAGAACGCGGTGATGGAGCCGTTCGCCAATGCCTACCGGCAGGGCGAGACGCCGGTGCCGTGCATCGCCTGCAACCAGAGCGTGAAGTTCGTCGACCTGATGGAAGTGGCACGCGACCTCGGCGCTGACGTGCTGGCGACGGGGCACTATGTGCAGTCGCGGCTCGTCGACGGGCGGCGCAAGCTGTTCCGGCCCGTGGATGACAGCCGCGACCAGAGCTATTTCCTGTTCGCGACGACGCAAGAGCAACTGGATTTCCTGCGCTTTCCGCTCGGCGGCATGACCAAGCCGGCGGTGCGGGAAATGGCGCGGGAGCTGGGGCTGGAGATCGCCGAAAAGCACGACAGCCAGGACATCTGCTTTGTCCCGCAGGGCAAGTATGCCGACGTGATCCGCAAGATGCACCCCGAGGCGCTGGAGCAGGGCGAGATCGTGCATCTCGACGGCCGCGTGCTGGGCAGGCACGAGGGGATCGTCAACTACACGGTCGGGCAGCGGAAGGGCCTTGGCGTCGCGGCGGGCGAACCACTCTACGTGATCAAGCTTGAGCACAAGACCGGGCGGGTAATCGTCGGGCCGCGCGAGGCGCTGATGACCAAGACCGTGCGGCTGCGCGACGTGAACTGGCTCGGCGAGCAGGCGCTGGCGTCGCTCGCCGCAGGCAACGGTATGCCGATCGAGGTGAAGGTCCGTTCGACCCGGCCGCCGCAGTCGGGTGCGGTGCACATGACGGGCGGCGAGGTGTTCGTGACGCTGTTCGCCGGCGAGTACGGCATTTCGCCGGGGCAGGCCTGCGTGTTCTACGCCGACGAGAGCGAGACCACCGAAGTGCTGGGCGGCGGCTTCATCGCCGAAGCCGTACCGCAGGCGCTGGTGGCCTGAGTGGGATCGGCCGCAGCAAAGGTGGCCGTTCCCGAGGTTGTCCCTGCCATGAGAAGGTGGATGACCGCGCGTCACCTGCCGATGATGCTGCGATTCTTCCGGCGCATGGGATACTGGCCTGATGCCGCCTGGCCGAGAACGCACAACGAGCGGATGTTGTGGCGGAAGATCTTCGACCACAACCCGGAGTTTGCCACCCTGTCCGACAAGGTAGCGGCGAAGGCGGCAATCGCGGTTCGTTGCCCTCAGCTGCCGCAGGCCCGCCTGCTGTGGATCGGCACCGACCCCGATGCTGCGCCTCACGACGTTCTCGCTGGGGACGCCATGCTGAAGTTCAACAAAGGCAGCAGCACCAACCTCGTCATTCGAGGCGGGGTGCCATCTCGCGAAGTGGCCGTCCGCGCGATGCGCCGGTGGCTGAGGCGGGGGCGGCGGCGCGAGGAGTGGGGCTACTGGTCGATCGAGCCGAAGCTGCTGGCTGAGGAACTGCTCGACCTCGGCGGCGACGGACTGCCGACCGACATCAAGGTTCACGTCTGCAACGGCGTTCTGACGCACAATGTGGGTGGTCGACAAATCCAGCGGCCATTCACTGACGCTGGATGCCGGAGGGCGCCAGATCGATGGCTGGGGTGCCGGCTACGAGGCCCGGCTCCCCTGGTCGGAGACCATCGGCCAACTGGGGCGCGCTGCGGCCAGCCTGGCGCCCCGACTGGCCGCTGAGCTCGACTATGTGCGCGTCGATTTCCTGGTGGCTCGAGGCGGACTGTATGCAGGGGAACTGACCTTCTATCCGGCGGCGGGATTCGACCGATGGTACAATCCGGAGATGGCCGGGCGGCTTGAGGCCGCCTGGGACATCCGGCAATCGTGGTTCGTCAAGACCGGCAGCGGCCCCTATGTCGAGGCGCTGCGGCTGGCCTGGCAGCCCTAGCCGGCTGGGCCGGCCGGGCCGTCTGTTCCACGGCGCCTTCGACGAGGGACGACGGCTTTTCACCCCGTTTTCGGCTGAGCGGCGATCAGATTATGGATCGTCAGCACCACGGCTCCGCGCTTGCGACCGCTGTCGACATAGGCGTAGGCGTCCCGGATCTGGTCGAGCGGATAGACGCGGTCGATCACTGCCCTGATGGTGCCGGCTGCCAGGAGGTCGGCCAGCAGGTGCAGGTCCTCAGGCCGCTCCGCGGACGTGCCGCCGATGAGGCGCCGCCCGTCCTTCGGCCGACGGAACAGGTCCTCGGGCGCGCCCAGCACGGCCAACAGGGCGCCGGTCGGGGCGAGGACCGGTGCGCAGCGGGCGAAGGGGGCGTTGCCGACCGTATCCATCACCAGATCGTAGGCCACCGGCTCTCTGGCGAAATCGGTGGTGGCATAGTCGACCACCCGGCTCGCGCCGAGCGAGCGCACCAGCCCGGCATTGCTGGCGCTGCAGACCCCGGTGACCTCGGCGCCGAAGTGCCTCGCCAACTGTACGGCATAGGCGCCAACGCAGCCCGAGGCGCCGTTGATCAGCACCTTCTGCCCCGGCTTGATTTTGGCCCGGTTGAGAAAATCCAGCGCCGTGACGCCGCCGAACGGCACGCCAGCGGCATCTTCGAACGAGAGCTTCTCCGGCATCAGGGCGATGCACTCGTTCTCGCGCACCAGCTTGTACTCGGCGTGACAGTCGAAGACGTCGATGCCGAACACCCGGTCGCCCGGCCTGAACTTCGTCACTGCGCTGCCGACCGCCTCGACCGTACCGGCGAACTCGACGCCCAGCACTTTCTTCCGCGGTCCGAAGATGCCGAGCGCCAGCCGCCCGGGAATTCCGAACGGCTTCGGCAGGTTGAACGCTCGCAGCCGCGCATCGGCCGAGGTGACCGAACTCGCCGCCTGACGGACGAGAACGTCGCGGGCGCCCGGTACGGGCCGGGGTACCTGCTGGATGGAAACGACATCGGGGGGGCCGTATTTGGTGTAGACAGCAGCTCTCATGGCATCCTCCTTCAAGGGGTGCGGGATTCGGTTTCGGTGTTGAGTTGGGTCGGCCGTCAGCCCTTGGGCGGTCCGGCCTTCCACTGAAAGACCTCGCCGATGGGCACGCCGAACACTTCGGCGATGCGGAACGCTGCTTCCAGCGACGGCGAGTATTTGTTCTGCTCGATGGCGGCGATGGTCTGCCGGGTCATGCCAATGCGATCGGCCAGGTCCTGCTGGGTCATCTCGTCATGGTCGAAACGCAGCCGGCGGATGGTGTTGGAAATCGGCGGCGCGGCCATCAGCCCAGTACCCGGAAGCGGATGATGATGATGATCTCGACAAGCACATTGGTCGCGACGGCCGCCAGCAGCAGCGCGTTGGCCATGACGATTGCGAAGCTCCCGACGGGATCGGCTGGAAAGCCGGCCGCAAAATCCCGCCCCCAGAGCAGGGCGGAGGCCGAGATGCCGAGCACCGCCCACTCGAACAGCGGCTTGGTGATCCGGGCCGCGCTGCCCTCCATCTGCCTTTCCAGCTCGTCGGGGCTGGCGCCAAAATCCTTCAGCCGCCGCCGGGAGGCGAGCAGGTTCAGGCCGAGCATCAGCACGACGGTGATCCCCATGCACACGAGGAACAGTGTCCACAGCGCCTGCCCATCGAGCGCGCGCGCGGTGACGCCACGCCAGACCTCGGAAAAATAGTAGCCCCAGACTACCAGCGTGGTGACGACGGCGATCCAGGCAGTTTTCTCGCGGAAGGACATGTGACGCGCTCCGTGTACAATTTCGTGCACGTCATATCGATAATTTCTAACTCTGTGTCTAGTATTTTTAACACGAAGGCGAAGATTTTTGGCCCAGCCTGTATCGCCGTAGCGATCAGGTTGCTGGATCGATGAGTCCTGAGGCTAGTTGGCCGGGGCCAGGTCGCCGGGGGCGGGCGGCTGGGCCTTCTGCCCCTGCGCGCCTTCCCGGAGCTGCTGGTAGTTGGTCATGCCACCCATCAGGGACGAAATGAGGATCAGCACGATCAGCACGCCGAGGACGAGCAGGACGATCCGCGACGTATTGAGGCGCCAGGGGCTGTCGGGTGGTTTCGGGGGCTCTGTGGACATGGGGTTGAAGTAGCGCGGGCCGCGAGTGCGGGCAAGGGTGGGAATTGCCGCGGTTCGTGGACCCCGACCGCGCCATTGAAAAAAGCTGGGGCATCACCCCAAGGACTTCAGCACACGCGTCGTCTCATCGTTAGAATGCCGCGCGAGAGTTCAAATCTGGTGCAACGGTCCTTTGCCCTGATGCCGCAGTTTATTGACACCAAGGTGGCCGAGCCGCCGCGCGTGGCCGACGAGACGCTGATCGCGAAGGCGGTTGGCGGGGATCGGCGTGCCTTCGGCCAACTGGTCGAGCGGCACTACGATTTCATCTTCCGCACCGCGTGCAAATGGTGCGGCAAGGTATCGGATGCCGAGGACGTGGCGCAGGATGTGTGCGTCAAGCTCGCGAGCATCCTCAGGAGTTTCGACGGCCGCGCGGCTTTCACCAGCTGGCTCTATCGCGTGACGCTCAATGCGGTGCGCGACATGCAGCGGGCGCGGAGCCGGCGCGGGCGCAATGTCGACCGCTACGCGGAAGTGGCGCCCGACGAGTTCCTGCCCGAGCAGGAGGACTCTGCGGCGGCCAAGGAACTCTGGACTGCAGTGCGCAGACTTCCCGACCAGCAACGGGATGCGGTGCTGCTCGTTTACGCGGAGGGGATGAGCCACGCCGAAGCCGGCGTGATCATGGGGTGCAAGGAGGCAACCGTCTCCTGGCACGTCCACGAGGCAAAAAAGACCCTGAGGGGGCTCCTATGAGCAACCACGACGATTTCGACCACAAGCTCGCTGCCCTCCAGGGGCTGAACCCGCCTGCGCCCAACGCGGCGCGGCGCAACCAGGCGCTCGACGCGGCGATGCTGGCATTCGATGCCGAGCAGAAGAGTGCCACCCAAGGAAGTTCGACCATCAGCCGTCTCAGTTCCATGTTCGCCAATGCGAGAAGGAACTTCGTGATGGACAACCGTCTCACCTACGGGCTGGGCACCGCCGCGGTGGCGCTGCTGCTGCTGCCGCTGGGCTACCAGCTCTACACCTCCACCGCGATCACGCCGGTCGGCGTGCCGCCGGTGACGGTGACGACGACGGCCGACCCGGTGCCGCTGGGGGGCGAAGCAGAGCAGAAGGTCGAGGCCCCGGCCAACGGCACTGCCGCGATGGAGACGCCGACTGCTGATCTCGAGATCAGGCTGGATGATCGTGCGGAAGCCAATCCTCCGGTGGAGGAGGGTGAGGCTGACATGGCGGTTATGGCGCCCGCGCCGGAAGCTGCTCCGTTGGGCGAAGTGGCGAAGCCGGTGATGCGGACGCTGGCGCAGCCGGGTGGCGCGCAGCCGCAGATGTCGGCCGGGGTACAGCCACTGACCGAGTCGTTCGCCGAGCCGATGATGGTGGCGCCGACCGATCCGTCGGGCGACGCGTTTGCGAAGTTCACCGAGAGCCCGGTGAAAATCGTCAAGAACGAGCCGGTTTCGACCTTCTCTATCGATGTCGATACGGCCGCATATTCGTATGTCCGCCGGGCGCTGAACGAGGGCTGGGTGCCGGAGCCCGATGCGGTACGGATCGAGGAACTGGTCAACTATTTCAGCTACGACTATCCGGCCGCGACCGATGCCGCGACGCCGTTCAAGCCGACGGTTTCGGTGTATCCGACGCCGTGGAACGACAAGACGCAGCTCGTGCAGATCGGCATCAAGGGCTATGTGCCGCCGGTGACCGAGGACACGGCCTCGAACCTGGTGTTCCTGCTCGATACGTCGGGCTCGATGGACCAGCCTGACAAGCTGCCGCTGCTGAAGCGCGCCTTCGGGCTGCTGGTCGACCAACTGGGCGAGAACGACACGGTGTCGATAGTCGCCTATGCCGGCTCGGCCGGGGTGGTGCTGGAGCCGACCAAGGGATCGGACAAGACGAAGATCCTGTCGGCGCTCGACAACCTGTCGGCCGGCGGGTCGACGGCTGGTGCGGCGGGGATCGAACTTGCCTACCAGCTGGCCGAACAGCACAAGGTGCAGGGTGGGGTGAACCGGGTGATCCTCGCGACCGATGGCGACTTCAATGTCGGCATCGACGACCCCGAGGACCTCAAGACCTACATCAAAAACAAGCGCGACGGCGGGGTGTTCCTGTCGGTGCTGGGCTTTGGCTCGGGCAATCTAGGCGACGATACGATGCAGGCGCTGGCCCAGAACGGTAATGGCAATGCCAGCTACATCGACAGCTTCAAGGAAGCCCAGAAGGTGCTGGTCGCCGATGCCGGCGGCACGCTCGACACCATCGCCAAGGATGTGAAGATCCAGGTGGAATTCAACCCGGCCGTGGTCAGTGAGTACCGGCTGATCGGCTACGAGACCCGGGCGCTGAACCGCGAGGATTTCAACAACGACAAGGTCGATGCCGGCGATGTCGGGGCGGGCACCACGGTGACTGCACTCTACGAGATCACGCCCGTCGGCTCGGGGGCGGAGCTGAACGATCCGCTGCGCTATGAAACCGATGCGGCGGCGACGCCGGATGCTGCTGCAGCGACGGAGTTCGGCTTCCTCAAGCTGCGTTACAAGGAGCCGGATTCGGACACCTCGAAGCTGATCGAAGTGCCGATCGGCAAGGACCTCGCGGTCGACAGTCTCGAAGCGGCCAGTGCCGACGATCGCTGGGCGGCCGCAGTGGCAGCCTTCGGGCAGAAGCTCAAGGGTTCGGTCTACGGTGACATGGCCTGGGCCGATATCCGCAAGCTGGCTCAGGGCGCCCGCGGCGAGGACGAGGCCGGCTACCGGGCGGAGTTCATGGGCCTGATCGACATGGCGGCAGTGCTGCGGCCCAACGTCGTTCCGGCTACTCCGATCGAGGAGACCGAAGTGGCGCCGGTGCCGGCGGTGGTTCCGGAGCCCGACGCGGTGCAGGTACCGGAGGCGGCTCCAGTACCTGAGGCGGTTCCCGCGCCCGAGGCTCTCCCCGCACCAGAGGCGGTTCCCGTCAACTAGAATAGAACAGCGCTGCAAGCCCCCCGTAGCGCCTAGAGCGCGGTCCCCATGCTGACGGGGCCGCGCTCGCACTATTGCAGAGGTGCCAGCCTCACTGACTTCACAAACAGCGAGAACCGGCGGGAATCGCTCTTGCCCTTCAGAGTATCGGCCGGTCGAGTATCTATCATCGTTAGGTCGATATCGACCAATCCCCCGCTCTCAAGCATCCGTGCGGGTATCGTCAACATCTGGGTGCGAAACTCCCCATCGGGGTAGTCGAACATTCCTACCACTGTACCGTTGACGGATACACTTGCCTGCTGTCGCTTCAAGGTCCTGTCGATAGCGCCACGTGCCTCCATTTCGAAAACCAGATCGGCAACTGACGCGGGCCCAAGCGCAAAGCGAAGCCGCGCTTCCGGGCCGCGCAGCCACGCGCCGCCCGGTTCGGAGTGGGCGAAGCCGCAGATACCAATGTTGTCGAACGCTCGTTGGGGCTGATCCTCAGCGAGAAGCAGCCTGGTGCCGAGTACATACTCTCCTGAGACCTGGCGTGGCAGGCAACCGGTCGTGCGATCGATATAGTAAGCGCGGTACTGAGGTGAAACATCGGCTGAGGCGGCAAAAGCCAGCAGCCCCGCCTCTCCCAAGGCCATCAAGACGACGAGTGCAAACGATCGCGCTGACATTCTAGACCATCACGTGATTGCCGGTGATCCAACCAGCAAAACCGAGCAGTCCAAGCGCCAGGCCGACAGGGTAGGCAACATACGTCAGCCAGCGTCTGCTGGCCAAAACCTCTGCCAGCACGACCCCTAGTGGGGCCAAACCGGCCACAAAGCGAAGCGTCGAGGCGAGTCCCGCGCTCAGGGAAATGCACAGGGCTGCAAGGCAGAAGACCGCTTCAGCGTAGCGCTTCTTTGCCACGAGCACGGCAATGAGCACGAAGCCACCAAGGGCAGCCCAAACAAAGCTGGTTTGCTCGGTCCACCGTAGGTGGAACGGAAACCCCTCCTGAGCGCCATTCCAAAGCTGGACTAGAGGGTTGTCAAATTCACGATTCCAGCCGATCTGGACATGCATGAAGGCGAGTCCATCCCCCATCCAGAAGCGAAGAAACACCGCATAAGCGATCAATCCCAAGGGCGCCATGCCCAACGCCAGCAGGAGGCGCGTGTCGGTAAGAACTGAGGCGACGCTCCGCCAGGACCGATCGACCACCAGACGGTCGGCCAGCGCCTGCACCGCGATTGCCAGTCCGAAGAGCACGCCGGTGACGCGGGTGGCGGAGAGCATCGCTCCAACAACTCCCGCAGAAACAAAGCTGGAGCGGCGAAGCGCCACCATTCCAGCGAGGGTCAGGAGAATGAAGAGGCTCTCAGAGTACGCCAGCGAAAACAGGAGTGAGAATGGGCCGAGGAGTAACCCGAACGAGAACAGCCAATAGGCATGCCGGTTGCTGTCAAACAGCGGACGGGCGATGCCGGCGGCAACAAGGCCGCAGATGTTCGACGCGAGGTAGCCCGCCAATGGCCACGACAGTCCGCTGACGCGGGAGAGCGTTCCGGCGATCATCGGGTAGAGCGGAAAGAATGCCCAGTCGGCTGTCCCGGTTCGGTTCGAGGGCAGGCCCTGTTGGTACCCTTCGGCCACGTTGCGATACCAGCCGCAATCCCAGCGACACAACTGCCCAACAAGAGCCGCGGGGTCTAACTGCTGGGTGGCAATGGCAAAAACTACGTAACGAAGTGTCGTGGCAAGCACGACCATAGCGGCCAGCAGCAGCCACGTCGAACGCGAAGCTGCGTATTTCATTGCAGGCGCGGCTGGCCAACTGGCCTGCAAGCTCGAATGCACGAAAACCCCTGACGTCGACTTGAAGTCGATGATGCCAGAGCTTTATCGGCCAGTAGGCCGCGCGTCCAGCGGCAGGGCTCTTGCCCCGCCGCTGGATGCGTGAATCAGAGCGGCTTCAGGCCGGCTTCGATTTCGGCGCGGCGGGGTTCGAGGAAGGGTGGGAGGGCGAGGCGTTCGCCGAGGGTTTCGAGAGGCTCGTCGGCGGTGAAGCCGGGGCCGTCGGTAGCGATTTCGAACAGGATGCCATTGGGCTCGCGGAAGTAGAGCGACTTGAAGTAGTAGCGCTCGACTTCACCGGAGGTGCGGAGGCCAGCGGCCGTGGCGCGGCGGACCCACTGGGCGAACTCATCGGGATCGGGGGTGCGGAAGGCGACGTGGTGCACGCCACCGGCGCCCTGGCGGGCCTGCGGCAGGGACGCGTTCACCTCGACATGGAGTTCGGCCGCGGCGCCGCCGGGACCCATCTCGAAGACGTGGATTTCGCCGTGCTTTTCGCGCGCCGGGTAGGTGCGGACTTCGCGCATGTTCATCACGCTGGTCAGCACGGTGGCGGTGCGGGCGAGATCGGGCACCGACATGGTGATGGGGCCGAGGCCGAGGATCTGGTGCTCGGCGGGGATCGGGCTTTTCTCCCACGGGTGCGACTCGCCGGCGTTCGGATCGGCGACGAGGCGGAAGCGCTGGCCTTCGGGATCCTCGAAATCGAGGGAGAGGTGGCCAGCGCGTTCCTTGATGTTGCCCGAGGCGATGTCGTGGGCGGCGAGATGCTGCTTCCACCAGACGAGATTGTCCTCGGAGCGGACGCGGAGGCCGGTGCGGCCGACTTCGTGATTGCCGCGCTTGTTGGGGGCGGCCGGCCAATCGAAGAAGGTGAGGTCGGCGCCGGGCGAGGCGATACCGTCGCCGTAGAACAGGTGATAGGCCGAGACGTCGTCCTGGTTCACGGTCCTCTTGATCAGCCGCATGCCGAGGACGCGGGTGTAGAAATCGACGTTCTTCGCGGCCTGCGCAGTGATGGCTGTGAGGTGGTGGATGCCACCGAGTTCGAGAGCCATGCGTGCCTCCTTTGATCTGGTGACAGTCAGATAGGGGCGAATGCGCGCGGACGATAGAGGCGCAGGGCTGACGGATCGTTCGGCATAGGTGAACAATGTTCAAGAACAGCGGCACGCCCGGCAGCGCAGTGCTCGTGTTCGATCTCTGGGCTTCGAAGGGGCGTCAAGCGATCACGATTGGCGGCGGTGTGTCATTTGAGGTTGGCGCAGCAGTGCGAGCGGCGATAGGTAACGTCTGAACAAAACGGGAACAGTGTAGTGCAGCTCAGTCTCAGCCGGAAACTTGCGATCCTGTCGGATGCGGCGAAGTACGATGCGTCGTGCGCTTCGAGCGGGACGGTGAAGCGGGACAGCTCGCGCACCGGCGGCATCGGGTCGACCGAAGGCAGCGGCATCTGCCACTCCTATGCGCCGGACGGACGGTGCATCAGCCTGCTGAAAGTACTGCTGACGAATTTCTGCGTATATGACTGCATCTACTGTGTAAATCGGTCGAGTTCGAACGTGCAGCGGGCGCGGTTCAGCGTCGAGGAAGTCGTCAAGCTGACGCTCGACTTCTACAAACGCAACTACATCGAGGGGTTGTTCCTGTCGTCGGGGATCATCCGGTCGCCCGACTACACGATGGAAGAGATGGTGCGGGTGGCGCGGACGCTGCGCGAGACGCACGAGTTCGGCGGCTATATCCATCTGAAGGTCATTCCGAATGCGGCGCCGGAGCTGCTGGCCGAGGCGGGGCTGTGGGCGGACCGGCTGTCGACCAATATCGAGCTGCCGACGGACGTAAGCCTCGAAGCGCTGGCGCCCGAGAAGAACCCAAGCGCCATCCGCACCGCCATGGCGCATATCGAGGGCAAGCGCGAGGAAAGCCGGCCCGACGGGAAGGTGGCGGGCAAGAGGAAGCCGACGAAGCTGGCGCCGGCCGGACAATCGACGCAGATGATCATCGGGGCCGACCGGGCGGACGATGCAGTGATCCTCAGGCGCTCGGCGTCGCTCTATTCGGGATACGGGCTGAAGCGGGTCTATTACTCGGCCTTCTCGCCCATTCCGGACTCGAGTTCGCGACTGCCGCTGGCGCCGCCGCCGCTGCTGCGGGAGCACCGGCTGTACCAGGCCGACTGGCTGATGCGGTTCTATGGCTTCGGGGTGGAGGAGATCGTTTCGGGCGGGACCGACGGGTTGCTCGATCTCAAGGTCGATCCGAAGCTCGCCTGGGCGCTGGGCAATCGCGGGACCTTCCCGATGGATGTGAACCGGGCGCCGCGGGAGATGCTGCTGCGGGTGCCGGGGCTGGGGGTGCGGGTGGTGGACCGGATTCTCGCGGCGCGGCGGCATCACCGGCTGACATTGGCCGATGTGGCGGCGATGGCGGGGTCGATCGGCAAGGTCCGGCCGTTCATCGAGGCGGCTGACTGGACGCCCGGCGGGCTGACGGACGATGCGGGGCTCCGGGCCAAGGTGGTGAGCAAGCAGCTGGAGCTGTTCTGATGCAAACCGTCCATCTCACCTCGCGCAACGATTTCGCCGAGTGGCGGGGGGTGGCGCGGCGGTTGCTGCTCGAGGCGGTGCCGCCGGACGAGGTGATCTGGGTCGATCCGGGGGCGCCGCAGGACCTGTTCGGGGCGGAGCAGAGCGTCGGGCAGGTGACGGGGCGGAAGGTGGGCACGGTGCCGCAGCGGTTCATCGATTGGGCCGAGGCGGGCATCTGCCACTCCGATCCCGAGCGGTTCGGGCTGCTCTACCGGCTGCTGTGGCGGCTGCAGAAGGACAAGGAGCTGATGGAGGTGCGGTCGGACCCCGATGTGGGGAAGCTCGACCGGCGGGTGTCGGCGGTGCGCCGCGACGCGCACAAGATGAAGGCCTTCGTGCGGTTCAAGGAGATCGTCGACGACAGCGGGCGCGAGCGGTTCGTGGCGTGGTTCGAGCCGGAGCATTTCGTGCTCGAGCGCACGGCGCCGTTCTTTGCGCGGCGGTTTGCCGGCATGCTGTGGGGGATCGTGACGCCGTACCGGTCGGCGTTCTGGGACGGGGAGCGGCTGGAGTTCGGCGACGGGGGGCACAAGGAGGACGTGCCGGCCGATGATGCGCTGGATCCGGTGTGGAAGAGCTACTTCGCGGCGATCTTCAACCCGGCGCGGCTGAAGCTGGCGATGATGAAGTCGGAGATGCCGGTGAAATACTGGCGCAACCTGCCCGAGGCCGAACTCATTCCCGAGCTGATCCGCGGCGCCAAGGCGGCGGAGGAGGCGATGATCGAGCGGATGGCGAGCATCCCGCCGTCGCGGCACCTGAAGCAGATGGAACGGGCCGAGCCAGGGCTGCCGGTGACCGAGGTTTTTACCTCGCTGGCCGAGGTGAAGGCTGGGGTCGATGCGTGCCGGCGGTGCCCGCTGTACGAAATGGCGACGCAGGCGGTGATGGGGCAGGGGTCGGCCTCGGCTGAGTTGATGTTCGTCGGAGAGCAGCCGGGCGATCAGGAGGATCTGTCGGGGAAACCGTTCGTCGGGCCGGCGGGGAAGGTGTTCGATGCGGCGATGGCGGAGGCGGGGCTCGATCGCGAGCGGGCCTATGTCACCAATGCGGTGAAGCACTTCAAGTTCGTGCCGAAGGGGAAGAAGCGGCTGCACCAACGGCCGAATGCCGGTGAGGTGAAAGCGTGCAGCTTCTGGCTGGGGCTCGAACGGGAGATGGTGAAACCGACGCTGATCGTGGCGATGGGCGCAACGGCGGTGTCGAGCCTCGCCGGGTCGACGACGACGCTGGGGTCGGTGCGGGGCAGGGTGACGGTGCTGGCGGACGGGACGCGGATGTACGCGACGGTGCACCCATCGTATCTGCTGCGGATACCGGATCGGGAAGAAGCGGCGCGGGAACGGGCGCGGTTTGTCGAGGATCTGCGGGGGATCAAGGGGGCGATGGGGTGGTAGCGGCGCTGCGCGCCGACCCCTCATCCGCCTGCCGGCACCAGCCTTTCGAGCATAGCTCTCAAGGCCTTCTCACCGAAAATCGCTCCGCTGGAGCGATTTTGCCTCCGGCACGGCTCGAAGTCCCACAAGGGGAGAAGGGCCACCTAGTGCGAGGCTGGGCGCTGTTCCCCTCTCCCCGTGAGGGAGAGGGTGGCGGCGAAGCCGCCGGGTGAGGGGACGATCAGTCTTTCGCGCGTTCGACGTAGGAGCCGTCTTCGGTCATCACCACGACGCGGGTGCCGACGCCGATGTGGGGCGGGACCATGGTCTTGACGCCGTTGTTCAGCGTGGCCGGCTTGAACGAGGACGAGGCGGTCTGGTTTTTGATCACCGGCTCGGTTTCGACGATTTCGAGCGTGACGCGCTGCGGCAGTTCGATCGCGAGGGCAGCGCCCTCGAACGTCTTGATGAACACCTGCATGCCATCGACGAGGTAGGCGGCGGCGTCGCCGACGACGTCTTCGTGCATGGTGATCTGATCAAAGGTGGTGGGCTCCATAAAGTGGTAGCCTTCGCCGTCATTGTAGAGGAAGTTGTAAGCGCGCTCATCGACATCGGCCTTCTCGACCATCTCGACGGTGCGCCAGCTGGCGGCAACCTTCACGCCGTCAGACATGCGGCGCATGTCGACCTTGGTCACCGAGTTGCCCTTGCCGGGGTGGATATTCTCGGCGACGAGGACGATGTAGAGCTTGCCGTCGTCATGCTCGACGACATTGCCTTTGCGCAGGGACGAGGCGATGACCTTGACCATTATTCTTCCTTGTTCAACGGTTGGCGGCGGCCTAGAGAGCGGCAACGGAGGCCGGCGGACGCGCTGACTTAGTGTTCGGGTGCGGCCCGATACCCCATTTCTTGAAAAACTGCCAGTCCTGTTGCCCGAAAGAGCCGCCTCACGTGACCAATGACGCTGTATCGCCGTGGTGGAGCCCCTCGAGACATGCGGACCGACGGCCGGTGCTGCTCGGGCGCAATCGGATCGAGCTTGGGGTGCGCGGGTATTTCGTCGAGCATGACTTCGTGCTCATCGATCCGCCGGGCCTGCAACGGTCGCCGGGCAACGAGACGCACCTGCACGCTTTTGCCACCACGATGATCGGCAACGATGGGGCGGGGGAGACGATGTATCTCCATACCTCGCCGGAGTTCTCGATGAAGAAGCTGCTGGCGGCGGGCGAGCGGCGGATCGCCGCGATCGGGCATGTGTGGCGCAACCGCGAGCGCACTGCGCTGCACCACCCCGAGTTCACGATGCTCGAATGGTATCGTGCGGGGGAGGCCTATGATGCGGTGATCGCCGACTGCATCGCGCTCTGCCGGGTGGCGGCGCGGACGACGCGGGCGGAGCAGTTGCGCTATCGCGGGCGGACATGCGACCCGTTCGCCGAGCCGCAGCGGGTGAGCGTGGTGGAGGCGTTCCGCGAGTATGCCGGGATCGACCTGTTCGCGACGATGGATGCCGAGGGCAATACCGATGCCGGGGCGCTTGCCGAGCTGATGCGCGGCGTGGGGCTGACCGTGCCGGGGGAGTTCACCTGGTCGTACCTGTTCAGCCGGGTGCTGGTGGAGATGGTGGAGCCGGCGCTGGGGTTGGGCCAGATCACGGTGCTGGATCGCTACCCGGCCGCCGAGGCGGCGCTGGCGCGGCGGACGGCCGACGACCGGCGGGTGTCGGAGCGGTTCGAGCTTTACGCATGCGGGGTGGAACTGTCCAACGGGTTCGGCGAGTTGACCGATGCGGCCGAGCAGCGGCGGCGGTTCGAGCTCGAGATGGACGAGAAGGCGCGGCTTTATGGCGAGCGCTATCCGATCGACGAAGATCTGCTTGCCGCGTTGCCGCTGATGCCAGAGAGCTCTGGGGTAGCGCTCGGGTTCGACCGGCTGGTGATGCTGGCGACCGGGGCGCCGCGGATCGAGGATGTGCTGTGGGTGCCGGTGGCGGGAGGCGAGCGATGAAGCAGGATCGGGCCATTCGTACGCCGGGCGAACTGGTGGAAGCCGGGCTCGCGCCGGCTTCGCGTCTGCCGGATTTGCAGCGGGTCGCCGAGCGCTACGCCGTGGCAATCACGCCGGCGGTGGCAGGACTCATCGACCGCGACGACCCGAACGATCCGATCGCGCGGCAGTTCGTGCCGGACCTCGCCGAACTGACAGTGACGCCGGACGAGCGGGCGGACCCGATCGGCGACCTGACGCATTCGCCGGTCGAAGGGATCGTGCATCGCTATCCGGATCGGGTGCTGCTGAAGGCCGTGCATGTGTGCCCGGTCTACTGCCGGTTCTGTTTCCGCCGCGAAATGGTGGGGCCCGAGGGGCTCGGCACCCTGACGCCGGAGCAGATGGACGCCGCCATCGGGTATATCCGCGCGCACACCGAAATCTGGGAGGTGATCCTCACGGGTGGCGACCCGCTGGTGCTCTCGGCGCGGCGGCTCAATGAGATGATGGCGCGGCTCAGCGATATCGAGCACGTGAAGGTGGTGCGGTTCCATACGCGCGTGCCGGTGGTGGAGCCGGAGCGGGTGGACGACAAGCTGGTCGCGGCGCTCAAGGCGTCGGGCAAGGCGACGTATCTCGCCGTGCACGCCAACCATCCGCGCGAGTTGACCGATGCCGCGCGGGCGGCGATCGGACGGATGGTGGATGCGGGCATCGTGCTGCTGAGCCAGACGGTGCTGCTGCGGGGCGTCAACGATGATCCCGATACGCTGGCGGCACTGATGCGCGGGTTCGTCGAGACGCGGGTGCGGCCCTACTACCTGCACCACCCGGACCTGGCGCCGGGGACGTCGCATTTCCGGGTGCCGATCGACGAGGGGCAGCGGCTGGTGACCGGGTTGCGCGGACGCATTTCAGGGCTGGCGCAACCAACCTATGTGCTCGACATTCCCGGTGGACATGGCAAGGCGCCGATCATGGCGGCCAACATCCGGTCCGCCGGAGACGGCTGCTATACGGTTTCGGACTGGCGGGGAGGAGAACACCGCTATCCACCAGAGGGAGAGAAGTGATGCAGTTTGCGATCCGCGGCGTGTGGTCGGCGGTGGCGACGCCGCTCGACGAGGCCCTGAACGTCGACCGGGCGAAGCTGGACCGGCAGTGCCGCTGGCTGCTCGACAATGGCTGCGACGGGATAGCGCTACTAGGGACGACGGGCGAAGCGAACTCGTTTTCCGTCGGCGAGCGCAAGGCGATGCTCGAGGCGGTGCTTGCCGGTGGCGTGACGCCTGAGCAACTGGCCCCGGGCGTCGGGGTCGCGGCGATCCCGGAGACGGTGGAACTGACGAAGCACGCGCTCAGCCTCGGGGTGACGCGCGCGGTGATGCTGCCGCCATTCTACTACAAGAGCGTGCCCGACGACGGGGTGTTCGCGGCCTATGCACGGATCATCGAGGGCGTGGCTGACGACCGGCTGAGGGTCGTGCTCTACAACATTCCGCACCAGTCCGGCGTGCCGCTGAGCCTCGACCTCGTGGCGCGGCTGATCTCGGCCTTTCCGGGTATCGTCGCGGGGATCAAGGACAGCTCCGGCAAGCTCGAGACGACGCGCGGTTATTGCGGGCTCCGCCCCGATTTCGCGGTACTGGTGGGGTCAGATCCGCTGTTTGCGCAGGTGCTGCAGGCGGGCGGTGCCGGCTGCATCACGGCGGTGTCCAACCTCTGCGCCCCGGACCTGCGGGTGGTATACGAGGCGTGGAACGACCCGGCGCGCGCCGGCGAACTGGCCGAGGCGCAGGCCCGGCTGGAAGGCTGGCGCGCCGTGTCGATGGCCTATGGCACGCAGCTGCCGGCGATCAAGGCCCTGCTGGCGCGGCGCGACGAGGACGCGGGCTGGAACCGGCTGCGGCCGCCGCTGCTGCCGCTCACGGTGGAGCAGCAGCAGGACATGGAAGCCCGGTTACGGAGCGTCCCGGCCTAGAGTCCGCGAATGCGGGGGCGCCACTTGGCGATCATGGCTTCGGCGTCGTGTTCGGCGCCCTGCATGTTGGCGCTCTGATAGACATCGATATCGACACCGCGGCCGGCGAGCTGGTTCACGGCTTCGGCGAGGATGGTGTTGAGGATGTAAACGCCGACCAGTGTCGAGGTGGGGCCCATCCGGACGTCCCGGCCAGCGATGTCGAGGCCGGCGTCGCCATATTCGCCGTCATTGTCGAGCACGAGGTCGGTGACCTGATAGAGCAGCTTGCCGGAGTGGTGGCGCGAGGTGGTCTTCTTGGCGTGGCGCAGCGAGGTGAGGGCAATGGTGGTGGCGCCGCGGGCCTTGGCGCCAAGCGCCATCTCGATGGGGTAGGCGTTCCGGCCCGAGTTCGAGGCGATCACGACGATGTCGCCCGGACCAACGGGATAGCCGGCCAGCACGCGCTCGGCCCGTCCCTCCTCGCGCTCAAGCAGGGTGGAACGCTCGGCGCCCATGTGGAGCATCAGGTCGGGATCGAGGATGGCCTGAGCCTGGGCTATGCCGCCGGCGCGGTAGAATGCTTCCTCGGCGAGCATGTGCGAATGGCCGGAGCCGGCGACGTAGAGCAGGTGATCCGCTCCCAGGGCCTCGGCCAGGGCGTCACGGGCGGCGTCGAGCGATGCGGACTGCCTGCTGATGACATTGTCGATGATGCCGAACAACTGGTCGCGGTAGCGGGTGCGGAGTGATTGCATGTCAGCCACGGATCTCGCCGACATATTTGTAGCGATCGCCGCGGTACCAACTGATCGCATCCTCGACCACCGAGCCGTTTTCGCCGTAGCCGAGCTGGGTGATCTCCAGTACCGCCGCGCCCTCGCGGATGCCGAGGTGGCGGGCAATGTCGGCCGGCGCCTCGATGGCCTGCAGGGACTGCAGGATGCGGCGGGGGCGCGCATTGCGCTCGTCCATGCGTTCGTAGAGGGAGCCTGAGCCGTCGTAGGTGGGGCCGACGGTTTCCACCGGAACCATGGCACGCTCGTATGAAAGCGACTCCTCGCCGGCCATGCGCAGGCGGACCAGCGTCATCATCGGGGTGCCCAGCGGCAAGCCGGTGCGGAAGGCGTCATCGGGCGAAATCGGAGCGATGGAGCACTCGACCACCCGCGAGCTGGCCAGCAGGCCGCGCAGGCGCATGTCCTCGGTAAAACCGGACAGACGCGACAGGGCTTTCGGTATGCGACCGGTTACCACCGTGCCGGCGCCGGGCCGGGTGGTGACGAGACCCATCTGCGCCAGTTCCTTCAGGCCCTGGCGTAGGGTAGAACGAGAGACGTCGAGTTGCTCGGCCATCTCGCGCTCGGAGGGGAGTGATTCGCCTGGAACGATCGCGCCACCCTCGATCACAGCGGCCAGCGCGTTGCGCAGGCGCTCTCCCAAGGGGCCGTGCTGACGGTCCATCCGATCCCGCAATGCCGCGTAGAATTCCAACGGTGTCCGCCTTTTTTGCAACAGCTCTCCCATAACCGGTATGATTTTGGCCTGAAGATGGCAAGCCCCCCAACCGGTCCCTATCCATCACGATCGCCTTTTTGCGGATTTGAGCTTGCGTCATTCGCGCTATGGACAAATCTCCGTAAACCAATAACGTACCAGTAGACGAGCCGTGCCGCGAGTGCGGGCGGCGTGTAGCAAGGGGTACTTGGCATGCAGGCTTTGAAGTTCCCGCTGGCGGTGTCAGCCGTGGCGATCTTGATGTGCACCACTGCGCTGGCGCAGGAAGTGCGGTTCACCCATTCGATCACCGGCGGCGCGAGCCGGGTGGCGCTCGACGCGATCATCGCCGATTTCGAGGCGGCGAACCCGGGTATCACGATCAACCAGATCGTGTTCGATGACGACCAGTACTCGAACCAGGGCCTGATCACGCAGCTGAAGAGCAACGAGGTCCCGGACATCTTCTTCGAGTGGGCCGGCTACCCGGTGCAGCGTGACGTCGAGGCGGGCTACGCCTACGACCTGACCGAAGCGATGGCCACCGACGGGTGGAAGGAAAGCTTCTCCGACGCCGTGTGGACCGATGGCGCCGGCACCATGGTGGATGGCAAGCCGTACCTGGTGCCGCTCTCGCTCGATCTGACCAACACCATCTGGTACAATAAGAAGATCTTCGCCGAGTACAACC
This sequence comes from uncultured Hyphomicrobiales bacterium, assembly GCA_903842455.1. GTDB lineage: Bacteria > Pseudomonadota > Alphaproteobacteria > Rhizobiales > Devosiaceae > Devosia_A. The sequence goes on along the minus strand of CAIMLX010000254.1, from coordinate 37,599 downwards.
TGACGCCGCCCGCGACCTGGGACGAGTTCGTGGCGCTGAACAAGACACTGGCCGAAGCCGGCGAGACGCCCATCGTCGAGGGCAACAACGAGTTCTGGCCGCTGGGCAACTGGGCCGGTCACATCGCCGCCATGGTGGTGCCGCCTGACGCCTACATCGCCGCCTTCAAGCAGGAAGCGCCGTTCAACACGCCTGAGTTCGAGAAGGCGCTGAACCTGCTGGTGGGCCTGCACGAGGTCGGGGCGTTCAACAAGGATATGCAGGCGCTCGGTGCCGATCCGGCCATGGCGACGTTCTTCCAGGAGGGTGCGGTGATGCATCCGATCGGGTCGTGGCTGGTGTCCGAGACCGCCAACCTCGCCGAGGAAGGTTTCGAGTACGGTCAGTTCAACACGCCGCCGATCGATCCGGCGCATCCGCTTGCCAACAGCGTGATCGGCACTATCACCGGGCTGGTCGTGCACAAGGACGCGCAGCAGCCGGCCGAGGCGATCAAGTTCCTGAAGTTCCTCACTTCCGAAGCCAGCCAGGTGAAGTGGGCCGAGAGCGGGCAGATGAGCCCGGTGCAGGGCGTCAGCGAGAAGGCCAAGCTGGATGAGCAGACGCAGGCCATGCTGGCCCTGATGAGCAATGCCAGCGGCATCGTGCCGCCGCCCGACAACAAGTACCCCGTGCCGGTCGCCGAGGCCTTCTACCAGGCGGCAGCCTATGCCGCCTCGGGCGAAAAGAGCGCCAAGGATGCGCTCGTCTGGCTCGACGAGACGCTCGCCGCCATGGGCAAGCAGTAGCTCGTCCGTTGCAAGACCGGTCGGCCCCCATCAGCAGCGGTGCCGCGAACATGTTGTTCGCGGCACCAGCGATGCTCCTTTTCGCGACGTTCGTGCTGCTGCCCCTTGGGGCGTCGGTCTACTACGCCTTCACCTACTGGGACGGGTTCAGCGCGCCGCGCTGGGCCGGGTTCGCCAATTTCGCACGGGCGCTGACCGATCCGACCTTCCTCATGTCGTTCGTGCATGTGGTGCTCTACATCCTCGCGACGCTCGTCTTCGAGGTGTCGTTCGGGCTGTTCATGGCGGTGCTGCTGAACTCTGACCGGCGCGGCTTCTCGCTGATGCGCGGCATGTTCTTTGCGCCGGTGGTGCTGTCGATGTCGGCGGCGGGCGTGCTGTGGAAGTTCGTGCTCGACTACCGGACGGGCCTGCTCAACTCGACGCTCCGTTCGGTGGGGCTCGGCGACTGGGCGCAGCCGTGGCTGGCGCAGCCGGAAACGGCGCTGCTGTTCATCTGCATCGTGTCGGGCTGGAAATATGCCGGCTTCTACATGGTGATCTTCTTTGCCGCGCTCCGCCGCATTCCGCGCAACCTCTACGAGGCGGCCAAGCTCGACGGCGCCAACGGCACGCAGCAGTTCTTCGCCATCACCCTGCCGATGCTTAAGCAGAACGTCATCGTGTGCATCCTGCTGGCGGTGACGGGCGGCTTCGCCGGGTTCGACCTGTTTTTTACCATGACCAACGGGCAGCCGTTCGGAGCGACCGAAGTGCCGGCGACGTGGATCATCAAGCAGGCCTTCGACCAGAACCAGATCGGCTATGGCGTGGCGCTGACCGTGGTGCTGACGGTCGTCGTGTCGGTGATTTCGATCGCCTATCTCAAGATTTCGGAGCGCGGCCATGTCACGCGCTACTGAACGGCCGCGCAGCGCGGCCGAGTGGCTGCAGTTCGGCAGTGCCGGCGTGATCGTGCTGGTGATGTTCTACCCGGCGATCTGGATGGTCTACTCGGCCTTCAAGTCCAATCGCGAGATCTTCCGCACGCCCTTCGCCCTGCCGAGCGAGTGGAAGTGGGGGAACCTGATCGAGGCGTGGAATGTCGGCGGGCTCGGCACGCTTTACCTCAACTCGGTTTTCGTCACCGTCATGGCGGTGTCGATGTGCGTGCTGTTTGCGACCGGGGCGGCGTTCGCGTTCACCCGGCTCGAGTTTCCGGGGCGCACGCTGATGTACCGCGTGCTGCTGGTGGGGCTGCTGCTGCCGCCGCCTTCGGTGGCGATCGCGCTGTTCACCCAGCTGCGCGACATGCATCTGCTCAACACGCACTGGGCGCTGATCCTGCCAGGTGCGGCGTGGCAGCTGGCCTTCACCACCTTCCTGATGCGCTCGTACTTCCTGTCGATACGGCCCGACATGGAGGAAGCGGCGCGGCTTGACGGCGCGAACACGTGGGAGATCTTCTGGCACGTGTCGGTGCCGATGGTGTGGCCGGCGATGCTGACGATGATCGTGCTCAACACCATCGCGGTGTGGAACGAACTGCTGTTCGCGCTGCTGTTCGTCACCGATGACGCGCAGCGGACGCTGCCGGTGGGACTGGTGCGGTTCTCGGGCTACCACAGCACCAACTATTCGCTGGTGTTCGCCGCCCTGGCGATCACCACGGTGCCAATTCTCATCCTCTACTTCATCCTGCAAAGGCACGTGATCGCCGGCCTTACGGCGACGGCCATGGACTGACCGATGACCATCATGCGTGACGAACCGATCGCCTCTTCGCTGCCGCCCGGGCTCGCCGGCTGGTCGATGGACACGACTTTCGACACGACCGATGACCGGGAACTGGGCGGCATCGTTACCTCGAAGCCGCTGCTCACCGGGGTGATCGAGGGGTTTTACGGCCGGGCGTGGACACCGCGGCAGCGGCTCGAAATGCTCGACTGGATCGTCGGGTCGGGGATGAACACCTTCGTCTACGGCCCGAAGGACGACATCAAGATCCGGGCGCGCTGGCGCGAAATCTACAATGCGGCGGAAGCCGCAGAACTCCAGGACCTGGTCGAGGCGGCCCGTGCGCGGAAGCTCAACTTCATGGTGGCCATCGCCCCATGTCTTGATGTCGTCTACTCGGACGCAAGCGACCTCAAGGCGCTGAAGCGCCGGCTCGACCAGCTCCTGGCCCTCGGGGTGAAGCATTTCGCGCTGCTGTTCGACGACATTCCGCGCACCATGGCGGCGGCGGACGATAGGGCATTCGACAGCTTCGCCGCGGCGCAGGTGTATTTCACCAACTCCGCTTTCGAGCACCTGAAGTCGCAGGTGGAGCAGCCGGTGCTGCTGTTCTGCCCGACCGAGTATTGTGGTGCGTTCGCGGGGCACGACGTGCCTGGCTCGGCCTATCTCAACACCGTCGGGGAGGGGCTCAATCCCGAGATCGGCGTGTTCTGGACGGGGCCGGACATCGTGTCGAAGACGCTGTCGGCGGAGGGGCTGCGCGAGATCGGCAGGGTGCTGCGGCGGAAGCCGGTGATCTGGGAGAATTTCCACGCCAACGACTACGATATCCGCCGCGTGATGGCGGGGCCACTGGGCGGACGGAAGGCGGAAATCCTCGGGCTGATCGATGGGTTGATCACCAACCCCAACAACGAGTTCGAGGCCAATTTCGTGCCAGTGCACACCACGGGGGCGTTCGCCCGCGGCGTGGATGTCGAAGGTGACGCACTCGCGGCGGCGCTGCCTATCTGGCAGAAGCGGTTCCGGCTGGCCTTTACGCAGCCGACAAAGCTGCTGCCGCTGGAGGACGTCCGCCTGCTGGTCGAGCTGTTCTACCAGCCGTTCCGGCAGGGGCCGGAGGTGGAGGCGCTGCTGCAGACGGCGCGTCGGATGCTGAGCGAGGCGCATCCCGACGTGACGTCGGCGACCTGGCGCGAGGGGCATGCGGCGATCACCGGGCTCAGGGACCGGATCCGGAACCTGTTCGACCTGATGACGGAACTCGAGAACCGCGACCTGTTCTACGCCTTCCATCCCTACCTGTGGGAAGCGCGGGAGGAGGTGACGCACCTCGTCACCTACCTCGACTGGCTGGCCGAGGGGCACCCGGAGGGGACGGAGTTTCCCGACCGGGACCGCATCTACAATTTCTACCGGCGCGGGTTCACGGTGGCGGTGCAGGAACTGCTGCCCCGGGACCCGAGCGGCCGATACAGGCACCACCTGTGATGGCGCAGCGCTGACTGGAGGACGGGGCGTTGGCACTCGATTTCGGCGATGGCTACGCGCTGCGCCTGGCGCAGTGGACGGACTACGGGGCGCTGAACCGCGTCTGCCTGCTCACCGGCGATTCCGGCAAGGACGCGACGGCGCGGGAGGATGATCCGGACCTGCTCGGGCTGATCTACGCCGTGCCCTACCAGGTGTTGGCGCCTGATTTCGCCTTCGTGGTGGAGGGACCGGGCGGGGTGTGCGGCTATGTGCTCGGCACGCCGGACAGCGAAGGTTTCTATGCCCGGATGGAGCGCGAGTGGTTTCCGCCACTGGCGCGGCGGCTGCCCGACCCGGGGCCGGACGAGAGCACCTGGACGGGCAGCGACTGGGCGCGACGCGTCATCCATCACCCCGAGTTCGTCTATCCGCCGGTGCTGCAAGACTATCCGGCGCATGGGCATATCGACCTTTTGGAAGAAGCCCGCGGCCGGAAGATCGGTTCGGGGGCATTACGACTGGTGATGGCGCGGCTGACGGCCGCCGGCGTGCCGGGGATGCACCTGCAGGTGAGCCCGAGCAATGCGGGGGCGCTGGCGTTCTACCGGGCGCTGGGGTTCGAGCGGCTCGAGGACGCGAGCCTGCCCGAGCACACCGTGTTCATGGCGATCCGGTTCTGACCACGGGTTTGGGTTCGGGCGGCGCGGCCCAGCCGAGGACGGTGCGGCCACCGTATTCGTGCGAGCGGGCGCGCTCCTCGGCGATGAAGCGATCAAAGCTCGGGCCCCTGGCCGTGGCTTCGAGGGCGCGGGCCTGGGAATCGAGGCGCTTCAGGGCGCTCAGTTCGTCCTCGCGGCCGAGTTTGGCTTTGCTGATCGCGGATTTCAGCACGGCGATGGTCTGGTCGTAGACCTTCAGCGGTACCGGGAACGGGTGTCCGTCCTTGCCGCCATGGGCCATGGCGAAGCGGGCGGGATCGGCGAAGCGGTGCGGGGCGCCGTGGATCACCTCGGCGACCTGGGCCAGCGCCTTGACGGTGCGGGCGCCGACGCCGGGGACCAGCAGCAGCGACTCGAAATCTTCCGGCCCCCGCTCGGCGGCGGCTTCGAGGCTGCCGTGCAGGCGGCGCAGCATCACGTCCTTGGGGCGGATATCGTGGTGCTCGGGCATGACGAGATGCGGGAGCAGGGGTTCGTCGCTGTCCTCGGGCGCGGGGGCAGGGGGCTTGCTGCTCCAGCCGAGCTTTTCGGCTTCCTTGACGATGCGATGCGGGCCGAGGGCTTCGAGCATCCGCACCTGGGCGATGCGGTTCTGGGCGGACCGCAGGTCGGTGAGGTTGGTGATGGCGCCTTCGGTCTGGCCATCGATGGCCGCATGCGGGGCATCGACGAAGCTTTTCAAGCCGTCGGACAGCCAGTGGTAGCGGCGCGCGGTGCCGCTATCGCCCTTCATGCCCTGCTGCACGACGACCCATTTGCCGTCATCGGCGACGATGAAGCCGTGCAGATAGAGCTCGAAGCCATCCTGCACCGCGGCGCTGTCGACCTTGGCGACGAGGCGGCTGGCGGCGGCCAGCGCCGCGCCATCGAAGCCGACGCGGTTGCCGATTGCGATCAGTTCCTCCGGTGTCTTTCGCGAATGCCGGCCGCGACCGCCGCAGACGTGGAGGCCGAGCTCCCGCTCGAGCGGGCGGAGGCCACCCTTGAGCGCACCGATGACCGAAGTGGTGATGCCCGACGAGTGCCAATCCATGCCCATGACGGCGCCGAAGGACTGGAACCAGAAGGGGTGCGACAGGCGGCTCAGCAACTCGTCGCGGCCATATTCGTGGACGATGGCCTGGCAGATGACGGCCCCGAGCCGCGCCATGCGCTCGCTCAGCCATTTCGGCACACGCCCGCCGTGGAGGGGAAGATCAGCGCTGCCGGCGCGGGTGGACATGGGCGGTTCCAAGCGGTTCGATCCGAGCACGCTAGCATGGAACGAAACAGAAACAAAGATGTGCCTGGACCCCCGCTGGCCGCGCGGCCTCGGGTTGATGAATGGGCGGGTGACCGGCGGGGCTGAGCCCCAACGCGGTTAGTCCGCAAAAAAGCGAGACTCTCGCCCCGCCGGTCGATCGGGGATGAGTTGGACGGGGGTGCAAGGGAGCGGACACGGACGCCAGTGAAGACGTCCAACTGCCGGTTGCTCACACCGCGGCCCGCCGGAAACGACTTCCCGGCCCCCGATATCCCCCGCCGCACGTTCGTCGCGAGCGCCCGCCCTGCAGGAGACGAGGCAGAATCGCACGCGGCTGAGGCGCGGGGATAAGTCGGCAGGACGACCTTACTCCACCGCCCTGGCGAAGATGCTGCTGAGCGCGTCAATCATCTGGTCGTCAGAGTAGAGCAGGGGGTCGCCCTGGGACTCGACCAGCCCCTTCATCGTCAGCAGCCCGATGGCGGACAGCAAAGCCAGGAAGGCGAGGAGGCGGGGCTCGACCGGGCCGGTTGAGTTGCCATCGGCTAGGAGACGGGTGGTGCCGGCGAGGAACATGTCGTTGAGCGGGCGGATGCGCTGCAACTGCTCGGCTGAAACCCGCATGTCGGCCGATCCAGTGACCTGGCCAAGCAGGAAGGCGAGCCGGAAATCGTCCATCTGGCCGGAATAGACCTCGACGGTATTGCGGATGACAGCACCGAGCGCTTCCGCCCCGGTTTCGGTGGCCGCTACGGCTTCCTGAACGCGCTGGGCGTGGTTCTCGTAGGCGGCAAAGATCAGCTCGAAGACCAGCGCTTCCTTGGATGAGAAGTAGTAGTAGAGCCCGGTCTTCGACATCCCCGCCTCGCGGGCAACGGCCTCCAGGGTAACCGCGGCGATGCCATCGCGGAGCAGTACGGCGCGGGCGGCGGCAAGGATATCGTCACGTGAACGGTCGCGCTTGCGCTGCTGGCGGGCTTTTCGGGCGTCGTCGGTGGTCGGCTTGCGCATGTCGCCTCGCGTCGAATCGTCTCCAGCTGTACCGCGAGGCGCAATAAAAGTCCATTCGTTGACTTTTTCGAACGTTGGTCTAAAAATTGATTGCATGATCTGGCGAGGGCGCCGGCGGGTGGAGACCGTACAAAGTGGAACATTTGAGTTTGGCGAACCCGGTGTTCGCGACGTATGCGATCGCTGCGGGCATCATGCTGCTCAAGGGCGTGGCGATGAGCTGGCTCACGGTGGTGCGGATGATGGGCGAGAACGCCGGGTTCCGGAACCCGGAGGACGCCAAGAAAACGCAGCTGAATCCCAAGCCGCACGACAGCCAGCTTACGCCGAACGAGAAGGTCGAGCGCATCCGCCGCATCCAGATGAACGACCTCGAGAACCTGCCGTATTTCTTCGTGGCGGGGCTGATCTACGTCACGACGGCGCCGCCGCTGTGGCTGGCGCAGGTGGTGTTCTACGGCTACGTGGTGACGCGGGGGCTCCACTTCTGGGCCTACATGACGGCGCAGATTCATGATGTGAGGGCCATGCTGTGGACGCCCGGCTCGCTGGCGATCGTGTTCATGGCGGGGGCGAGTGTGTGGGCCGGGGTGGGGGCGGCGTTCTAGGGCAGCGGTAAGGGCCGAACCGTCGTCTTGATTTCGGTTTTCGCTGTCATCCCGGCGAAGGCCGGGATCCAGCCTGAGGCGGTGCGGTGCTTATCCGAGCCATCAGGATGGGCCCCGGCTTTCGCCGGGGTGACAGTGGTGTTGGGCGGGAGGGGTGAACTGGCAGGCGGTGGAGGGGGAGCGGCATGCGTGGGCCGGCAGGGCGAAGAAAAGGGCGCCACTTGGGCGCCCTTCGTAGGTCCTGCGAGGCCAGCGCTTAGCGGCTGGGGCTCGGGGGGAGGCCGTTGGCCTTGCGCCAGGCCTGGTATTCGTCTTCGGCGTCGGGGTGGAGCGGGTAGTAGCGGCGGAGGTCGGCGCCGACCATCAGCTTTTCGCGGCTGAACACTTCCCACTCGGCGTGCTTCTTGGAATCTTCGATGACCTTCTCGGCCATCGACTGCGGCAGGACGACGACGCCGTCATCGTCGGCCATGATGATGTCGCCCGGAATGACAGTGACGCCGCCGCACGAGATCGGCACGTTCACGGCGTTCGGGAAGATCGAGACCTGGACGTGGTAGTTCGGGGTCCAGCCGCGCAGCCAGGTCTTGAGGCCGAGCTTTTCGACGTTGGGACGGTCGCGCATGACGCCGTCGATGACGATGCCGGCGCCGCCGCGGCCCTTGAAGTAGGTCGACATCATGTCGCCGAAGACGCCCGAACTCATGTCGCCGCGCGCATCGACAACGACCACGTCACCTTCCTCGATCTCGTAGAGAACGTGGCGGTGCAGCTGGACTTCGGGATCGGAATACTCGCCCTCGGCAAACAGGTCGGGGCGCTGCGGCAGGAACTGCAGAGTCTGCGCGACGCCAACGATCGAGGCGCCGGGGTTCTGCGTCACGGGGCCGAGCATGTGCGGGTTGCGGAAGCCGGCATGGCCGAGCGAGCCGGCTACGGTGGCGGTGCCGATGTCCCTGAGGGCATCGAGCATATCCTTGGGCGGGCGCTTGAACGCCGGAATGGGGGTCTGAATCGTACGCATTAGAAGTTCCTCCGAATGGGGTGTGGCTTACCAGTTGGTGACCGAGCCGTCACGGCGATACAGCTTGGGGGCCTCCCAGAACTGGAAGGATTTTTCGGTCAGCTTGTCTTCGTTGATCTCGATGCCGAGGCCGGGGGCGGTGGGCACGGGGTAGACGGCGCCATCGAGCATCGGCATGAGCGGGAACAGGTCCGCGGTGGGGGTGCCGGCGTAGAGATCGGTGGCATTGGCGCGCACTTCGAGCGCGAAGAAATTCGCGGTGGCGGCCGAGAAGTGGATGGTCGCGGCGGTGCAGATCGGGCCGAGCGGATTGTGCGGCATGAGGTCGACATAATGCGCCTCGGACCAGCCGGCGACCTTCATCGCCTCGGTGAAGCCGCCGACATTGCAGAGGTCGAGCCGGTTGTACTGGTGGATGCCGCGCTCGATGTAGGGGAGGAACTGCCACTTCGATGCGAACTCCTCGCCGATGGCGAAGGGCACGTCGGTGAGGGTGCGGAGCGACTCGTAGGCTTCCGGCGTCTCGTCGCGGATCGGCTCCTCGAGGAAGTCGAGGGTGCCGGACGGCATCTTCTGGCAGAAGCTGGCGGTTTCGGCGACGGACAGGCGGTGGTGGTAGTCGATGCCGAGCACGACCTCGTCGCCGAGCTCCTCGCGGGCGCGGATCAGGAATTTCGCGGTCTTGCCGATCGACTCGCGTGGCTCGAAGATGTTGTCCGGGCCACCCCAGGCGGCGGGGAAGAAGCGGATGGATTTCCAGCCGCGCGCCATCAGCGCCTTGGCCTGCTCGATGGTTTCGTTGCCGTCATCGGTGATGCCGCCGGTGGAGGCGAAGGTGGGGATGACGTTGCGGTGCTTGCCGCCGAGCAGCTCGTAGACCGGGACGCCGAGCGCCTTGCCCTTGATGTCGTGCAGCGCGATATCGATGGCCGACTGGGCGGCGGTGAGGACGCGGCCGCCCTCGAAATACTGACTGCGATAGAGCAGTTGCCAGATATGGCCGATCTGCATCGGGTCCTTGCCGACAAGGATCTGGGCGTAGTGCTCGAGCGCGCCGACCACGGCCTTCTCGCGGCCCGACAGGCCGCTTTCGCCCCAGCCGAAAATGCCTTCGTCGGTCTCGATCTTGACGATGAGCTGGTTACGGTGGCCGACCCACACGGGATACGGCTTGATGGCGGTGATTTTCATGGCAGTCTCTTCGTTGTCGCGCTGCCGAACCGGAAAAGTCTGCAACTTTTCCTGGCAACGCTCCGGGTTACCAGCTGGTCATGCCGCCGTCTTCCAGCCGGGCGACCGGCAGGTAGGCGGGCGAATAGGGGTATTTGGCGGCGAGGGCTTCGTCGATGTCGGTGCCGCTGCCGGGCGTCTCGTTGGGGTAGAGATAGCCGCGCTCGTAGCGCCAGTCGCACTTGAAGACGTCGTAGGTCTCCTGGGTGTAGCCGGTGAACTCCTGAATACCGAAGTTCGAGATGGCGGTATCGACGTGGATGTTGGCGCCCATGGTGGCGGGCGACATGTCCATCGGGCCATGGCAGGCCGACTTCACGTGGTAGATCGAGGCGAAGTCGAAAATCTTCTTGATGCCGGTGACGCCGCCCGCGTGCACGGCAGTGACGCGGATGTAGTCGATCAGCTGTTCCTGGATCAGCGTGGTGCAGTCGTAGATCGAGTTGAAGATCTCGCCCACGGCCAGCGGCTGCGTCGTGTGCTGCCGGATGATGCGGAAACCTTCCTGCAGTTCGGCCGGGATGGCATCTTCCAGCCAGAACAGACGGTAGGGTTCGAGGTCCTTGCCGAGACGGGCGGCTTCGATCGGGGTGAGGCGGTGGTGGACGTCGTGCATCAAGTGCACGTCGTAGCCGACCGTGTCACGCAGCTTGTCGAACAGCTTCGGCACCAGCGGCATGTACTTGTGCGTGGCCCAGACTTCCTCGACCGGCATTGCGCGGACCATGCCGCCATTGGTCTGCACGGCGCCGGGGCCGGTGCCGTAGATCGGCGGCAGGCCGGGGATCGAGACCTGGGCTCGGATCGCCTCGAGGCCCTGCTCCTTCATGGCGACGACGCCTTCGACGACCTCGTTGATATCGAGGCCGCCGACATGCTTGTAGACCATCACCTTGTCGCGCGACCGGCCGCCGAGCAGCTGGTAGAGCGGCATGTTGGCGACCTTGGCCTTGATGTCCCACAGCGCCATGTCGATGGCGGCGATGGCCGCCATGGTGATCGGGCCGCGACGCCAGTAGGCGCCCTTGTAGAGGTACTGCCAGATGTCCTCGGTGCGGAGCGGGTCCTTGCCGATGAGCGTAGGGGCGATGTGGTCCTGCAGGTAGGAAACGACCGCCAGCTCGCGGCCGTTCACCGTGCCGTCGCCGATGCCGTAGACGCCCTCGTCGGTGATGATCTTCACCGTGGTGAAGTTCCGTCCGGGCGAGCAGACGATGACCTTGATCTCTTTGATCTTCATTTGATGACGCTCGGCGTTTCGATCAGGACCAGGTGCGGTCCCAGGAATGGTCGTTGTCCCAGCGGCTCGTGTCCTGCCAGATGCCGGTGACGCCCGGCTGCAGGTGCTGCATCAGCAACTCGTCGTTGAGGTCGTCGATGCCGAGGCCCGGCTTGTCGGTCAGCGTGATGAAGCCGTCCTTGACGATGGGCTTGGGCAGGCCGATCTGGATGTCGTCCCACCACGGTACTTCGACCGAGTGATACTCGAGCGCCATGAAGTTCTCGGTGGCGGTCGCGACGTGCGCGGCGGCGATGGCAGCGATCGGGCTCTCTGCCATGTGGATGGCCATCGAGATGCCGTAGTCCTGCGCGCGGTCGCCGATCTTCTTGGTCTCGAGGATGCCACCGGTAGTCAGCAGGTCGGGGTGGATGACCGAGATACCGGCCTTGAACAGCGGCTCGAAGCCTTCCTTGAGGTAGATGTCCTCGCCGGTGCAGATCGGCACGGCGGTGGCTTCCTGCAGGCGGCGATAGCCCTCGGTATGCTGCCACGGGATCACGTCCTCGAGCCAGGCCGGGGTGTATTTCTCGATACGCTGGGCGAGGCGGATGCCGTCCGACATCGAAATGTGACCGAGATGGTCGATGGCGAGCGGAATATCGGGGCCGATGACCTCGCGGACTTCGGCGATGTACTGCTCGAGCAGGTCGAGGCCTTTTTCGGAAAAGTGCAGGCCGGTGAACGGGTGCATGACGTTCTGCGCGTCATAGACCATGTTGCGCGCCTTGCGCTCGGCATCGTTGGTGGCGAGGAGGCCGCCGGCATGCTGCTTGAAGCCATCGAGCACACCGGCCGGGCCGACGACGGCGCCCGGAATATGGGCGATCTCCATCAGGCCAAGGTCCATCTTCAGGAAGGTGAAGCCCATGTCCATGCGCTGCTTCAGGCGCTTGCCCATCTCGATGCCGCTCGGACGATCGGCGTCGGTGTCGCAGTAGACGCGGACCTTGTCGCGGAACTTGCCGCCCAGCATCTGGTAGATCGGCATGCCGTAGGCCTTGCCGGCGAGATCCCACAGCGCGATCTCGATGGCCGACACGCCGCCGCCCTGGCGGCCGTGGCCGCCGAACTGCTTGATGCGGCGGAACAGCCGGTCGATGTCGCAGGGGTTTTCGCCGAGCAGGCGGGACTTCAGCATCAGCGCGTAGGTGGCGCTGGCGCCGTCGCGGACTTCGCCGAAGCCGACGAGCCCCTGGTTGGTGTAGATCTTCAGCAGCGCCGAGCGGAACGGCGCGCCGGTGATCTCGGCGACGCGGATGTCGGTGATCCGCAGGTCGGAGGGGCGCGAGCTCGTGTTGACGTGGTTGAGGGCGGTGTCGGCGCTGGTCATGTCATCGAAGTCCGGGTTGAGGAACGGCCCGCACAAGGATGCGGGCCGCAAAAGGGAAGGTGGGTAACGGGGGCTAGAGCCGCAGCGCCATCTCGGTTTCGCCGTCGAACAGGTGCATGCGGTCCTGGTCGAACTCGAGGAAGACGGGTTCGTCCGGCCGAAGCGCGAAGCCCGGCGGCACGCTGACGTTGACCGTGGCCCCCGAAACGAAGACCTGGGCGAAGGTGACGTCGCCGGTGGGCTCGACGGTGTAGACCTTGCCGGGAACGGCGCCGGGCACCTGGACCTTGTGCACCTTGATGGTGGAGTGCCGGCCGCCAAGGACGACCTTGTTCGAGGTCGCCGACAGCGCCTTCCTGCCATTGGCATCGGACAGCGGCATCTCCCAGCCTTCAGGGCTGGTGAGCACGACCTGGGTGCCCTTCGACACGGCGGTCAGCGGCACCAGGCTCATGGCGGGCGAACCGACGAAGCTGGCGACGAACATGTTGATCGGGTTGGCGAAGACGTTGGCGGGGCTGTCGTATTGCTGCAGAAAGCCGCCGTTCATCACCGCCATCTTGTCGCTCATGGTGACGGCCTCGAGCTGGTCGTGCGTCACGTAGATGATGGTGGCGCCCAGATCCTGGTGGAAACGCTTGATCTCGGACCGCATCTGCACGCGCAGCTTGGCATCGAGGTTGGACAGCGGTTCGTCCATGAGGAAGACCCGCGGCTCGCGCACCAGGGCACGGCCCAGGGCGACGCGCTGCTGCTGGCCACCCGACAACTCGCGCGGCTTGCGCTCGAGCAGGTGGGTGATGTCCAGCGTCTTGGCGGCGTCGCGGACCTTCTTGTCGATCTCTTCCTTGGGCAGCTTTCGCATCTGCAGGGGGAAGGCGAGGTTCTTGTAGACCGACTTCTGCGGATAGAGCGCGTAGTTCTGGAACACCATGGCGATGTCCCTGTCCTTCGGATCGAGATTGGTGACGTCGCGATCGCCGATGGTGACCGCGCCGCCGGACATCGAGATGAGGCCGGCGACGAGATTCAGCGTGGTGGTTTTGCCGCAGCCGGAGGGACCGACGAGGGCGACGAACTCGCCGTCCTCGACGGTGAGGGATACGCGGTTCACCGCGTAGACCGGACCGTAGTTCTTGACCACGTCTTTGAGAACAACCTGAGCCATAACGGTTCCCGGGGTTAGTGCTTCACGGCGCCCTCAGTCAGGGCGCGCACGAAGTAGCGTTGCAGGACGAGGAACAGCACCACGACGGGTATGCTCATCAGGAAAGTGGCTGCCATCAGGCCCGGCCAATCGGTGGCGTTCTCCGAGAAGAAGCGCTGGATACCCACCGGCAGGGTCATCTGATCGTGCCGGGTGAGGAAGGTGTAGGCGTAGATGTACTCGTTCCACGCGCCGATGAAGCTGTAGATCGAGGTGGCGATGATGCCGGGGGTCGAGAGCGGCATCACGATGAGGAAGAACGCCTGGAAGCGGGTGGCGCCATCGATGCGGGCCGCCTGCTCGAGCTGGATCGGGATGTTGTCGTAAAAGCCCTTGAGCAGCCAGATGGCGAGCGGCAGGCCGAAGGTGAGGTAGGTCAGGATCAGCGAGCCGTGCGTGTTCACCAGCCCCAGCACGCGCATCAGGATGAACAGCGGCACGAGGAACACCACGGCCGGGAACATGTTGCGCAGCAGCACGGCGAAGAACAGGAACGTGCGGCCGGGGAAGCGGAAGCGCGAGAAGGCGTAGGCCGCCGGTACCGCGACAGCCACCGCGAGCACGGTGGTGACGACCGAAACCCACATCGAGTTCCAGAAGTAGCGCAGGAAGTCCTGTCCGACGCTGCCCGAAGGATCGAGCAGGCGCCAGTAGTTGTCGAGTGTCGGCTCGGTAGGCCACCACTGCGGCGGGTACTGCATGGCAGCAAAGCCGGTCTTCAGCGAGGTGATCAGCATCCACGCCATCGGCATGATGGTGAAGCCGAGCAGGAACACCAGGAAAATGCGCCCGGCCCACCGCCAACCCATGCCGCCGGAGCGGTATTCGGTGATCGAACTCATGCGCCGGCCCTCTGGTCGTCGCCGCGGGTCAGGGCGCGGACGTAGAAGTAGCCCAGGGTCATCATGATGATGAAGAGCAGCACCGCGTAGGCAGCGCCCACGCCCCAGCGCTGGCGGAGGAAGGCGAGCTCGTAGATGTGGGTGATCCAGATCTGGGTCGAGCCGACCGGGCCGCCGCCCGTCATGATGAAGGGGATGATGAAGGAATTGAAGTTCTGCACCACGAGCAGCAGCACCGTCACCGTCGACACGCTCGACAGGTGCGGCCAGGTGACGTGCCAGAAGCGCTGCCAGGGGCTCGCGCCATCGACCTGCGCGGCGCGCAGCAGGGTGTCGGGTACCGTCTGCAGGCCGGCCATCAGCATGATCATGGCGAAGGAGAATTCCTTCCACACGTTCACGACGATCAGCGAGTAGAGCGAGGTGGTGGTGTTATCGAGGAAGTTGATCGGCTGGTCGGTGACGCCCAGCTGCACCATCAGCGCACCGATGGCACCGAAATCGGAGTGATAGAGCCACTTCCACACATAGGAGGCGGCGACCGCGCTCACCACCCACGGGATCAGCAGCAATCCGCGCAGCAGGGCGCGCCCGGCGAACTCACGATGCAGCGCCAGCGCTGCGCCAAGCCCGAGCAGGAAGGCGAACAAAGTGGACACCACCGTCCAGATGATGGTCTGCCAGGTGACCTTCCAGAAGATCGAGCTGGTGAGGATGGTGACGTAGTTGTCGAGCCCGTTGAACTGCTTCTCGCTCAGCGCCAGGCTGGCCGGGGTGTTAAAGAAGCTCAGCTCGATGGTGTAGTAGATCGGGTAGGCGATGACGACGAGCATCACCAGGATGGCCGGCGCGACATACAGATAGTCGGTCCGACTCTTGACGAGGCGGCTGCCAAGGCTGGGTCGCTTGGGTGCCGGGGGATCGGGTACGTCCCGGAAGATGGCTTGGCCGGTGCTCACGCTGGCAGACCCTGTTCTATGAAGATGGAAAGACCGGCGGCGCAGGCCGCCGGTCGGATTGGCTCTGGCGAGGCGATCAGATGCCGCCGCTGCCGTCGATGATGGCCTGCACCTTCATGGCCGCATCCTCGACCGCCTGATCGACGGTCATGGTTTCGGTGAGGGCGTTCTGCAGCATGTCCGGAATGATGATGTTCATGATTTCCGGGGCCTCCGGGATCACCGGGAACGGGATGCCGTTGGGCAGCATCGAAGTGGTGATGTCGAGGAAACGGGTCTGTTCGAGGCGTTCCTTCATCCATTCGGTCCGGAAGCCACCGAGGTGGCCAGGGTTGGAACTGGCCCAGTTGAGCTTGACCGACCATTCGGGGCTGGTCCACATGCAGATCAGCGCCTTGACAGCCTGCTCGTCGACCTGGCCGCCCTCGACAAAGTCAGACTTGACCATGTGGATGTTGGAGCCGCCAAACACCACGGCACGCTTTCCGTCGGGTCCGGTCGGCATCAGGCCGTAGCGCATGTTGGCGACCACGGCATCGGCCTTTTCCTTGTCGGCGCCGGTTGCCTTGCTGGCCAGGTCGTTCATGCGAGCATATTCGGAGGGGTGCGCGATCACCATGGCCAACTCGCCAGCGATGAACGGACCCTGGTTTTCGGCCTGGGTGTTGGTCAGGGCCGAGACCGGGACCGATTTGTCGCGGACATACATGTCCACGGCGGCCTGCAGGGCGGCCTTGGATCCCTCGTTGTTGATCCACACTTCCTTGTAGCCCGGGGTCGGTGCGGCCTCATCGAGGGCGCCACCACCATATGCCCACAGCTGCGGCATGAAGCGGAACGGCGTGTTGCCGGCATTCTGCTTGGCGACAAGGCCATAGCCGGCGATGCCGAGCTTGTCGTGGATGGTCTTGGAGTAGATCACAAGATCGTCCCAGGTGGCCGGCGGGCTTTCGGGGTCGAGGCCGGCATCGGCAAAGATCTTGGCGTTCCAGATTAGCGCCATGGTCTCGTTGTTGGTCGGGATGCCGTAGCCGACACCTTCATAGGTGACCGACTTCAGTGCGCCCGGCCAGAAGTCGGCGCTCGAATAGCCCACGTCTTCGGGCTTGAGCGGGTTGAGGTAGCCCTTGGCCGCGAACTCGACACCGCCGAGGATCTGCAGGCGAACGACCATCGGGGCCGCATTGCCGAGCAGCGCGGTACGGAACTTGTCGAGCAGTTCGTTGTAGGTGATCGACTGCACGTCGGTTTGGATGTTCGGGTAGGCGACCTTGAAGGCCTCCCAGAACGCCGCGTCCTGCCTGTGCGAGATTTCCGGATCGGCCTCGAAGGGGCCGGTATACCAATAGCTGACCCTGCCGGCGTAGTCGTTCGGCACGACGGCGCCGCAATCCTTGGCGGTGTCGTAGGTGGTCGAACCGGCGATCGATTTCACGTATTCCGGCGACCACTGCGAAAGGTCGACGGACTGGGCAAAGACGGTGCCGCTCATCAGCGACGCGGCAAGGCCGACGGCGACGGTGAATCTGAAAACCTGGCGCGCGACCGGGCGGCCGACGCCTGCATGCCGATCGAAATCGGTCATCGAGAAATCCTCCAATATTGTGCGTTCATCCGGTACGCCCGGAAACGCGCTCCCGCAGCTCAACGCTGACAACCGGCGGTGTCCGGAATGCCATCTGGCTCCCGGCTTCTACCGTTGATCACCGACACTACAGACAATGAATGCTGTGTCAACACGACTTGGATCGTACATTCTTTTTGCACTTTCGCGTGCAGAAGATGCCCGAAGGGGGATTGGCTTGCCCCAAAAAGATGCATAAATCACCTTATGGGAGAGGAAGCCGCAAGCGAGATACAGGTGCTGGATGGGGTCGAACAGGCCCCGTCGGTATATGAGCTCATCCGAGAGGACATCATCTCCGGCCGGCTGAACCCCAACGAGCGGCTGAAGGTCGCCGAGCTGGCGGAGCGCTACGAAACTTCCACCAACCCGGTGCGCGAGGCGCTGCAGCAGCTGCGCGGCGAGGGTTTCGTGGTGATGGAGCCCAACCGCGGCGCGCGGGTGATGCCCATTGACGAAAGTTTCGTGCGCGACATCATCGAAATCGAGGTGCTGGTCGAGCCGGCGCTGACCCGCTGGTTCGTATCGATCGCCAACGCTGCCGATATCGTCGAGCTCGAGGCCATCCAGGCCCAGATCGAGGCCAATAACTTCGAAGACCGGATGAAGCATGGATTGCTGGACACCAAGTTCCATCAGTTCATTTACGACCGGCACTACAACCGGCACGCTGCGGAGCTGTGGTGGAAACACCGCGAGATCCTGCGGGCGATCAGCCGGCGCTTTCCGACCTCGCTCAGCCGCCGCAACTCGGTGCTGAAGGAGCATCGCGACCTGATCGAAGCCATTCGCGCACAGGATGCCGACAGGGCCGCCGCCGTGGTGGCGGCGCATGTGCAGGGATCCGGGCGGCACATCATCGAACAGATGGGCGTGGCGCAGAGGAACAGCGGAAACTGGCGGAGTCCGCGCAAGTAATCCGTCGTCACATTTCATTCGATTGAGAAAAGGCCCGTTCGTGGCCGAGGGAGCATCATGAAAATCACCGACCTGCGCGTTGCCGTCATCGGCAAGCACCCGATCGTCCGCATCGTCACCGACGAAGGCCTCTACGGCATCGGCGAGGTGGAATACACCAAGACCTACCTCAAGCCGTTCATCCTGCACTTCAGGGATGCACTGATCGGCGAGGATCCGACGGACGTCGAGCGCTGCATGATGAAGATCCGCCAGCGCGGCTCGTTCAAGCCCTATGGCGCGGCGGTTTCGGTGATCGAGCATGCGCTGTGGGACATCGCCGGCAAGGCGGCGGGCGTCCCGGCCTACAAGCTGCTCGGCGGCAAGGTGCGCGACAAGGTGCGGGTCTATAACGGCTCGGTGCGCCGCGCCCGCGCCGGCGACAGCCCGGAGGATTTTGCCGCCGACGTCAAGTGGATGGCCGAGCAGCCGCAGAAGTTCTTCATGGTCAAGCAGGGCCTCGGCTTCCACTCGAGCCAGAAGGACAGCTTCCCCGACTTCCACTACGGTCCCAAGAGCAAGAAGGCCGGCTATCACGGCGCCATGGACCAGGGACAGATCTCCGAGCGCGGCTTCAACTACATGCTCGAGTGCGTGATCGCGATGAAGGAAGCGCTGGGCGACGAGGTGAGCCTCGCGCTCGACTGCGGTCCGGGCTGGTTCCTCAACGACGCCATCAAGTTCGCCCGGGCGGTCGAGCCCTACAACATCATGTGGCTCGAGGACATGCTGACCGGCGACTACGTGCCGTGGGTGAACCCGCAGGCCTATCGCGAGCTCACCACCTCGACCTCGACGCCGATCCATACCGGCGAGCAGATCTACCTGCGCCACAACTTCAAGGAACTTATCGAGACGCAGGCGGTGCGCGTCGTCGGTCCCGATCCGGCCGATATCGGCGGCATCGCCGAGCTGAAGTGGGTGGCCGAGCACGCCTATATGCACAACATCATGATGGCCCCGCACGGCACCGCCAACGGCCTCCTCGGCCTCGGGGCGCTGATCAACGTCTGCGCGACGCTGCCGGCCAACTACATCGCCTTCGAGTATCCTTCGGCCTCCGAGCCGTTCTGGAACGACATCGTCACCGGCCTGCCGCCGGCCGACCAGATCGTCAAGGACAGCCATGTCGACCTGCTGCCGGCCCCGGGCCTCGGCGTCGATATCGACGCCAAGGCGGCCAAGCCGTTCCTCAAGGAAGAGGACGCAGGCTTCTTCGACGCCTGATCGCACCTTCGAGCATGACAGGGAGCCCGCGGCATCGGCCGCAGGCTTCTGCATTTGCGATGCCCCAGCGGCGATTGGCGCTTGGCAGCATCGTCGGAATGCGATGAAGTGACCCCAATCACAAGACCAGAGGTTCATCATGGGCGAGCGGATCAAACTGACCGCGTCGGACGGCTTTTCACTCAACGCCTATCGTGCGGTGCCCGAGGGCAAGGTGCGGGGCGGGGTGGTGGTGATCCAGGAGGTTTGGGGCCTTAACCACTGGATCCGCAGCGTGGTGGACCGGTTTGCGCAGCATGGCTACCTGGCGGTGGCGCCGGCGATGTTCGACCGGGTCGAGTACGGCTACGAGAGCGACGACTACACGCCGGCGCAGTTCCAGGTCATCGGGGAGTTGCTGAAGAAGTTCAGCCACGACACCGCGCCGCTCGATATCGACGCGGCGATCAAGGCGGCGGCGGAGGGCGGCAAGGTGGGGATTACCGGCTACTGCTTCGGCGGGCGGGCCACCTGGGTGACGGCAGCGCGCGGGGCGGGGCTCAGCGCGGCGTCGGGCTATTACGGCGGCGGCGTGCCGAACTACATCGACCTCGAGCCAAAAGTGCCGACCGAGATGCATTTCGGCGACAAGGACACGGGCATCCCGCTCGAGCAGGTGGAAGCGCTGAAGGCCAAGCATCCGACGGCCGACATCTACACCTATGACGGACCGCACGGCTTCTGCAATTCGGACCGGGCGGACAGTTTTCACGAGGCTTCGTGCACGAAGGCTTCGGCGCGCACGCTCGAGTTCTTCCATAAGCACCTCGGCTAAGCTCAGGCGGCATCTCGACTATCTGGTCGAAGCCTGGGAGGCGGCGCAGGCGGCGCCGCTCTCGGGCAGGAAGCTCATGCTCGTGAGCGGGCTCGCCGATGCCTATGCGGACCGGTTGTTCGCGGCGCAGGATGCGACTGACGACATTCTCGCGTTCCGGGCGGGGCTGGCAGTGCGCTCGGCAGCGCTGACGCAGGTGTTCGCCGTCGTACGGGGTGAACTGACGCTCGTCACCGAGGCGGTAGAGGTGCCTCTAGCCGAGTACGGGCAGTTGAAGGTCGAGGACTTCATGGTGAGCCTCTACAACGACCACACGGTGCAGCGGGTGCGGCTGGTGCTGGCGGACGGCACGCGCGTGCTGGCGCATCCGGTGGTGGGTGAGGCGATCGGGTTCCTCAGGTCAGCCTGAGGATGGCACGGTAGATTTCCACCGCTTCGTGGATGGCGGCGACGTCGCAGTATTCGTCGATCTTGTGCGCCATCGCCGGATCGCCCGGGCCGCAGATGATCGTCGGGACGTCGCCCAGGGCGGGGGTCAGGATCGAGGCGTCGGTGAAGTAGGCGGCGCTGGTCGGCGGGGTGTCGCCGCCGGTAGCGCTGTGGTAGGCGGCGGCGAGCTTCTGCATGATCGGGTCGGCGGGGTCGGACCAGACCGACGGGAGGTCGACCAGCGTCGTCAACTCGGCGGCCGGAATGGTGAAGGCCAGTTGCTCGTGGACGTGGGCGTGCGACATGCCCGGCACGGTGCGGATATCAAGGGTGAACTCGGCCGCATCGGGCACCGAGTTGATGTTGAGGCCGCCCGAGACCATGCCGATGTTCAGCGTCGGCGACCCCATGATCGGGTGCGGCGGGTGGTTGAAGCCGAACTCCTCGAGCGCGGTGATGGCACGGGCCGCCTTGTAGACGGCGTTGTCGCCGAGGTGCGGGGTGCTGCCATGGGCGGTGACGCCGTGCGTGCTGGCGCGCAGCCAGAAGGCGCCCTTGTGGCCGGCGAGCAGCTTTCCGGCGGTCGGTTCGCCGACGATCAGCAGGGCGGCGGCGGGCAGGGCGCCCGACTCGGCGAGGGCGCGGGCGCCGTTCGAGCCGGTCTCCTCGCCGCCGGTGAGGATAAGGGTGATGGGCGCGTCGGGCTCGGCAATGGCGGCGGCGAGCATGGCGGCGACGCCGGCCTTCATGTCGCAGGCGCCGCGGCCGTAGAGTTTTTCATCGATGATTTCGCCGCCGAACGGATCGTGCGTCCAAGGCGCGCTGCCGAGCGGGACGACGTCGAGATGGCCGGTGAAGGCAGGGGATGGGCCGTCGCCGCGACGGGCGACGAGGTTCAGGCGGTTGATGCCGAAGTCGCTGAGGGTGACGTCGAAGCCGTTGGTTTCCAGCAGGGCGGCGAGGAAGCGCATGCAGGCCGCTTCGTCGCCCGGCGGGTTGCGGGTGTCGAAGCGGACCAGCTCCTGGGTGAGCGCGACGGCGTCGATCATGTCAGTGGCGGGGCGTAGACGGGGGTGGGGAGGTTTTCGTAGCGGGCTTTGAGTTGCAGGGCGAGGAACTTGCTGAAGAAGCGGGAGAGGGCGAGGTTGCCGCCCTGGAACCAGAGGTTTTCCTGCGCTGTCGGCTTGTACATGTTGCGCAGTTCGCCGTGCCAGGGGAGCGGGTCGTTGCGGTGGCCGGAGCCGAGGCCCCAGCAGGGGCCGACGGCGTCGGCGGTCCGGCGGTCGACCAGTTGGGCGACGACCTCGTGCATCGACTGGAAGCCGGTGGACTGGATGATGGCGTCGGCGGCGATCTCGGTGCCGTCGGAAAAGCGGATGCCGGTGGGGGTGAGGGTGTCGATGGCGACGCCGGCCTTCACCTTGATGTCGCCGGCGATGATGAGTTCGGAGGCGCCGACATCGACGTAGTAGCCGGAGCCGGTGCGGTAGGCCTTCATCATCAGGCCGGTGTCGTCGTCGCCGAAATCGAGAAGGAAGCCAGTGGCTTGCAGGCGCTGGTAGAAGTCGGCGTCGCGGGCGCGGATGCGCTCGTAGAGGGCGCGCTGGGCCGCGGGCTGGAGCGCGAAGGGCGTGGCGGCGGCGATGAGGTCGGCCTTGTCGACGTCGATGCCGTCGGCGGTGGCCTGCTCGGAATAGATGTCGAAGGCGAGGTCCATCAGCGTGTCGGAGCGGACGACGGTGGTGGGGTTGCGCTGGATCATGGTGACCTCGGCGCCGGCCTCCCAGAGGTCGACCGAGACGTCGTGGCCGGAGCTGGCGGCGCCGATGACGGCGACCTTCTTGTTTTTGAAGCGGGCGCCGTCGCTGTACTGGCTCGAATGGAGGATTTCGCCTTTGAACTCAGCCGCGCCGGGCAGGTCGAGCCACTTGGGCGGGCCGTAGGCGCCAGTGGCGAAGACGAGGTGGGCGGGGTGAAGGGTTGATTCCACGCCGTTGCGCAAGACGTTGACCGTCCAGCGTTTTTCGGCGCCGTCGAAGTGGGCCGAGACCGCTTCGGAGCCGGTCCAGTAGGTGAGGCCCATGACCTTCACGTACATTTCCAGCCAGTCGCCCATCTGGTCCTTCGGGGTGAAGACCGGCCAGTGGGCGGGGAAGGGGATGTAGGGGAGGTGGTCGTACCAGACCGGGTCGTGGAGGACGAGGGAGCGGTAGCGGTTGCGCCAGCTGTCGCCCGGATTCGCGTTCTTTTCCACGATGATAGCGGGGACGCCGAGCTGTTTCAGTCGGGCGCCGAGCATGATGCCGCCCTGGCCGCCGCCGATGATGACGACATAGGGCTGCTGGGTGGTGCCAAGCGCGTGTTCTTCGACGGCTTTCAGCTCCGACCAGGTCTTGCGGTTGCGGTCGGCGCCGTGTCGGACGCCCATCGGGCGGGTGAAGCCGGTCGCCTCCTCGTGGCCGGTGAGGGATTGGAGCGTGGTGAGGATGGTGCGGGCCTTGCCGCCTTCGAGCCGCACGATGCCCTCGATCTGCCCCGTGGATGAACGGGCTTTGAACCATGCCTGAACGTCGGATGAGCGAGTTTCGACGTTCCCGAGTTCGAAGGCGGTCGGGGCGGTGTTGGCGAGTGTGGCGCGGAGCATGCCTTCGATGGCCGGTTTGCCCTCGAGCGTCTTCACGTTCCAGGTGAAGGCGACGATGTCGCGCCAGTAGCAATCGGCGGCGAAGAGGTCGAGCACGGCGGGGATGTCGCGGCTCTCGAGCGCGGTCGCGAACCTGTGGAGCCAGGCCGCGGCTTCGGTCTGAGGGGCAGTGTCGAGCATGGGGCAGTCCCTGTTGGCGCCGGCGGTGGA
Organism: uncultured Hyphomicrobiales bacterium; assembly: GCA_903842455.1. GTDB lineage: Bacteria > Pseudomonadota > Alphaproteobacteria > Rhizobiales > Devosiaceae > Devosia_A. The sequence goes on along the minus strand of CAIMLX010000254.1, from coordinate 14,259 downwards.
GATCCGCCGGTATTCGGTCGTGCCTGGGGGAATTCCGCGCTTCGGTCAGTCGCCAAGCGGCTCGAGTTCCTTGCCCTTGCGATGGGCCAGCACGTTGTATTTTACCCGGCGCAGGGTTTCGAGCGCGGGGGCGCCGAGGCGGTAGCCGGCGGCGACGGAGATGAGGTCGATGATGGCGAGGAAGGCGAAGCGCGAGGCGGTCGGCTTCATGGTGTCGGGGTATTCGGGGATGTCGACCGTCAGCTTCACGTCGCACACCCTGGTGAGCTCGGTGTCGGGGGCGGTGATGCAGATGGTGTTGGCGCGGTAGTGGCGGGCGAGGGCCACGGCCTCGATGACTTCGCTGCTGCGGCCGGTGGCCGAAATGGCGATGACGAGGTCGCCCGGCTTCAGCGTCGAGGCCTTCATGCGCATGACATAGGGGTCGGAATGCGAGGCGACGGCGATGCCGTAGCGGAACAGGCGGTGCTCGGTTTCGAGCGCAAGGGAGGCCGACGAGCCGCCGAGGCCAAAGACGGCGATCTGGTGGGCATTGGCGATGAGTTCGGCCGCTTTCACCACCTCGGAGGGAACGACCTGGCGCTCGACGGCGCTCAGCGCGTTGCGGGCCTCGCCGAAGACGACGTTCCACAGCGGCGAGCCGGCTTCGTCGGAGACCGGGGGCAGGGGCGTCGAAAAATACATGCGGCCGACGACGACGGACTGGGCGAGCTTCAGCTTGAAATCGCGCACCCCGTCGCAGCCGATGGCGCGGCAGAAGCGGGTGACGGTGGGTTCGCTGACATCGGCGCGGCGCGCGATCTCGGCGTTCGACGCATCTACCGAGAACGCGACATCGGCCAGCACCACGTCGGCGACGCGACGCTCGGCGGGGCGAAGGTCTGCGTAGCTGTCCTTGATCTGCGAAAGGATGTCGGGAAGGGGATGCTCGGGTGCGTTGGCGTCGGTCAACAGGGGGCTCTCCGGCGTTGTGGCCGGGACGGCTTCTAACATGTTCGATGCGACGCGCTTCATGCCGAAAACCGGCTGTCCCCGGCCGTTTCACGCGGCCATTGTCAGATGATACATCCTTAGAATGTAGGAAACTTACACACTTTGCAACAGGCAGACTGCCCGGTTTTTGGGCGTTTTCGATGTGATCGGTTTCACTCGTGACGCTCGCTTGACAGCGGAAGTAGGATAGTTACAGACTGCTCGCCAGCCTGAAGGACAGGGACGCGGAAGCGACCTTCGGGCAGGGGCCACCCCAGCTTGCGAGGGGCTATTGAACGCAATGGGTTCGCTTGAGCCGAAGCTCAGGGTCAAGGCGGCGACCAAGGTCTACCAGACCGGGTCGGGCGACCTGCTGGCGCTCGATCGCTGCTCGCTCGACATCCAGGCGGGAGAAATCCTGACGGTGGTCGGCCCGTCGGGCAGCGGCAAGACGACGCTGCTGTGGGCCATGTCGGGATTGCACGGCTTGACCTCCGGCGAGGTCGTCCTTGACGGCAAAACCATCAAGGGCCCGAACTCGCAGATCGGGATGGTATTCCAGGAAGCGAACCTGCTGCCGTGGCGCAATGTCGACGCCAACATCCGCTTCCCGTTCGAGATCAAGGGCGAGAAGCCGGACGAGGCGTGGATCGCCAGCCTGATGCATCGCGTCGGGCTCGACGGCTTCGGCAGGAAGATGCCGCGTGAGCTGTCGGGCGGCATGCAGCAGCGCGTGGCGCTGGTGCGGGCGCTGAGCTTCAAGCCATCGGTCCTCCTGATGGACGAGCCGTTCGGCGCGCTCGATGCGTTCACCCGCGAGGAAATGAACCATCTCGTCGAGGAGATCTACCTCGATACGCGCACCACCATCGTGCTGATCACCCACTCGATCGAGGAGGCGATCTTCCTCGGTGACCGCATCGTGGTGATGAGCGCGCGGCCGGGGCGGATCGCCCACATCCACGACGTGCCCTTCGCGCGGCCGCGTTCGATGGACATCATGTCGACCCGCGAGGTGTTCGATCTCACCAACACGATCAAGCGTGAAATCGTCGGCGACCAGCAGTCGAAGGCGCGCATTGCGCAGCGCCCGGCAGCCGCCGCCACGCCAGGGAACTGAGGCAGACGATGAGCAATTCCGACGCCATCCCCGAGTTCGGCAAGACCAGCGCAGGCAGCGGCGAGGTGGGCGTCGCCAACATGTCGGCGCTGACCGCGGGGCCGGGCATCAATTCTTTCCGCGACGTGGCGATCATCGTGGCTGTCGCGGTGGTGGTGATCGGCAGCGTCGAGGTGCTGCTGAACATCTTCGCGGTGCCGCAATATGTGCTGCCCAAGCCCAGCGAGATCGCGGTGGCGCTCTACACCGACTTCGGCTTCATCGCGCCGCACCTTGGGCACACGCTGATCGAGTTGTTCAGTGGCTTTGGCATCGGCGCGGTGATCGGGTTGATCCTTGCGGCGGTGATCACGCAGTTCCCGTTCGCCGAAAAGATCATCACCCCCTACATCCTGCTGCTGGTGACGACGCCGATGCTGGCGCTGGTGCCGCTGCTGATCCTGCGCTTCGGGTTCGGCTACGAGCCGCGCATCATCGCGGTGGCGCTCGCTTCGGGGCCGATGGTGATGATCAACGCGGCGACCGGCTTCCGGCGCGTCGACAGCGGCAAGATCGCGCTGGCGCGGTCGTATGGCGCCTCGACGCTGCAGATCTTCTGGAAGGTGCGGGCGCCGATGGCGCTGCCGATGATCTTCGTCGGGCTGATGGTCGGATCGATCTTCGGGCTGCTCACTGCGGTGGGCGCCGAGATGGTCGGTGGCGGCTTCGGGCTCGGCAACCGGCTGACCTCGTATTCGTCGATGATCCAGATGCCGCAGTTCTTCGCGGTGGTGATGATCCTCTCGACGCTCGGCATCCTTATCTACGTGCTGTTTTTCCTCCTGGGGAAGAAGTTCGCGAGCTGGGAGGCGTAGCGACGACACGCCGACCCTTAGGGAGGGCCGGCGGATGACGGGCCGAGGGGTAAATCGGTCCGGGTTACCCGCTGAGGTGTCATCCCTGCGCAAGCAGGGACCCATGTCACCACCAGCGCGGACAGATAGGTGGGTCCCTGCTTTCGCAGGGATGACACGGAGTGACTGCGGGGAGGTCGCCGAAGACGGCGTTCTCTCGACTTGGGACCTAACGAACCATCATACAGGGGACTAACATGAGCATTCTCTCGGGCGGCATGAGCCGCCGGACGTTCCTGCAGGTTTCGGCCGCGGGCGTGGTGACGGCGACGGCGCTGGGCGGCGTCGGCGGTGCCAATGCGGCGCCGTACGGCAAATTCACCTGGATTTCGCCGCGTGGCACGCTCGAAGTGCTGGACGATTATCCGTACTGGATCGGCAAGAAGCTCGGCTATTTCGACGGGCTCGACGTTGATACCGCGATGGAGCCGGGTCCGTCTGACGGCACCGCGACGGTGAAGTTCGTCGATGTGGGGCAGGCCGACATGGGCTTCCCGTCGCCGGGCGTGTTCTCGTTCGCGCTCGAGAACGGCATGAAGCTGAAATCGGCGTTCCACATGGGCGCCAAGGACACGTTCTCGCTCGCCTTCCGCAAGGGCGAGGGCACCAACGACCTCAAGACGCTCGAGGGCAAGACCATCCTGCTCGGTTCGGCGGCATGGCAGTCGATCGTCGATCCGATGCTGGGCGTGCAGGGGGTCGACATCACCAAGGTGAAGTATGTCGAGGCCGGCTGGCCGACCTGGGGCACGGCTCTGATGGCCGGGCAGGGCGATGCCGCGCTCAGCTGGGAAGGCCTGCGCGCCGAGTGGATCGGCTCGAACATGGACTTCGAGTACTGGCTGGGCGTGCAGAAATCGCCGCTGTTCGCCAACACCTTCGTGGTGCGGGCCGCCGACCTCGACGATCCGGACAAGAAGGCCTTCCTCGACAAGTACCTCAAGGGTTGGGCGATGGGCCTCGAGTTCGCCTACCACAACCCGCGCGCGGGCGTCGAAATCGTGTTCGAGCAGTTCCCGACGCTGGCCAGCAATATCGGGCCGGAGCTGGGCACGACCTCGATCCTGCAGCAGATCGCGGTGTTCCGTGGCGACATGGACAAGCGCGCCGGCTGGGGCGACCACGATGTGGCGGCCTGGCAGACCTTCTTCGACAAGATCTTCGAGCTTGGCCAGATCAAGACGGCGGTGAAGGCCGAGGACGTGGTCTCCAACGCCTGCATCGCGGCGGCCAACGACTTCGACCACGCCAAGGTGAAGGCCGATGCCGATGGCTACGCGCTGAGCGAAGCCTTCGCGGCGATCGACGTCGAGAAGGTGAAGGCCGGGCTCTACGACCAGGCCGTGCCGGCTTAAGGGCCAGCGCGCCATGACTTTGGGGTGGGCGAAAACGCCCACCCCGCATGAACTGCTCACTGAGGTGTCATCCCTGCGAAAGCAGGGACCCACGTCGCGACCGGCGCTGGTTTTGAGTTGGGTCCCTGCTTTCGCAGGGATGACAGTGGAGAGGGCAGTGGTGATGGGCAGACACGCCGCACGTGGAACGGCGGGGCGTGGCGCTGCGCAACAGAAAACGGGAGGGGCCGATGGCCGACAGAGTTAAGGTGCTGGTGGTTGGGCTTGGCAACATGGGCAAGTCCCATGCGAGCGCATATCACCGCAATCCGGGCTTCGAGATCGTCGGGCTGATGAGCCGCTCGATCAAGAGCGCGGCCATCCCCGAGGAGCTGAAGGGCTATCCGCTGTTCGAGGATTTCGATGCGGCGCTGGCTGCGACCAAGCCCGATGCGGTGTCGATCAACTCCTGGCCCAACTCGCACGCCGAATACGCCATCAAGGCGATGGAAGCGGGCGCCCATGTGTTCATGGAAAAGCCGATCGCGACGAACAATGAGGACGCGGCGCGCGTCGTCGCCACGGCGCGGGCGACGAACCGCAAGCTGGTGCTCGGCTATATCCTGCGCGTGCATCCGAGCTGGATGAAGTTCACCGAGCTGGCCCAGACGCTGGGCAAGCCGCTGGTGATGCGGCTCAACCTCAACCAGCAGAGCGGCGGCCCGACCTATGACTGGCACAAGAACCTGATCGACTCGCTGATCCCGATCGTCGACTGCGGCGTGCACTATGTGGACGTGATGTGCCAGATGACCGGGGCCAAGCCGGTGCGGGTGCACGGCATCGGCGCCAAGCTCTGGGCCGAAGCGGACAAGCAGAATTACGGCCACCTGCATGTCGAGTTCGATGACGGCTCGGTGGGCTGGTACGAGGCGGGCTGGGGCCCGATGATGAGCGAAGTCGCTTATTTCGTGAAGGACGTGGTGGGGCCCAAGGGCGCCGTGTCGATCGTGCCCAACCCCAAGGCGCACAAGGACGGCGTGTCGGATTCGTCGAACATCGACCAGCACACCAAGACCGACGCGATCCAGTATCACCATGCCGAGGTGAACCCGGGCGACAAGGCGTTCGCCCGCAAGGACGAGATCTTCACCATGGACGACGAGCCGGGGCACCAGGACCTGTGCGACCGCGAGCAGGCCTATTTCCTCAAGGCGATCGTCGAGGATATCGACCTGACGGAGTCGATGGATGCGGCGGTGAACAGCCTTCGGATCGTGCTTGCAGCGGAACAGTCGATCAACGAGAAGCGCGTGGTCGAGCTCGCATAGGCCAGATCCCGAGGACAGCCGGGTGCGGCGGCGGGCCGGAAGGCCCGCTGCGACGGCGGCGGCATACCTGTTTTGAGGAGATTTCAGATGACGGCGACCTACGATCTCGTGCTGACGGGCGGCCGGGTGATCGACGAGCGCAACGGCATCGACGGCATCAACGATGTGGCGATCAAGGGCGGCAAGATCGCCGCGGTGGGGCCGGGGCTGGCCGGGTCGGCCGCCAAGGTGCGCGACGCCAAGGGCCTGGTGGTGGCGCCGGGGCTGATCGACATCCACACCCATGTCTACCACAAGGCAACGTCGCTGAGCGTCGACCCAGGCTTCATCGCGCGGCGCTCGGCCTGCACGACGCTGATCGATGCGGGCAGCGCCGGCGCCGGGAACTATGACGGGTTCCGCGACTACGTGATGGCGCACTCGCCGTACCGGATTTTTGCGTTCCTCAACATCTCGTTCCCCGGCATTTTCGGCTTCGACAAGGACGTGTCGGTGGGCGAGGCGACGCATCGGAACATGCTGCCGGTGCATCGCTGCGTGCGGACGGTGGAGGAGAACCGCGACCGGATCATCGGGGTGAAGGTGCGCATCGGCGGCATCGTCACTGGTGATCTCGGGCTCGGGGCGCTGGAACTGGCGCTCGAGGCCGCCAACGCGGTCGACCTGCCGCTGATGACGCATATCGGCCATCCGCCGCCGAGCTATGGCGACGTGCTGGACATGCTGCGGCCGGGCGACATCCTGACCCACTGCTACCGGCCGGAGCCGAACTCGGCGATCGGCGAGGATGGCAAGATCCTGCCGCAGATCATCGCGGCGCGCGAGCGCGGCGTGCTGTTCGACATCGCGCACGGCATGGGCGCGTTCGGCTACGAGACGGCGGAGACGGCGCTGACGGCAGGGTTCAAGCCGGACCTGATCTCATCGGACGTGCACGTGATCGCGGTCGAGGGGCCGGGGTTCGACCTGCTGCATGTGATGAGCAAGCTCTACAACACCGGGCTGACGCTGGCCGAGGTGATCGGCATGTCGACGAGCCGGCCGGCGCTCGCCATCCGCAAGCCGGAACTCGGGCATCTCGGGGTCGGGGCGCCGGCGGATATCGCGGTGCTGCGCGAGGTGCAGTCGGACTTCGTGTTCCAGGACGTCGTGGGCCAGAAGCGGCAGGGGACGAAGCTGCTGCAGCCGGAGATGGTGTTCCTCGGCGGCAAGGAGATGGAAGTCAGCCGCCGGCCGTTCGAGGAATGGTCGATCCTCGGGCATTATGGGCATGGGGATCATCACCACCACGATCATTGAGGGCGGGGAGTCCACGGGGCGGAGCTTGTTGCGCCCCCCTTCCGCCCTGCCGGGCACCTTCCCCCGCAAGCGGGAGAAGGAGACTCGTTGGCTGCTACGAAGACTGAAAGCCCATCCTCTCCCGCTTGCGGGGGAGGGGAACCGCCGAAGGCGGTGGAGGGGGGAGCAGCGCGCTCTGCTGCCTCGGTCAGCCGATCTTTATGACGTTACCCGTCCGTGCCGATTCTTCCGCCGCTAGCGTTGCCTCGAGCGCAGCTACGGCGTCGTCCGGCCGCCCGATCGTCGGCACTTCGCCGCGTAGCGCACACCCCGTGAAGTAGGTGAACTCGTCCCGCAGGGCGCCGCCGCGGACGCCTTCGAACATTGGCCAGTAGGTGGTGTCGGGGCTGTGGAGCTTGTCGGTGCCGACGATGCCGAGGTTGGGGAAGGTGTCCTGGACGTGGATGATGCCTTCGGTGCCGATGATCGACATGCGCTCGTCGATGTCGAACGGGGTCTTGTCGGGCATGCTCCACACCGTTTCGAGGGTGGCGGTGGCGCCCGAGGCGAAGCGGAACATGGTCTGGCCGATGTCGGGGTATTTCAGGCCGCGGATATCGACGGTCTGGGCATAGGCCGAGACGATCTTCGACCCGGTGAACCAGAGCATGATGTCGGTGTCGTGGATGGCGTCGCCGACGATGGGGCCGATCTTCTGGAGGATGGTCGGAGTCCAGGCGGCGGGGATGTTGCGGCGCGAACTGAGCGCCACGATCCTGCCGATGCGGCCGGCGTCGATCGCCTCCTTGGCCATGCGGTAGCGCGGGTTGAAGCGGACGATGTGGCCGATGAACAGGATGCCCTTCGCGCCTTTCGCCGCCTCGACGATCTTGCGCGCATCCTCCACCGTGGAGGCAATGGGCTTTTCGAGGAAGACGTGCTTGCCGGCTTTCAGCGCGGCGATGGCGGGCTCGGTGTGCTGGTCCCACATGGTGCAGATGGAGACCGCGTCGATCTCCGGGTCGGCGAGCATGTCGTGATAGTCGCGGTAGAGCTTCTTGACGCCGAACTTTTCGCCCAGCGCGGTGAGGCGGTCCTCGGTGCGGGTGCAGAGCGCCGCCAGTTCGAGGTTGGGGATGCCCTTGATGGTGTCGGCGTGGATTTCGCCGAACCAGCCGAGCCCGATGATGCCGATGCGCAGTTTGTCCATGTGCTCCCCCTGGGTGTTTCAGTTGCGTCGGGCTTGTTGCTCCCCCCTTCCGCCCTGCCGGGCACCTTCCCCCGCAAGCGGGAGAAGGACTTGCCGTGGCGAGGTTGGGGCTAGAAATCCTCGACGGTCAGTTCGCGGGTCATGACGATGTTGCCGGCCATGAGGCCGCAATCGACCGGGATGGCGGCGCCCGTGACGGCGCTGGCGAGATCTGAGGCGAGGAAGCTGATGACGCGGGCGACTTCGTCGGGCTCGACGATGCGGCCGAGCGGATACCAGCGCTCGAGGGTTTTCAGCACATTGGGGTCCTTGGCTTTGCGCTCGTCCCAGATGGGAGTGCGCACGGTGCCGGGGAGCACGATGTTGCAGCGGATGTTGTAGCGGCCATATTCCATGGCGATGGCCTTGGTGAGCGAGATCATCGCCGCCTTGCCGGCGCTGTAGGCGGCATCGCCGAGCGAATGGAGGCCGTTGACGGAGCCGACCATGACGATGTTGCCGGCGCGGCGCTCGACCATGCCGGGGAGGACGGCGTGGGCGCAGTTATAGGCGCCGTTGAGGTTGGCGTTGACGTCGTCGGCCCAGCCCTGCGGCGTAGTGCGGGCCATGACCGGATTGTGCGAGATGCCGGCATTGTTGATGAGGATATGCACGTCGCCGAAGCCGGCGAAGGCGGCCTTCACCGCCTCGGGGTCGCCGATATCGAGGACGGCCGGGAGCACCTTGATGCCGTCCTTGCCGAGGGTGTCGACGAGGCCGTTGACCTTCTCGCTCATATCGAGCGCGGCGATGGTGGCGCCCTCGTTGCCGAAGAAGCGGCAGAGCCACTGGCCGATGCCGCCGGCGGCGCCGGTGATGGCGATGGTCTTGCCCGAAAACTGTCCGGTCATTGCTAGAAATCCCTTAGTGCATCGCCGATCCAGGCGAGGTTGCGTCGGCGCAGATGGCCCCAGTTATAGAAGGCCAGCTCGGTGACGCCACCGGCTTTCAGCAACTCGACTGCGGCGAGAAAATCCGGCTTCGACGACAGGTCGGGGTGGGCCGGGCGGAGGATGCCGCGCAAGCGTCCGGTGCCGCGCAGGCGGCGCTTGAGGTCGAAGAGGTCGGCGGCGACGCGGGCGCTTGACGGCTCGTAAAAGCAGGCCTCGATGATGCCGGTGGTTTGGGCGAGGGCCCGCAGGTCGGTGCCCTCGTACCAGGCGCCGCCGGTGGGGCGGGCGACCGACGGGATGACGGCGATGGTGACTTCGGGGCGGACGGCGGCGCGGATTTCGGCGACCAGCGAGGTGACGGTGGCGGAGCGGAAATCGAGGTAGCGGGAAAGCTCGGCGTCGGCGCGGAGGTCGGCGGTCCAGAAGGCCTCAGCCATGTCGTCGGGGAAATCGACGTCGCTGTCGAGATAGGCGGTGATGTCGGCGGCGACCTGGGCCTTGAGGCGGCGGGCGTCGATGCCCTGGGCTTGCGCGGCGGCGACGCAGTGATCGCAGAAGCAGAGGCCGAGCAGGCTGTCGAGCCAGCGGTTCGAGCGATTGAGCGCGAACTCGTGGTGGTAGCCGTGGGCATAGGGGGTGAAGCCAGGGGCTTCGAGCGACAGGCCGGAGACTTGATAGGATTCGGTGACGTCGCGAGCGAGGCCGACGGCGTAGGCGCGGGCTTCGGGGGCCGAGGGGCAGAGATTGTAGTAGTAGGGGTCGCCGAAGGCGTTGCGGACGACGCTATCCGGGTGGGCGGTGCCGAGCGTGGTGTTGTGGAGCAGCACGAGCCAGACGTTCGTGGCGATATCGGTGCGGGCGGTGAGCTCGCGGAGGACGTCGGTTTCGCTGAGGATCGAGTTGGCGACCGGCTTTATCGCGCCGTAGCGGGCGGGGTCGGCGTGGAAATAGACGGTGCCGTCTTCCAGCATCGCCACCTTACCGTGCTGGCCGTGCGGGCGGAGGAACTTGCCGGCGTGATAGCTGCCGGCGATGGTGACGGTGTTGAGATGGAGGGCGTGGAACTCGGTGACGGCGGCGGGGACGCCGGTTTCGGCGAGGTCCCAGGCGTAGGTGTAGATGGCGCGGTAGGTCATTGCGGCGCTCCGAACCAGCCGTCCTTCAGGTAGCGCATATATTCGAAGATCATGCCGTGCTTGCGCACGAAGACGACTTCGAGGAAATCGCCGACGATGAAAGGCGGGATCAGGATTTCTACCCCCTCGGCCGCGAGGTGCGGCGCGAGGTCGTCGACGCGGTAGGCGACGTGCGGGTTGTCGCGGACGGCGGCCGGGACGGTGCTGTCGGGCTCGTAGCGCAGGAACTCGATATGCTCGGGGTGATGGCGCGGATTGGTGACCCAGATGCGGCTCGCCTCGACCCAATCCTCGGCCGGCTGCTTCACTGTGGTGGTGATGCCGACATGATCGAATTCGAACGTGGCCATGGCCATTCCCCGTCGTCCGCTGCGCCCCAGCGAGTGAAATCATGTTACAGAACTGCGCGGCCTGCAAGCGGCATTCCTTGGCGAAAGCGTGGACAAAGGGCGGATATCCTGTAATCCAATTACAGGATTTTGCGTCGGAGGTGTTCCTGTGGCTGGACGGAAGAGGCAGGTGGAGGACGCGCCGATCGACCTGGTGTCGCGCATTCAGCGGGTGGAAGCCCGGCTGTCGCCGGCCGAGCGGCAGGTGGCGGCGGCGGTGGCGGCGGATTTCGAGGCGGCGACGCGGCTGACCATCGCGGAACTCGCCGGCCGGGCCGGGGTGAGCCAGCCGTCGGTGACGCGGTTCTGCCGGTCGGTGGGGTGCTCGTCTTTCGCCGACTTCAAGATCCGGCTGGCGACGACGCTGACGGTGGCGGCGGCCTATCTAAAGACCGACCGGGTGTTTTCGGACGATATCGGGCAGCTGGCGCAATCGGTGATGATGCGTGCGGCGAACGCGGTGCGGGCGGCGCTCGACCAGCTCGACACGGCGGCGCTCGGGGCGGCGATCGAGGCGCTGGCCGGGGCGCGGCGGATCGACATTTACGGCATGGGCGGCGGGTCCGCGTCGCTGGTCGAGGACGCCAAGCTGCGGCTGTTCCGGCTCGGGGTGCCGGTATCGGCCTATGTCGATGGGCATCAGGCGCGGATGTCGGCGGCGGTGCTGCAGCCGGGCGATGCGGTGCTGGCGATATCGAACAGCGGCCGCTCGCGGGCGATTGTCGAGGCGGTGCAGATCGCCGGCTCGTTCGGGGCGGTGACGGTGGCGCTGACGCGGCCGGGGACGCCGCTAGCCGAGGCGGCGGCGATCGTCGTACCGATGGTGATCGCCGAGGACGACAACGTGCTGGTGCCGACGCCGTCGCGCTACGCCCACATGGCGGTGATCGACACGATTGCCACCGGCGTGGCGGAGCGGCTCGGGGCGCGGGGGCGAGAGGCGTTGCGGCGGGTGCGGTACACGGTGGCGAGCATCGGGGTGGCGATCCCGACGCCGAGCACGGATCCGACGGTGCTGATGCGGGGGCGGGGGGTGCGGGAGTAGCTACCGGCGGGTGGGGTGGGGTTGCCGCAATCTGCGATTGCGGACCCCTCATCCGCCCTTCGGGCACCTTCTCCCACAAGGGGAGAAGGCGAACCGTCACCGTTTGGCGTCTCTCCCTGTACCGGCGGTGCGGCTCCAACGCCTTCTCCCCCTGTGGGAGAAGGTGGCGGCAGCCGGATGAGGGGTGGTTTCAGGTACCGCTACCCATCCTCAGTGCAATACCGACAGCCGCTTTTCGCCCGCTTCGATCCTGATTGGCATGACGTTCTCCGCCGGCGGTAGCGGGCAGACGGCGTAGTCGGTGAAGGCGCAGGGTGGGTTGATGGCCTTGTTGAAATCGAGGGTGATGGTGGTGTCGGTGACGTTTTCGCCGAAGAGGAAGCGGCTCGCCGGATAGGTGTCGTCGCGGCTTGTCAGGTCGCGGATGACGAATTGGGGGGACTGGGGCGTGCCGTGGGTGGCGATGAGTTCCCAGGTCTTGCCGTCCTTTTCGAACACCGCCTTGTGGGTGACTTCGACGTCGGTTTCGATGTCCTTGGTGGTGTTGACCGTGACGCCGCGCGGGGCTTCGTAGGGGACCCACTGCGCCTCGATGCGCCAGCTTGGATCGGTGGGGAAGTAGCGGAGCTCCTCGAGTTCGTCGGGGGCGGTCGAGTTGGTGTCGCGGACGCGCAGGGCGTTGACGCCGTTGAGGGTGGTGACTTCGACATAGAGGCCGTGCACCAGGAAATGCGGCGGGTGCTGCTTGTTGGGGACGAGGTGGTGGGCGGGGCTGCCGTCGGCCGGGACGAAATCGACTTCGCCGTTTTCGGCCTGGGTCAGGGTACCGAGCGTGGCGGGGCCGGCGCTGAGCACGATGCCGCTGTCCGGGTCGGAGCCGACGGTGACGGTGCCCGCTTCGAGCCAGGTGCGGCCGATGATGTTGAGCCAGCCATTGGGGGCCTTGAGGGCGGCGAGGCGCTTCACCTTCCAGGCGTCGAGTTCGGCTTCGTAGGTCATGGCGTGGTCCTTGGCTCAGGCGGGCATGCGGGGGACGGAGCCCAGCAGCTTCTGCGTGTAGGGATGTCGGGGGCTTTGCAGGATGGTTCGGGTGGGGCCGGTGTCGACGAGGCGGCCCTGTTCGAGGATCGCCAGCTCGTCGCACAGCGCGGCGACGGCGCCGAGATCGTGCGACACGAAGACCAGCGTCATCTGGGTGGCGAGGGTCTGGAACAGCTCGATGATGCGGATGCGGGTGCCGAGGTCGAGCGCGCTCACCGCCTCGTCGGCGAGGAGCAGCCGGGGGCGGGCGACGATGGCGCGGGCGATGGCGATGCGCTGGCGCTGGCCGCCGGAAAACTCGTGCGGCAGGCGCTCGAGGATGTCGGGGTCGAGGCCGACGCCGCTCAGCGCTCCGCGGACAAGGGCGGTGTGGTCGCCCTCGATCTTCAGGGCGCGCAGCGGCTCGGAGACGATGCGGAGCACCGGTTGGCGCGGATCGAGCGAGGAGTACGGGTCCTGGAAGACGGCCTGCACGTTGCGGCGGTAGGCGCGCATGGCGGCGGCGTTGCGCGGCTCGACCGGGGTGCCGTCGACGAGGATGCGGCCGGAGGCGGGGCGTTCGAGGCCGAGGATGAGACGGAGCAGCGTGGTCTTGCCGGAGCCGGATTCGCCGACGAGGCCGAGGGAGCGGCCGGGCTCAAGGGTGAGCGATACGTCGGTGAGCGTGGGGCGGCGGCCGTAGGCGAACGATACGTTTTCGACACGGAGGAGGCTCATGGTGCGGCCTCCAGCGCGGCATCGAAGCGGCGGGCGGCGGCGACGAGGCTCTGGGTGTAGGGGTGTGCGGGCGCGGCGAAAATCTCGGCCACGGGGCCGGCCTCGACCGCCTCGCCGCGCTGCAGCACGACGACGCGGTCGACGATCTTTGCGACGACCGGCAGGTCGTGGCTGATGAACAGCAGCGCCATGTTGCGCTCGCGGACCAGCCTGTCGAGCAGGGTCAGGATTTCGGCCTGGGTGGTAACGTCGAGGGCGGTGGTCGGCTCATCGGCGATGAGGAGTTGCGGGCGGCAGGCGAGCGCCATGGCGATGGCAACGCGCTGGCGCTGGCCGCCGGAGATTTCGTGCGGATAGGCGCTGATGATGCGGCCGGGATCGGGCAGGGCGACGGCCTCGAGGAGGGCAGTGACCTCGCGGTTGAGGTCGATGTTGGCGCCGTCGCGGTGGGCGCGGCGGGCGAGGGGCTCGGCGACCTGGCGGCCGATCTTCATCAGCGGATCGAGGGCGGTCAGCGGTTCCTGGAACACGGTGGCGGCGACGGTGCCGCGCAGCCGGTTCAGCGTGCGTTCGGGGGCGCCGAGGACTTGCGTGCCACCCAGCGTGATCGAGCCGGTGGCGGTGATGGCCGGCGGGAGCAGGCCGATGGACGCGAGGGCGGTCAGCGACTTGCCGGAGCCGGACTCGCCGATGAGGCCGAGGCGCTCGCCGGGGTTCAGCGCGAGCGACAGGTTATGCACCAGCGGTTGGCCGGCGGCAGTAAGGGTGAGGTTCTGGATGTCGAGGAGGGACGCCATGGTTTAGCCCTCCACCAAAGTGTCATCCCTGCGCAAGCAGGGACCTACGATGAAAACTGCGCAG